>JANOXU010000001.1:0-22921 GCA_031418595.1 Burkholderiales bacterium
CGCCTAGGCTGAGCCCCTTTGCAGACCCAACGCGGACCCGACCCAAAGCCCGACAGGCTCCTAGGCAGGGCGCCTGGCTGTGCGCAGGTCGAGCGTGAACGGGAACTCCGCGCTGTGCACGGCCGGCGGGCATTCGGCGCGGCCGGGCGTGTGGCCGAAGTTGAAGAAGCGCGCCAGGCGCCGGCTTTCGGCCTCGTAGGCATTGACGGGGAAGTTGCTGTGGCTCAGCCCGCCCGGGTGGGCCACATGGTACTGGCCGCCGCCCAGCGAGCGTTGCATCCAGCGGTCAATCAGGTCAATGGTTAACGGTGCGTTGACGCCGATCGTCGGGTGCAGGGCCGAGGGTGGTTGCCAGGCCCGGTAGCGAACGCCGCAAACGTACTCGCCCGCGCGGCCGGTGGCTTGCAGCGGCAAGGCCACGCCGTTGACGGTGACGCCATGGCGCGGGTCCACCAGGCCCGTGGCCAGAATCTCCAGCCGCTCCAGCGACGAATCGACATGGCGCACCGTGGTGCCCGCCGCGCCTTCCTCGCCCATTACATGCCAGGGCTCGAGCGCGCTGCGCAGGCTCAAGCGCACGCCGCGTGCGCTCAGTTCGCCGATCTTGGGGAATCGAAACTCGAAGTGCGGTGCAAACCAGGCCGGCTTGAAGCCATGGCCAGCGCGGCCCAGTTCCTCGAGCACGTCTTCGAAATCGGCCCAGATGAAGTGCGGCAGCAAGAAGCGGTCATGCAGCGCCGTGCCCCAGCGCACCAGCTTTTCACGGTAAGGCTGCTGCCAAAAGCGCGCCACCAACGCGCGCAGCAAGAGCTGCTGCACGATGCTCATGCGTGCATGCGGCGGCATCTCGAACGCGCGCAGTTCGAGCAGGCCCAGGCGCCCGGTGGCGGAGTCGGGCGAATACAGCTTGTCGATGCAGAACTCGCTGCGGTGGGTGTTGCCGGTGACGTCGATCAGGATGTTGCGCAGCGCCCGGTCCACCATCCACGGCGCCATGCCGTCACGTTGCCGGGCGCCGGCGCGTTCGATCTCAGCCAGCGCGATTTCCAGTTCATAGACCTGGTCGTTGCGGGCTTCGTCCACCCGCGGGGCCTGGCTGGTCGGGCCGATGAACATGCCGCTGAACAGGTAGCTCAGGCTGGGGTGGTTGTGCCAATAGGCCAGCAGGCTGGCCAGCACATCGGGCCGGCGCAGGAAGGGCGAATCGGCCGCGGTGGCGCCGCCCAGCACGACATGGTTGCCCCCACCCGTGCCGGTGTGGCGGCCATCGAGCATGAACTTCTCGCTTGACAGGTGCGAGCGCCAGGCGGCGTCGTACAGGAATTCGGTGTCCGCTACCAACTCGGCCCAGTCGTGCGCCGGATGGATGTTGACTTCGATCACACCGGGGTCGGGCGTGACCTGCAAGACCTTCAGCCGAGGGTCGCGCGGCGGCGGGTAGCCTTCAAGCACCAGCTTCATGCGCAGCGCCGTGGCCGTGGCCTCGATGGCGGCGACCAGGTCGAGGTAGTCCTCCAGTCGCACCAGCGGGGGCATGAAGACGTAGAGCACGCTGCTGCGCGGCTGCACTGACTTGTCTGAATCGTTAGCCTTGGTTGATGCCGCTGCGGGCGGGCCGTTGGCCCTGTCAGCCTTAGGCGGCCCATTGGCCCGCGTGGGGTCGCGCACCTCCACCACCAGCGCGCTGCGCGTGACCCAGGCCGCCGACTCATGCTGCTGCGGTGCGCGCGTCGCCGCTGCGGCCACCGCGGCCGGGCGCGGCCCGGCCGGCTGGGCCTGCAGCACGGCCGCTGCGGGCAAGGCGGCGCGCGGTGCAAAGGGGTCGAGGTCGAACGGTTGCACACGATCGTTGTCATCCACCCAGGGCAGCGAATCGAGCGGCAGGCGCCAGCCCATCGGCGAATCACCCGGCGCCAGCAGCATGCGTTCGTCGCGCAGGAACCAGGCACCGGTCTGCCAACGCGGGCCGGCCGCCGCGGTGTCGCTGGCCTTCAGGGGCAGCGCGTAGCCGACGGCGCTGGCCAGGCCCTGAGTGAAGACGCGGCGCAGGCGTTCGCGTTCCAGCGGGTCGTCCAGCCTGGAGTCGAACGGGTTAACGTTCGACGGCAGCCGGCGCTCGCGCCACAGGTGGTACCAGGCGTCTTCATGGCCAGGCTGGATGTGTTGATCAGTCACCCCCAGGCGGGCGGCCAGCGCGGTGATGAAGCGCTGGGCGTCGTCGGCGGTGTAGGCATGGGCCTCGCGCTCATCGGCAAACAGGCTGGGGTCGTTCCAGCAGGGCTGGCCGTCGGCGCGCCAGCAAATGCTAAGTGCCCAACGCGGCAACTGCTCGCCGGGGTACCACTTGCCCTGGCCGAAGTGCAGGAAGCCGCCGCTGCCATGGCGCTCGCGCAGCCGCTGCACCAGTGCTTGCGCGCGCATGCGCTTGGTCGGGCCCAGTGCGTCGGTGTTCCATTCGGCACCGTCGCGGTCGTCTACCGCCACGAAGGTGGGCTCGCCGCCCATGGTCAGGCGCACGTCGCCGGCCTCAAGCGCTTGATCCACCGTCTGGCCAAGGGTCAGCACCTCGGCCCATTGCGCCTCGGTGTAAGGCAGGGTGACGCGGGGCGACTCGAAGACCCGCGCCACCGACATGTGGTGCTCGAACACGACTTCGCATTCGTCCATCGCGCCGCTCACGGGCGCCGCGCTCGTGGGTTGCGGCGTGCACGCCAGCGGCAGGTGGCCTTCGCCGGCGAGCAAGCCCGAAGTCGGATCCAGGCCGACCCAGCCGGCGCCGGGCAGGTAGACCTCGCACCAGGCGTGCAGGTCGGTGAAGTCGGCGCTGCTGCCGCTGGGGCCGTCGAGCGCGGCCACGTCGGCCTTGAGCTGGATCAGGTAGCCCGACACGAAGCGCGCCGCCAGCCCCAGGTGGCGCAGCGCCTGCACCAGCAGCCAGGCGCTGTCGCGGCACGAGCCGCTGGCCAGCAGCAGCGTTTGCTCGGGCGTTTGCACACCCGGCTCCAGGCGGATGAGGTAGCGGATGCCGTGGTGCAGGCGCTGGTTGATGTCGACCAGGAAGTCGACCATGCGCCGCGGCTGGCGGTTCACCCCGGCCAACCAGGTGGCGAAGGCCGGCGTGGTGGCTTCCTGGGCGATGTAGGGTGCCAGCTCCTGCGCCTGTTCGGCGTCATAACGGAACGGATAAGTCTGCGCCAGCGGCTCAAGGAAAAAGTCGAACGGGTTGTAGACCGCCAGCTCGGCCACCAGATCGACACTGACCTTGAATTCGGTGGTGGGCTGGTTGAAGACCAGCCGCGCCAGGTGGTTGGCAAAAGCGTCTTGCTGCCAGTTGACGAAATGCGTGGCCGGCTCGACCTTCATTGAATAGGCGAGGATCGGCGTGCGGCAATGGGGCGCCGGGCGCAGCCGCACGATGTGCGGCGACATCTTCACCCGCCGGTCATAGCGGTAGTGGCTGACGTGGTTCAGGGCAACATGAATAGACAAGTCAGGCTTTCAAGGAACGCGGATGTGAGGTGGGTGGGCCATGTTCAATGTGCAGCCAGGAAGTCGCGCCCGATGCCGGCGCCGATATCGTTGATGCGATCCAGGAAGTGCGCCAGGAAGGCATGCAGGCCACCGGCGAGGATTTCATCGATACGGCCGTATTGCACCTCGCTTTGCAGGCGCCCGGCGCGGCGCCGGGTTTCGCCGCTTTGCTCGTTGGCCACGCGCTCGAGGTTGTCGACCAGCGCGTTCATGCACGCGGCCAGCGAGCGCGGCATGTCCGGGCGCAGGATCAGCAACTCGGCGACCCGATCCGGGCGAATCACATTGCGATAAACCTTGCGGTAGATCTCGAACCCCGAGACCGAGCGCAGGATCGCAGACCAGTGATAAAAATCGACCTCGATCGCGTCGCTGCCGCCGACCACGATCGGCTCGTTGCCCGCCAGGGCCTGGAACTTCACATCAAGCAGCCGCGCCGTGTTGTCAGCGCGTTCAAGGAAGGTGCCGATGCGAATGAAATGCAGCGCCTCGTCTTGCAGCATCGTGCCCACGGCCACGCCGCGCGACAGGTGCGAGCGGAACTTCACCCATTCGAACAGGCTGGCCGGGTCGCGCTCGAAGCCGCCTTCGCGCAACAGCCTGGAGAAATCGAGCCACGTGGCGTTGGTGGTTTCCCACAGCTCGGTGGTCAAGGTGCCGCGCACGGCGCGTGCGTTCTCGCGCGCCGCCGCCAGGCACGAGACGATGGACGACGGGTTGCCGGCATCGCACACCATGAAGTGCATGACGCTTTGGGCATCGGCCTGCGCATGCTGCAGGTGAAACGCCTGGGTCAATTCGGAGATGCCGAGCACGCCGGCCCAGCCCTGTTGCGCCCGGTCGGCCGACTGCGGCAGCAGCGCGGTCTGGTAGTTCACATCCAGCATCCGAGCGGTGTTCTCAGCGCGCTCCATGTAGCGGCTCATCCAGAACAAATGGTCTGCGGTGCGTGACAGCATCGTTCAGCCCTCCTTCACGCCTCAAGAACCCAGGTGTCCTTGGTGCCGCCGCCCTGAGAAGAATTGACCACCAGCGAGCCTTCGGTCAAGGCCACCCGCGTCAAGCCGCCGGGCACCATCTGCACGCGTTTGTTGGCGGATTTGCCTGACAACACGAACGGCCGCAGGTCGATGTGGCGCGGCGCAATGCCGCTTTCAACATAGGTGGGGCAGGTGGACAGCGACAGTGTCGGCTGTGCGATGTAGTTGGTCGGGTTGGCCAGCAGCCGCAGGCGGAAGTCTTCGATCTCGGCATCGCTGGCGGCCGGGCCCACCAACATGCCGTAGCCGCCGGCACCATGCACCTCCTTGACCACCAGGTCACGCAGATTGGCCAGCACATGGCTCAACTCGGCGGGGTCGCGGCACTGCCAGGTCGGAACGTTTGCAAGGATCGGCCTTTCGCCGAGATAGAACTCGATCATCTGCGGCACGTAGGGGTAGATCGACTTGTCGTCGGCCACGCCGGTGCCGATGGCGTTGCACAGCGTGACGTTGCCGCGGCGGTAGACGTCGACAAGGCCCGCGCAGCCCAGTGTGGAGTCGGCGCGGAAAACTTGCGGGTCGAGAAAGTCGTCGTCCATGCGACGGTAGATCACGTCGACCCGGCGCGGCCCGCGCGTGGTGCGCATGTAGACGAAGTGCTCGCGCACGAAAAGATCCTGGCCCTCGACCAACTCAACGCCCATTTGCTGGGCCAGGAAGGCATGCTCGAAGTAGGCGCTGTTGTACATGCCCGGCGTGAGCACCACGACATGCGGCTCGTCGGCCGAGGCCGGCGCCACGTCGCGCAGGGTGTCGAGCAGCAGGTCGGGGTAGTGCGCCACCGGCGCCACACGGTGCTGCGCGAACAGCTCGGGAAACAAGCGCATGCTCATCTTGCGGTCTTCGAGCATGTAGCTCACGCCGCTGGGCACGCGCAGGTTGTCCTCGAGCACATAGTAGGTGCCGCCACCATCAGGCCCAGCGGCGCGCACGATGTCGACGCCGGCGATGTGCGAATAGATGTCGCCGGGCACCGGCACGTTCATCATCTCGGGTCGGAACTGCGCGTTGTTCAGCACCTGCTCGGCGGGCACGATGCCGGCCTTGAGGATCGCCTGCCCATGGTAGACATCGTGCAGGAAGCGGTTCAGCGCCATCACGCGCTGGATCAGGCCGGCCTGCAGGGTGGCCCATTCGTCGGCCGGGATGATGCGCGGAATCACGTCGAACGGAATCAGGCGCTCGGTGCCCTCGTTGCCCGTGCCGTTGCCCTCTTCGTTGGCGCCATAGACGGCGAAGGTGATGCCCACGCGGCGAAAGATCAGCTCGGCCTCGGCGCGGCGCGCGGACATCAGCTCGGCACTCTGGCGTAGCAGCCAGCGCTGATACCCAAAGTAGTGCGCCCGCACCGAATCGGGGCCGGCATGCATTTCGTCGAAACGGGGTGTGGTCATTGGCTGCGCGCTTGCTTTGACGACAGTGAAGCACCATCTGTGCCCGCCGTCAAAAGCGCATTCGCCACGCGATGGTGCGCGGCAGACCCGTTCCCACCGAAGTGCGATGTGTCATCAGGCGCTAAGCAATGTCGCTGACATGCAATCCGAAAGTGCCGTTGCGATGGTCTTCGAAGAATCGCAGCAGGGTTTCGCGCACGGTGCGAAAGGCGATCTCGTCCCAGGGAATCTCGTGCTCGTGAAAGAGCTGCGCTTCGATGGTTTCGGGCCCGGGTTCGAAGGCCGTGTCCAGCAGCCGGGCGCGGTAGAACAGGTGCACCTGGCCCACGCGCACCACGTTGAGCAGTGAAAACAGGCCTAACAGCTCGATGCGTGCGCCAGCTTCTTCCACGGTTTCGCGCAGCGCGCCTTCGGTGGTGGTTTCGCCCAATTCCATGAAGCCCGCCGGCAATGTCCACTTGCCGAATCGCGGCTCGATGTTGCGCCGGCACAGCAGCACCTGGTCGCCCCACACCGGCACCGTGCCCACCACGTTGAGCGGGTTTTCGTAGTGGATTTCGCCGCAGCCGGTGCACACGGCGCGAGCGCGGTTGTCGTCGCTGGGCACGCGGTAGTCGGTGGGCTGGCCGCAGGCGCGGCAATGGCGAATTCGGCGCGGTTCGAACATGGTGGCAGTGTAGAGTGCCCCCAAACCTGTCGCTTCGCGCCAGGCCCCCCGGAGGGGGTCAAGGAAAGTGGCAGAGCCACATTTCCTTGAGGGCCGCGTGGCATCATGACCGCGGCAGCGCCGTCGCTTGGCGGTGCAGGAAACCGGCATGGAACTGTTCAATTACTTTCGCTCATCGGCCTCTTATCGCGTGCGCATTGCCCTGGCGTTGAAGGGACTGGAATACGACTACCGCAGCGTGCACCTGGCCAAGAAAGAGCACTTCAACGAGTCGTACACCGCGGTGTCGGCCTCGCGCCTGGTGCCGCTGCTGCGCGATGGCGAGCACACCATCACGCAGTCGTTGGCGATCATCGAATACCTCGACGAAACGCACCCCCAGCCACCGCTGTTGCCGGCTGACGCGCTGGGCCGCGCCCGCGTGCGCGCCTTGGCGCAAGACGTGGCGTGCGAGATCCATCCGCTGAACAACCTGCGCGTGCTGCGCTACCTGGTGCACACGCTCAAGCTCAGCGAAGACGACAAGAACCGCTGGTACCGGCATTGGGTGGAGACCGGCCTTGAAGTGGTGGAACGCCAGCTCGCCGCTCAACCCGCACGTTATTGCCATGGTGACGCGCCCACGCTGGCCGACTGCGCCCTGGTGCCGCAGATCTTCAACGCCCAGCGTTTTGATTGCCGGCTCGACCATGTGCCCAACGTGATGCGCGTGCACGCCGCGTGCATGCAGTTGCCGGCCTTCGACAAGACGCGCCCAGAAGCCTGCCCGGATGCTGAGTGAGTTGCCTCAGGCGATGAGACCGCCGGGCCGCCATCGGCCACAGGCCGATGGCCCTCGCCGGGCGGCAGGCAGTCCGCAGGGACTGCCTGCGTCCGGGCTTCGCCCCATGGCGAGTGCCGCAGTGCGCAGCACGAAGGTTGCCAAATGACGCCGCGCTGGGCGGCGCCGGCGAATGTGGGCGCCTTGATGAGCACACGTCAGGGCGGCGTGAGCCAGCCGCCATTCAACAGCCTGAACCTGGGCAGTGGCAGCGGCGACGAGCCCGGCGCCGTGGCCAGCAACCGGGCGCGCTTTGCAGCGGCCTTGGGCGCGCAGCCGTTCTGGCTGCGCCAAGTGCATGGCGTGGCGGTGGTTGAAGCCAGCCGTGCCGGGCTGGCCTTGCCCGCGCCGCAGGCCGATGCGTCTTTCACAACTGAGCCCGGCGTCGCCTGCACCGTGCTGGTGGCCGACTGCCTGCCCGTGCTGTTTGCCGCCGCCAATGGCCGCGCCGTGGCCGCCGCGCATGCCGGCTGGCGCGGCCTGGCCGCGGGCGTGTTGCAGGCCACGCTGGCGCGGCTGTGCGCGGCCGCGGGTTGCGCGCCGGTGGAGGTGGCGGTTTGGCTGGGAGCCTGCATCGGCCCGCGCCAGTTTGAAGTGGGCGCCGATGTGCTGGCCGCCTTCGCGCCGACGCCTGATGAACGCCTGACTGGCCTGTTCAAACCGCGCCCGCGCGCTGACGGTGCCATGCGCTGGCTGGCCGACCTGCCGGGCCTGGCGCGCCAGGTGCTGCACCAAGCCGGTGTGAACGAAGTGGCCAGCCTCGATGCCTGCACAGTGGCGCAGCCGGGCACTTATTTTTCATACCGCCGCGACGGTGCGTCGGGCCGCATGGCGGCGGCGGTCTGGTTGCGGGGTTGATTCGAAGGCGGGTTCGCTGCCGCACGTAGATCGGCCGCTACGCTTGTGGCGAGTGAGCATCCGCAGGCGATCTACTTCCGTATAACGGAATGAAGTTTCGTTATAAGGAAATTCATGTCACCTTGTGGTAAGGTTCGCGGCCTAAAACATGGCCTGCGCTGGCCCACCCGGCGCCCGCCCATCGACCTGCCCGCCGCGTGCTCAACCACTGCGCCGGCCCGCCCATCAGGATGTGAAGCATGAGCCTGTCACCCAACCCATTCGTTCCCGATCTCGGCGCATTGGCCTTGCCCGAGTTGTTCCAGGGCCTGGCGGGTGTGGGCATCGAGCCGGCCAAGCTGGCCCAGTTGCAGGCCGACTACCTGACCCGCGCCACGGCCCTGTGGAACGGGCAGTTTGGCCTGGCCAGTGGCGGTGAAAAACCAGGCCTGGCCGACCGGCGTTTTGCGGCCAAGGAATGGGCGGCCAACCCTGCAGCCAGCTTTGCCGCACAGATGTATTTGCTCAACGCCGGCGCCCTGGCGCAGTTGGCCGAAGCTGTGCAGGGTGACGCCAAAACGAAGGCGCGTGTGCGCTTTGCCGTGCAGCAATTCGTTGACGCAGCCAGCCCCAGCAACTTTCTTGCGCTGAACCCCGAGGCGCAACAAAAGGCCTTGGCCAGCAACGGCCAAAGCCTGAGCCAGGGCTTGCAGTTGCTGATGCAGGATGTGCGCAAGGGCCATGTTTCGCAGACCGACGAAACCGCCTTTGAAGTGGGCCGCAACGTGGCCACCACCGAAGGCGCGGTGGTGTTCGAAAACGAGTTGTTCCAGCTCATTGAATACAAGCCGCTGGGGGCCAAGGTGTATGAGCGGCCGATGCTGTTCGTGCCGCCGTGCATCAACAAGTTCTACATCATGGATTTGCAGCCCAACAACTCGCTGATCCGCTACACCGTCGAGCAAGGCCACCGGCTGTTCGTGGTGAGCTGGCGCAATGTGGATGAGTCGCTGGCCAGCAAAACCTGGGACGACTACATCGAGCATGCGGCCATCAAGGCCATCAGCGTGGTGCAGGAATTGACCGGCAGCGCAACGATCAACGCCCTGGGTTTTTGTGTCGGCGGAACCATTCTCAGCACGGCCTTGGCGGTGCTCGCTGCGCGCGGTGAGCAGCCGGCGCATTCGCTCACGCTGCTGACCACCTTGCTTGAATTCAGCGACACCGGCGTGCTCGATGTCTTCATCGACGAAGCATCGGTGAAGCAGCGCGAATCCACGCTGGGCGAGGCCGCATCCGGTGGCCCCAAGCTGCTCATGGGCAAGGAATTGGCTAGCACCTTCAGTATGCTGCGCCCGAACGACCTGGTGTGGAACTACGTGGTCAGCAACTACCTCAAGGGCGAAGCGCCACCGGCGTTCGACTTGCTGTACTGGAACGGTGACTCCACCAACCTGCCCGGCCCGATGTATTGCTGGTACCTGCGCCACACCTATTTGCAAAACGAATTGAAGCTTCCCGGCAAGCTCACTGTGTGCGGTGAAAAGCTCGATCTGGGCAAGATCAAGGCGCCGGTGTATGTGTATGCCTCGCGCGAAGACCACATCGTGCCCTGGCAGGCAGCCTACGGCACGACGCAAATCTTGAACGGCAAGAAGCGCTTCGTGCTGGGCGCGTCGGGCCACATTGCCGGCGTGATCAACCCGCCTTCGAGCAACAAGCGCAATTACTGGGTGCAAGACCAATTGCCCGCAGCCGCCGGCGACTGGATGACGGGTGCCAAAGCGGTGCCCGGCAGTTGGTGGCCTGATTGGGCGGGCTGGCTCAAAGGCCACGCGGGCAAGCAGCTTGCCGCGCCCAAGGCGCCCGGCAGCCGCCGTTTCCCGGCCATCGAGCCGGCGCCTGGGCGGTACGTCAAACAGTCGGCCTGAACAAATATTTGAAGACTATGTCGGTGCCAGGCTTGACGGCACAGGCCGCGGGCGCCACGCTTGCAGCGCAACCACTTCGCAACTGAAGGAGACGAGAACATGGCACAGAAACTAGCGTACGTCACGGGCGGCATGGGTGGCATCGGCACCGCCATCTGCCAGCGCCTGCACAAGGAAGGCTTCAAGGTCATTGCCGGCTGCGGCCCCAGCCGTGACTTCACCAAGTGGCTCGATGAGCAAAAGGCTCTGGGCTACAGCTTCCACGCCTCGGTGGGCAATGTGGCCGATTGGCAAAGCACGGTCGACGCCTTCACCAAGGCCGTGGCCGAGCATGGCTCGATCGACGTGCTGGTAAACAACGCCGGCATCACGCGCGACCGCATGTTCCTGAAAATGAGCCCCGAGGACTGGAAGGCGGTGATCGACACCAACCTGAACAGCATGTTCTACGTCACCAAGCAAGTGGTGCCGGGCATGGTTGAAAAGGGCTGGGGCCGCATCATCCAGATCAGTTCGGTCAATGGTGAAAAGGGCCAGGCCGGGCAGACCAACTACTCGGCCGCCAAGGCGGGCATGCATGGCTTCACCATGGCGCTGGCGCAAGAAGTGGCGGGCAAGGGCGTGACGGTGAACACCGTGAGCCCGGGCTACATCGGCACCGACATGGTTCGCGCCATCAAGCCCGAAGTGCTGGAAAAAATCGTCGCCACCATTCCGGTCAAGCGACTGGGCAAGCCCGAAGAGATCGGCTCCATCGTGGCCTGGCTGGCCAGCGAAGACTCGGGCTTTTCCACCGGCGCCGACTTCAGTTGCAACGGCGGCATGCACATGGGGTAGATGAGGACGTGAGACCGTCCTGAGGACGGCCTCTCGCCTCATCTACGCACGCGCGCATGCAAGCGCGCGGGCCGGGGCGGATGAGGACGTGAGGCCGTCCTGAGGACGGCCTTTCGCCTTCAGGGCGCCGCCACCAACCGCCGCGCCGCTTCGTGCAGCGCGGGCTCGCCGCCATCTGCCAGCACCACGACCTGAGCCGACTCAAGCTGCGCAAAGCTGCGCGCCAGTGAGCGCTGGTACAGCGGGTCGTAGTGCTGCGTCATCAGGTCGCCAAACAGTTCGCGCCACTGCCCGGCTTGCGCCTGGGCGCGCCAACGCGCTATCTGTTCGCGTCCCCGCGGCTCGATCAAGCCTTCCAGCGCCTGGTTGAACACGTCTACTTGCTGGGCGAAGAAGCCGTATTCGTCCAGCAGCAGATCCAGCCGCGCGGCGTCGCTCATCTCCACCCGAAGGCACAGGCCGCTGGCGCGCATGTGTTCGATCAACGCCTCGGGCACGCGCAGCGCGCCGACCTTGCGGCTTTCGCTTTCGACGAACACCGGGCGCTGCGCATCAAAGCCACGCAGCGCCTCCCACACCAGCGTGTCGAAGCGTTTCTGGCTGGGCTGCGGCTGGCCCGGCACGGCGCCCAGCACCGAGCCGCGGTGGCAGGCCAGGGCTTCCAGATCGAGCACCTGGGCGCCTTCATGCCGCAACGCTTGCAACAGCCGCGTCTTGCCGCTGCCGGTGCGCCCGCACAGCACGCGGTAGCTGAACTGCCGCGGCAGCGTGAGCAAGTCGGTTCTAACGTTAGCCCGCCAGGCCTTGTAGCCGCCGCTGAGCTGGCAGGTGCGAAAACCGATCTGCGACAAGAACCAGGCCAGGCTGCCCGAACGCTGGCCGCCGCGCCAGCAGTACACCAGCGGGCGCCAGTCACGCGGCTTGTCCTGCACGAAGGCTTCTATGTGCGCCACGATGTTGCGCCCGGCCATGGCCGCGCCCAGCTTGCGCGCCGCCAGGGCGTCGACCTGCTTGTAGAGCGTGCCGACAACGCGCCGTTGTTCATCATCAAGCGTGGGCCAGTTCACGGCGCCGGTCAAATGATCCTCGGCGAACTCGGCCGGTGAGCGCGCGTCGATCACCGCATCAAAGCGCGTGGCCAGGGCCTGCTCGACGCTGATCTGAACCAGGCTCATGCTGCGCTGGGCGCAATCGCGTCAAGCAGCTCGCTTTCAATCTGCAATTGCAAACGCGATTGCTGCAAGGCGGGCCCGTCGACCAAAAACGTGTCTTCCACGCGCTCGCCCAGGGTGGTGATCTTGGCCAGTTGCAAGTTGATGTGGTGGCGCGCCAGCACGCGCGACATGGCGTACAGCAGGCCCACCCGGTCGCTGGTGCTGATGCTCAGCAGCCAGCGTTGCGCGCGTTCATCGGGCGCGAGCGACACGCGCGGCGTGACCGGGAACGAACGCACCCGGCGCGACAGCCGCCCGCGCGGCGGTTCGGGCAAAGGCCCCTCAGACAGCAGCGCCTTCACGGCCTGTGTTTCCACCATGGTGATCAGGTCGCGGTGGCCGCCGGCATCGTTGGAATCGAGCCGGGTGTTGACGACCTGAAACGTGTCGAGCGCAAAGCCCGCGCGCGTGGTGTGGATCTTGGCGTCTTGAATGCTGAACGCCGCGCCATCGAAGTAGCCGCAGATGCGGGCGAACAGGTCGGGCCGGTCGGGGCTGAACACCATCACCTGTAGCCCTTCGCCCACCGGCGACAGCCGCGCCTGCACCACCGGCACCGTGGTGTTCAGGTGGCGCCACAGCATGCGCGCATGCCAGGCAATGTCGGCGGCGTCGTGGCGCGCAAAGTAGCTCACGTCAAGCGTTAACCACAGCGGCACTTCGGTGCCGGGCAAGGCGCTGTGCAGGGCCAGAATCTGCCGCGCGTCTTGCTTGCAGGTTTCGATCTCGGCGTCCAGGTTCGGCTGTGCGCCGCCCAGGGCGCGCAGCGTCAACCGGTACAGGTCTTCCAGCAGCTTGCCCTTCCAGGCGTTCCACACTTTGGGGCTGGTGCCGCGGATGTCGGCCACCGTCAGCAGGTACAGCGCGGTCAGCCGGCGTTCGCTGCCCACCAGCTTGGCAAAGCCGGTGATGACATCGGCGTCGCTGAGATCTTCCTTCTGCGCCACGCGGCTCATGGTGAGGTGGTGGCGCACCAGGAATTCGATCAACGCGCTGTCTTGGCGCGGCACTTCATGCTCGCGGCAAAAACGCCGCACTTCCACCGTGCCCAGCTCGGAATGGTCGCCACCACGGCCTTTGGCCACGTCGTGAAAGAGCGCGGCCACGTAGAGCAGCCAGGGCGCATCCCATTGCCCGGCGAGTTGTGAGCAAAACGGGTACTCGTGCGCATGCTCGGGAATGAAAAAGCGGCGCACATTGCGCAGCACCATCAGGATGTGCTGGTCCACCGTGTAGGCGTGGAACAAGTCGTGCTGCATGCGGCCCACGATGCGGCGGAACACCCACAGATAGCGCCCCAGCACCGAGGTCTGGTTCATCAGCCGAAAGGCGTGCGTCACGCCCTGGGGCTGGCGCAGCAGGTCGAGAAAATTCTCGCGGTTGATCGGGTCGCGGCGAAAGGCCGCGTCCATCACTCCGCGGGCGTTGTACAGCGCGCGCAGGGTGCGTGCTGAAAGGCCCTTGATGCCCGGCGTTTGCGCATACACCAAGAAGGTTTCCAGGATGGCGCGCGGGTTGTCGGTGTACAGGCTGTCGCTGGCCACTTCGAGCATGCCGGCGCGGTCGCGGAAGCGGGCGTTGATCTCGCGCATCGGCGCATCTTGCGAGCCGCTGATGCGTTCTTCAATGTTCAACAGGATGATCTGGTTGAGCTGCGTCACCGCCTTGGCCGCCCAGTAGTAGCGGCGCATCAGCACCTCAGACGAGCGCTGCGCCGCGCTGGCCTTGAAGCCGAAGCTTTCGGCCAGGGCGGTTTGCAGATCGAACACCAGGCGGTCTTCGCGCCGCCCGGCCAGGGCATGGAGCTTGGCGCGGATCAGCTTGAGCGTGCCTTCATGCTTTTGCAGCTGGCGCGCCTCGAACGGCGTGATCAAACCCTTGGCCGCCAGCTCGGCCCAGTGCCGCCCCAACCCAGCGGCGCGAGCGACCCAGATCACCACCTGCAAGTCGCGCAGGCCGCCGGGGCTTTCCTTGCAGTTGGGTTCCAGCGAGTAGGGCGTGTCTTCGTGCTTCACGTGGCGCTGGCGCATTTCCAGCAGCTTGGCGCGGTAGAAGGCGCGCGCATCCATGGCGTGATCGAGGGCGCTGCGCAGTTCATTGAACAAGCGCTTATTGCCGGCCACCATGCGGGCTTCGAGCAAGGCGGTCTGCACCGTCACATCGGCTCGCGCTTCTGCCACGCATTCGGCCACGGTGCGCACCGAGGTGCCTGGGTCCAGGCCGGCGTCCCAGCACTGGGTGATGAAGTCGGCCGCGGCCTGGCGCAGGGCGTCGCGCGCGGGCGCGGCGGCGTCGTCATGACCCATGCCCGCGGGCAGCAGCAGCAGCAGGTCGACATCAGAGTAAGGGAACAACTCGCCGCGGCCATAGCCGCCCACGGCCACCAGGCTGGCGCCTTCGGGCAGCGCGGCGTGTTGCCACAGCGCTTGCAGCGTGTCATCAACGCAGCCGGCCAAGGCCCGGCACAGCCGGGTGGCCGCCGGGCCGGTGGGGCGGGCGGCGTTGAATTGGGTGATCAGCTCGGTACGCCGGGCCGCCAGGCGCTGGCGCAGCGAAGGCTCTGACACGGGCGGAAAATTAACCGTTGACAAAAGCCGGCGGCGGCGGGCTGCCGGCCGAAAGCGTGAGCACCTCGTAGCCGGTGTCGGTGACCAGCACGGTGTGTTCCCACTGCGCCGACAGCGAACGGTCTTTGGTGACGATGGTCCAGCCGTCGCCCATTTCGCGGATCTCGCGCCGCCCGGCGTTGACCATCGGCTCGATGGTGAAGGTCATGCCAGGCACCAGTTCATCCAGCGTGCCCGGGCGGCCATAGTGCAGCACCTGCGGCTCTTCATGAAAACGCGCGCCGATGCCGTGGCCGCAGAACTCGCGGACGATCGAAAAGCCGTTCGATTCGCCGAACATCTGGATGGCGTGCCCGATATCGCCCAGCCGAGCGCCGGGCTTGACGCGAACGATGCCCTTCCACATGGCTTCGTGTGTGAGCTGGCACAGCCGCTTGGCCTGGATGCTGCCTTCGCCGACCACGAACATGCGGCTGGTGTCACCGTGCCAGCCGATCTTGATCACGGTGACGTCAATGTTGACGATGTCGCCGTTCTACAACGGCCGCTCGTTCGGGATGCCGTGGCACACCTGGTGGTTGACCGAGGTGCAGATCGACTTGGGGTAGGGCGTGTAGCCCGCCGGCGCGTAGTTCAGCGGCGCGGGCGTGCCGCCTTGCACGTGCACGATGTGCTCATGCGCCAGTTTGTCCAGCGCTTCGGTGCTGACACCGGGCTTGACGTGGGAAGTGAGCATGTCCAGCACTTCCGACGCCAGGCGGCCGGCCAGGCGCATGCCTTCGATGTCTGCGGGGGTTTTGATGCTGATTGCCATGGGCGCCGATTATCCATGCCGCACATAAAATCAGCCCCACCCCAGGGCCTTCGCTGCGGCCGACACGGCCGCGTCGCGCCGCGCCCGCACAGCCCACCCACCGGGATCGCATGCCTTCCACCACACCCCACCTGAGCCGCTTCATCGGCGGCAATGCACTTTCTGACTTTCGCGCCCAGGCCTTGCTGGTGCCGCTGCGCGCCGTGTCTGAGCGCATCACCGGCCTGCGTGCGCAGCATGTGCACTGGGTGGCCAGTGCGCAAGCGCCCGACCGCGCCACCCACGACAAGCTCAGCGCGCTGCTCGACTACGCCGCACGCCAGCCTGGCAGCGACGAAGGCACGCTGATCGTGGTGATGCCGCGCCTGGGCACCGTGTCGCCCTGGTCGAGCAAGGCCACCGACATTGCGCGCAACTGCGGCTCCAGTGCGCTGCGCGTGGAGCGCGTCACTGAATACCGCTTGCAGCTCAAGGCGCCGCTGCTCGGTACGGCCAAACCGCTGTCTGAACAGGAACTCGGCGCCTGTGCCGCATTGCTGCACGACCGCATGACCGAAAGCGTGGCCGCCAGCGCTGAAGCCGCCGCCGGCCTGTTCGCGGCGCAGGCCGCACCGGCGCTGGAACACGTGGACGTGCTGGGTGCCGGGCGCAGCGCGTTGCTGGCGGCCAACCAGGGGCTGGGCCTGGCGTTGAGCGATGACGAGATCGACTACCTGGTGGCCGCGTTCACGCAACTCGCCCGCAACCCCAGCGATGTGGAGCTGATGATGTTCGCGCAGGCCAACAGCGAGCATTGCCGGCACAAGATCTTCAATGCGCAGTTCACCATTGATGGCGAGGCGCAAGCGCATTCCATGTTCGGCATGATCCGCCACACGGAGGCCACCTCACCCCAGCGCACGGTGGTGGCGTACAGCGACAACGCCTCGGTCATGCAAGGCAGTCATGTCGAACGTTGGCTGCCCCAGGGCTACACCAACGCGCCGCAGTACAGCGCGCGGCAAGAACTGGTGCATGTGCTGATGAAGGTGGAAACGCACAACCACCCCACGGCGATCTCGCCGTTTGCCGGCGCCGCCACCGGCGCGGGCGGCGAGATTCGTGATGAAGGCGCTGTGGGCCGAGGCGCCCGGCCCAAGGCGGGCCTGACCGGCTTTTCGGTCTCGAACCTGCACCTGCCCGGCACCCATGAGCCATGGGAGCGCGAGCCCGCCGCGCGGCCGGCGCACATGGCCAGCGCCTTGCAAATCATGCTCGAAGGCCCGCTCGGCGGCGCTGCCTTCAACAACGAATTCGGCCGGCCCAACCTGGGCGGCTACTTCCGCGTGTTCGAGCAAACGGTGTCCGGTGTGCAGCGCGGTTATCACAAGCCGATCATGATCGCCGGCGGCCTGGGCGCCATCAGCGCCGGCCAAACCCACAAGATCGAGTTTCCCGCCGGCACCTTGCTCATCCAGCTCGGCGGCCCGGGCATGCGCATCGGCCTGGGCGGTGGCGCGGCCAGCTCGCTGGGTGCGGGCAGCAACGCGCAGGCGCTCGACTTTGACTCCGTGCAACGCGGCAACCCCGAAATGCAGCGCCGCGCGCAGGAAGTCATCAACCATTGCTGGGCCTTGGGCAGTGCCAACCCCGTGCTGGCGATTCACGATGTGGGTGCGGGCGGGCTGAGCAACGCCTTCCCCGAGCTCGTGCACGGCGCCGCCCGCGGTGCGATTTTTGATCTGCGCAAAGTGCCCTTGCAGGAAACCGGCTTGAGCCCGCGCGAGGCCTGGTGCAACGAGAGCCAGGAACGCTATGTGCTGGCCCTGGCGGCTGACGCGCTGCCGCTGTTCGACGCCATGGCTCAGCGCGAACGTTGCCCCTATGCCGTGGTGGGCGTGGCCACTGAAGCGCAAGACCTGGTGTTGCAAGACGGTGCCGCAAGCACAAGTGGCGGCGAGGGCGCCGCACGCCCCATCGACATGCCGCTCGATGTGCTGCTGGGCAAGCCGCCGCGCCTGCACCGCGACGTTGGCCGCGTGGCGCGCAGCGCGCCGCCGCTGAACCTGAACGATGTGGCGCTGAAGCAGGTGGCGTTGGATGTGATGCGCCACCCCAGCGTGGCCAGCAAGCGCTTTCTCATCACCATCGGCGACCGCACCGTGGGCGGCTTGAGCCACCGCGACCCGATGGTCGGCCCGTGGCAGGTGCCGGTGGCCGATTGCGCCGTCACCTTGGCTGATTACTCGGGCGTTGCCGGTGAAGCCATGAGCATGGGCGAACGCACGCCGCTGGCGGCGTTGAATGCGCCGGCATCGGGCCGCATGGCGGTGGGCGAGGCCATCACCAACCTGCTGGCCGCGCCCATCACCCTGGCGCATGTGAAGCTCAGTTGCAACTGGATGGCGGCCTGTGGCGAGCCCGGCGAAGACGCGGCGCTGTTCGACACCGTGCGCGCCGTGGGCCTGGAGCTGTGCCCGGCGCTGGGCGTTGGCGTACCGGTGGGCAAGGATTCGTTGTCGATGCGCACGCGCTGGGCCGAAGGCGGGGTGCAGCGGCAGGTGACGGCGCCGGTGTCGCTCATCGTCACCGCCTTTGCGGCGTTGGATGATGTGCGCAGCACGCTCACGCCCCAACTGCTGCCTGGCGACAACGAGCTGATCCTCATCGACCTGGGGGCGGGGCGCATGCGCATGGCGGGCTCGATGCTGGCCCAGGTGTTGGGGCAGTTTGGTGATGAAGTGCCCGATCTGGACGACCCGGCCGCGCTGAAGGCCTTGGTTAACGTTGTGAATGAGCTGCGCGCGGCGGGCCGCATCCTTGCGTACCACGACCGCAGCGATGGCGGGCTGTGGGCCGCGGCCTGCGAAATGGCCTTTGCCGGCAACCTGGGCCTGAGCCTGAACGTGGACATGCTGGTGACGCAAGGCGACGGCATTGCCGACAGCCGCGCCGAAGCGGGCGACGCCAAGAACTGGGCCGGGCAGGTGGGCGCGCGGCGCCATGAGCTGACGCTCCAGGCCTTGTTCAATGAAGAGCTTGGTGTGCTGATTCAGGTGCGCCGCAACGAGCGCGACGCGGTGCTGGCCGCCCTGCGCCAGCACGGCCTGAGCCGCCATGCGCATGTGGTGGGCAAGGTGAACACCACGGGGCGCATGGAAGTCTGGCGCGACGCGAAATGCCAGCTTGACGTGCCGCTCACCGATCTGCACCAGGCCTGGGATGAGGTGAGCTGGCGCATCGCACGCCTGCGCGACAACCCTGCATGCGCCGATGCCGAGCATGCCGGCGTGGGCGCTTCAGCGGACCCGGGCTTGCATGTGAAGCTAACGTTCGATGAGACTGAAGACGTGGCGGCGCCGTTCATCCACAGCGCCCGCCCCAAGGTGGCGATCCTGCGCGAACAAGGCGTGAACAGCCAGGTCGAGATGAGCTACGCCATGGCCCAGGCCGGCTTCGACACCTTCGATGTGCACATGAGCGACCTGCAGAGTAGCCGCGCCCGACTCGATCAATACCAGGCCCTGGTGGCCTGTGGCGGCTTCAGCTACGGCGACACGCTGGGCGCCGGCCAGGGCTGGGCGCGCTCGATCCTGTTCAACCCGGTGTTGGCCGATCAGTTCGCGGCCTTCTTCAACCGCCCTGACACGCTGGCGCTGGGTGTGTGCAACGGCTGCCAGATGTTCGCCGCGCTCGCCCCGCTCATTCCCGGCGCGCAAGACTGGCCGCTGTTCGTGCGCAACCGCAGCGAGCAATTCGAAGGCCGCTTGAGCCTGGTCGAGGTGATGGCCAGCCCATCCTTGTTCTTCAGCGGCATGGCCGGCAGCCGCTTGCCCATTGCGGTGGCGCATGGCGAAGGGCGGGTGGATTTTTCAACCCGCGGCGATGCGGCGCGCGTGCTCGGTGCGATGCGCTTCGTGGACCATCACGGCGAGCCCACCGAGGCCTACCCGCTCAACCCCAACGGCAGCGCCGGCGGCCTGACTGCGGTGACCACGGCCGACGGCCGCTTCACCGCGCTGATGCCTCATCCGGAGCGTGTGTTTCGCAACCTGCAGATGAGCTGGAGCAGCGGCGCGGCCGGCGAGCACAGCCCCTGGATGCGCATGTTTCGCAATGCGCGGGTGTGGATGAAGTGAAGCGTTATCCAGCCAGGCGCGCCGCAGCGGCATCGATCTGCGCCTTCAGTTCCGCGTAGCTGTGCGTCACCGCGAATTGCGGGAACTGCTTGGTGATGGCTTCGGGCGGGTGGATGAAGAAGCCCGCGTCGGCGGCGCTGAGCATGCCGGTGTCGTTGTACGAATCGCCCGCGGCGATCACCTTGTAGTTCAGGCTCTTCAGCGCATTCACCGCCACGCGCTTTTGATCCGGCTGGCGCAGCTTGTATTCGCTCACATAACCATCGGCATCAGTCACCAGGCGGTGGCAAAACAGCGTCGGCCTGCCGAGCTGCACCATCAATGGGTCAGCAAATTCGTAGAAGGTGTCGGAAAGAATCACCACCTGGAAGCGGCTGCGCAGCTCGTCCAGGAACGCGCGCGCACCGTCCATCGGCGCCATGCCGGCCACCACGTTTTGAATGTCCGCCAGCTTCAGCCCGCGTTGGCGCAACAGGCCCAGGCGAAAGCGCATCAGCTTGTCGTAGTCGGGCTCGTCGCGGGTGGTGCGGGCGAATTCGGCAATGCCGGTGCGCTGCGAAAATTCGATCCAGATTTCGGGCACGAGCACGCCTTCGAGATCGAGGCAAATAACTTGCATTGCGGGGCTTTCGGGTTGGCAAAAACGGCGCGAATGCTAACCCTGACGCTCGTGCCGAATCAGGCTGAAACGTAAGTTCCCGCCCCCGTGGCCAGCAGCACGCCTTCCTCGTTGTTCAGTTGCATTTGCACCGAACCGAAATGCCCGCCCAGGCGCAGCAACTGCGCCCGCACGGTGAACACCTGGCCCACGCCCTGGCGCAGGAAGTCGGTACGCAGGTCGATGGTGCCCACGCGGTTGAAACGGTGCAGCACTTGCTCGGGTGTCTCGTCAGCGTACTTTTCGGCCAGGGCCCACATGATGAGCAGGCCGCCGGTGGTGTCGAGCACCGCCGCCGTCACGCCGCCGTGCAGCCGGCCGGAAAGGCGGTGCCCGGTCAAGCCGGGCTGCATCTCGAAGCGCGCCGTGACTTCGTTGTCGCCCAGGCTCGCCAGCTTCAGGCCAAGCGTCTGGTTGAAGGTGATCTGCTGCTCGAAGAAATCAGCGATCAGCGCTTCCAGGCGCGCCTGCTCGGCGGCATTGCGCCGGGTCTTGACCACATGTGCCGTCATGGCTGCGCGGGCTTCAGCACATCGGGCAGCACCGCGCGGTGAAAGCCTTCAAAGGCCGGCGCGCTCGCATGGTCGGCGCTGCGGTGCGCGCTGTTGCCCAGCGGCACGCCGCCGTCGATGGGCACGGTGATGCCGGTGACGAAGGCCGCGGCAGGTGACAGCAAAAAGACGATCACCGCGCTGACCTCGGCCTCCAGCCCCAGGCGGCGCAGCGGCACATGGTTCTTCAGGTGCGCGATGCTGGCGCGCATGGCGCCGTCATAGGTGTCCATGCCGCTGGAGGCGATCCAGCCCGGCGCCACCGCGTTCACGCGCACGTTGGCACGCGCCCATTCGTGCGCGGCGGTTTGTGTGAGGTTGGCCATGCCGGCGCGCGCTGCGCCCGAATGCGCCATGCCGGGCATGCCGTTGCGAAAGTCGGCCGTCATGTTGACGATGGCGCCGCCGTGTGCGGCCATGCTCTGGTTGAAAACCTCGCGCATCATCAAAAAGCCGCCGGTGAGGTTGTTGCCCACCACCGCGTCGAAGCCGCGTTTGCTGATTTTTTCCAACGGCGCCGGGAACTGCCCGCCGGCGTTGTTGACCAGCCCATGCACCCGGCCGTGGCGGGCCAGCACAGAGGCCACGCCGGCCTTCACCGCGTCTTCATCGCGGATGTCGAACGCCGCGGTGTCGCAGCGCCCGCCGTCTTGCGTGATTTCGGCGGCCACCGTGTCGAGCCGTTCTTGCTTGCGCCCGCTGATCACCACCAGCGCGCCCAGCGCGGCCAGCTCATGCGCCACGCAGCGCCCGATGCCGCTGCCGCCACCGGTGACCCAGATCACCTGGCCGGCGAACAGGGCCGGGCGAAAGACGCTGGCGTACTGTGTTTTGACCTCGCTCACAAGCTCATCCTCTAGCATGCACACAAGAGTCGAGGATAGAGCATGCCCCAGCGATGAATGCCGCCACCTTACCGCCCAGCCGCTTCGAGCGGCTGGATGCCCTGCGCGGCCTGGCCATGGTCTGGATGATGGTTTTTCACTTCTGTTTCGACCTCAACCTGAACGGCCTGCTCAGCCCCAAACAGAACTTCTACGTCGACCCGTTCTGGATCTGGCAGCGCACAGCCATCGTCAGCCTGTTCGTCTTCAGTGCCGGCTTCAGCCAGGCGTTAGCGCTGACGCAAGGCCAGGGCTGGCCACGTTTTTGGCGCCGCTGGGCGCAAGTGGCCGGTTGCGCCGTGCTGGTGAGCCTGGGCTCGGCCTGGATGTTCCCGAAAAGCTGGATCAGCTTTGGCGTGCTGCACGGCATGGCCGTGATGCTGGTGCTGGTGCGCCTGGCCTGGCCCATGCGGCGCGGCCTGTGGCTGTTGGCGCTGGTGGCGCTGGTGCTGCCGTTTGTTTGGCAGCACGCCGCGTTCAACGGCCGCTGGCTGAACTGGACCGGCCTGGTCACCAAGCTGCCGGTGACCGAAGACTATGTGCCCGTGTTGCCGTGGCTGGGGGTGATGTTGATCGGCGCCGCAGGGGGGCGCTGGGTGCTGGCCGAACGCGCGACCTGGTTGATGCCTGCGGCAACAGGCCCGCTGCGTGGCCTGGCGCTGCTGGGGCGCTGGCCGCTCACGGTGTACATGCTGCACCAGCCGCTGTTCCTGGGCTTGATCGAACTGCATAAGCTGTGGCGCTGAACGCAGCGGCGACGCGGGCCGACGGGCCCAAGGCCCGCGTAGCCCCTCGGGGGGGCTGAGCCCGGACACACACCAGTCCCTGCGGACTGGTTTGTGCCTGCGAAGGCCAGTCGGCATGCTTGCCGGCTGGCAGCGAACGCAATGAGCGTTGGGGCCCACAGATAATCCAGCCATGGTGCGTCACGAAGCAAAGGCTCGACTGAACCCGCAGGGGGAAGGTAGTGCTGCTGCATGCTGCGCCAGTCCAACGGGTGAGAGTCCCGTCCCGGTAGGCGTCGGTGCGCCGGGTAGCAGGCCCCAGGCAGTGGA
>JANOXU010000002.1:0-3891 GCA_031418595.1 Burkholderiales bacterium
CCCAACATGCCGATCCACATGGCCCAGACCCTCACTCAAGTGCACCATGTAGCGCTCAAATTCGCGAAGTTCTTCCATCAAGGCTCACCTCATGCTTGAAGAAGTTCACATAATGCCTTGATTTTGTTAACACAGTAAGACTAGGAGCCCGTCGGGCCTGTCGGCCTGGTTCCTTGTCTTTGGCATCATCGGCGCCTTCCCCTCAAGGCAGATGCCCAATGACCAAGACCTACGACCCCGTTCCCGCACGCAAAGTGGCCTTCCTCGGCCTGGGCGTGATGGGCTACCCCATGGCCGGCCACCTGGCTCGCGCCGGCCACAGCGTGACGGTTTACAACCGCAGCCCGGCCAAGGCCGCGGCCTGGGTGGCCGAATACCACGGCACCAGTGCGCCCACGCCTGCCGCGGCGGCTGCCGGCGCCGAATGCGTGTTTGCCTGCGTCGGCAATGACGCTGACCTGCGCAGCGTGGTGTTAGGCCGCGCCGGTGCGCTGGCGGGCATGGCGTCGGGCGCGGTGTTGGTTGATCACACCACGGCCTCGGCCGAGGTGGCGCGCGAGATCGCCGCCGTGGCCGTGGCCCAGGGCCTGGGCTTTGTCGACGCGCCCGTTTCAGGCGGCCAGGCCGGCGCCGTGAACGGCATGCTGACGGTGATGTGCGGCGGCACAGCGGCGGCGTTCGCGGCCATGAAGCCGGTGGCGTTGGCTTATTCGCGCGCCGTGACCCTGCTGGGCGCCAGCGGCGCCGGGCAGTTGGCCAAGATGGTCAACCAGATCTGCATTGCCGGGTTGGTGCAGGGCTTGGCCGAAGGCATTGCCTTTGGCCAGCGCGCCGGGCTGGACATGAAGCAGGTGCTGGAGGTGATTGGCAAGGGCGCGGCGCAAAGCTGGCAGCTCGACAACCGCGGCGCCACCATGGTTGACGACCAGTTCGACTTCGGCTTCGCGGTGGACTGGATGCGCAAAGACCTGGGTCTCGTGCTCGACGAAGCGCGGCGCAACGGCGCGCGCTTGCCCGTCAGCGCGTTGGTGGACCAGTTCTACGCCGACTTGCAGGCCCAGGGCGGCGGGCGGCGCGACACGTCCAGCCTGATCCGCCGCCTGCGTTAAGCGCGGCTGGTGCTACTTCGGCGAAGCGCCACGGGCCAGGTCGGCCAACTCGGCTTCGCTGAGGATTTCGAACACCCGCACCACCTTGGTCACACTGCCCACGGCGCGGGCCAGTTCGCTGGCGCGCTGGGCTTCGCGCTCGCTGACGCGGCCCATCAGGTACACCACGCCGCGCTCGGTCACCACCTTGATGGCGTTGGCGTGCACGTCCTTGGCGTCGATGTAGGTGGCCTTGACCTTGGCCGTGATCAGCGAATCGCTGGACCGCGAGCTGAGCGAGCTGTTGCTCATCACCGCCACTTCATTCAGCACCGAGCGCACGCCCTCGATGCGGCCAATGGCTTGCTCCAGCGCAGCGCGGTCGGCCTCGCCCGGCACTTCGCCGGTGATCAGCACCATGCGGTTGTAGCTGGTGGTGTTGATGTGGCCACGCTCGCCCAGCACTTCGCGCACGCGCGAAACGGCCTTCAACTCGATGGTTTCGTCTTCGATCTGCGTGCCCGAAGTGCGGCGGTCGCTGACCATCATGGCGCCACCCACGGCCGCGCCGCCCAGCAGCAGCGCGCAGCCCGGCAGTGCCGTGACGGCCGCCGTGGCCAGCAGGGTGGTGGCAATGAGTCTTGATGTGTTCATGTCGGTTCCTGTTCGCCCATCAATTGCAAGTCGACCGCGTCGCACAGGCAGTGCAACAGCAGCAGATGCATTTCGCGCACCCGCGCCACGCGGTCGTGTGGCACGGCAATGTGCACATCGGTTTCACCCAGCGCCGCGGCCAGCGCGCCGCCCTGGCGGCCGGTTAGCGCGATCACCGGCATGTCTTTCACCCGCGCCTGGGCCACGGCCTTGAGCAAGACGCCGGCGCCGCCGTCATCGTCCAGCACCAGCAGCACATCACCCGGCTGGCCCAGCGCCAGCACCTGCTGCGCGTAGGCCCGTTCTAACCCGCTGGCTGCGGCCACGCCCATCAGGCACGCGCCATCGCCGGCCAAGGCCATGGCGGCCAGTGGCGGGCGCTGGCGCTCGAAGCGGCCCACCAGCGCGGCGCAGAAGTAAGTGGCCAGCGCTGCTTGGCCGCCGGCGCCTGCCACCATCAACTTGCCGCCTGAGGTGATGCAGCCCACCAGCGCCTGGGCCGCATCGGCCAAAGGGCGCGCCAGCGATTCGGCGCTCTGGTAATGCAGGTCGGCGCTGTCGAAGAAGTGTTGCTGGATGCGAGGCTCAAGCATGTTCGCAACATCATAGGCCCTGGCCTGTGTGCGCTGCGCCGCACAGCGGCCTCAGCTGGCGTCGAAGGCTGCAACGATCCAGTCCAGCCGCTCGCCATCGAACGCCACCACATCGAAGCGGCAGGGCGGCGGCGCGGCCAGGTGCAGCAAGAAGTGCTGCGCGGCGCGCACCAAACGGCGTTGCTTTGGCGCGCCCACGCTGGCCGCCGCGCCGCCCTGGCTGCGGCCGGCGCGGCGGCGCACTTCCACGAACACCAGCGTGCCGTCGCGCGCGCGCATGATCAGGTCGACCTCGGCGCCGTGCGCGTTGGGGCCGCCGGCGACGCGATAATTGCGCTGCACGAGCACCATGCCCGCGGCCTGCAAATGGGCCAGGGCGCGCGCCTCGGCTTCATCACCGAGCGCCTTGCTCGTTTGCCCAACGGGCTTGATCTTGACCATCCCACCCTCGTTGCCGAACTCGCTGCTGGTGCAGGCCGCCGCGCACAGTGCCGGCGCACAGCAGTATCCCGCAGCCACCTTGTACGTGGTGGCCAGCCCGATCGGTAACCTGGCCGACCTGAGCCTGCGCGCCATACATGTGCTGGGCCTGGTCGACGCCGTGGCCTGCGAAGACACGCGCGTCAGCCGCGGCCTGCTCGACCATCTTGGCTTGAGCAAACCGCTGCTGGCGCTGCATGCACACAACGAACATGAAGGTGCCGCCCAAGTGGTGGCGTTGTTGGCCCAGGGCCAGCGCGTGGCGTACTTGAGTGACGCCGGCACGCCGGCCATCAGCGACCCCGGCGCGGTGCTGGTGGCGCAGGTCGCGCAGCAGGGCTTTCGCGTCTTGCCGCTGCCCGGGCCGAGCAGCGCCACCACCGCGCTGAGCGTGGCCGGTGATGTGTCGGCAGCGGGTTTTGCCTTCATCGGCTTTCTACCCACCAAGGCCCAGGCGCGCGAGGCGGCGCTGCGTACGGCCTTGGCCTTGCCGCAGGCGCAGGTGCTGTTCGAAGCGCCGCACCGCATTGCCGCGCTGGCCGCGGCCCTGGCCGCGCAGGCGCCGCTGCGCCGCGTGACGCTTTGCCGCGAGCTGACCAAACAATTCGAGACCGTGGCCACCCTGGCCGCGGGCGAGCTGCCCGCCTGGCTGGCGGCCGACGCCAACCGCCTGCGCGGCGAGTTCGTGCTCGTGCTGCACGCGCCACCGGTGCGCGTGCTGGATGACGCCCTGCCCGAAGACGCCCTGCGTTGCCTGCGCCTGCTGCTGCGCGACTTGCCGCTGAAGCAGGCGGTTAGCCTGGCGGCAGAACTCACGGCCTGCCCGCGCAACCGGCTGTATGAACAAGCGCTGGCCTGGCGCGGCAGCGACCAACCAGGGCCATAAAGGCGGAGGTTTTTTGCGGTCATTGCGCCGGGGCCCGTCCCTACAATCGCCGCATGGTGCGTCACGAAGCAAAGGCTCGACTGAACCCGCAGGGGGAAGGTAGTGCTGCTGCATGCTGCGCCAGTCCAACGGGTGAGAGTCCCGTCCCGGTAGGCGTCGGTGCGCCGGGTAGCAGGCCCCAGGCAGTGGA
>JANOXU010000003.1:0-9117 GCA_031418595.1 Burkholderiales bacterium
CGGTGTGGCCCTTCTGGCGCCCGAAGCCCTTCACTTCCGTGACCGTGACGCCCTGCACGCCGATGGCGCTCAAGGCTTCACGCACTTCATCAAGCTTGAACGGCTTGATGATCGCCGTGATCATCTTCATGGTGGTTCTCCGTTGTTTTGTCTTGACTGCTGTCGAACGTTAGAAGCTGTACTTCGCGCCGAGCACGATGCGGGCCTTGCCCAGGTCTTTGCCGGCGCTGATGACTTCGATGTCGGTGCCCACGATGGCCGCGCTGAGCAACACGCCCTTGAAGTCTTTGCTCAAGGTCAACGAGTAGTCGGTGTAGGTCAAGTCGTTGTGATGGGCGATCTTCTGGTAACCGATGTGCGGCGTCAGCGACCAGCCAGCGCCGACCTCGAAGTTGGCGCTCAGCTCGAGGTAGCCACTGTTCTTGCTGTCAGCCACGCCAAACAGGTGACTCACGCCGTGCGAATACTTCAGCGTGGCCGGGCCGTAGCTGAGGCCACCGTAGATTTCGGTGGTGTTGGGGCTGGTGCCCAGTTTGTGGCCGGGAAATCGATAGACCAGCACGCCGACGTCATAGCCCAGGCCCTTGCTGATCTCGCCCTTGTAGCCGCCGTACAGGTCGACCTCGATGGAAGCATCGCCACCGCCGTCCTTGATCCACTTGATGTTCGAGGCCCAGGCGCCGGCGTAGAACGCACCCTGGGTGTAGTCGAGCCCGCCTTGCACGGCAGGCTTCAGCCGCGTTTGCGAAATGCCGCGGTAGCTGTACTCGGTGAAAGCACCGATGTTGTAGGCCATGCCGTCTGCGGCAAGGGCGGGCAAGGCGGCGGCCAAAACAGCAGCGGCGGCGGCGACAAGGGTTTTCTTCATGCAAGGCTCCAGTGGGTGTTTGATTGGTTGACCCACCAGCGTGTGCAGCTTCCGTGCCAGGGCGCGCCGGTGTTGGCACGCCCTGTTTTAGTGCGCAATGATCGAGTAAGCGACGCGGCACCGCACCACAACGAGGCGCGCACCGCCGCGGTGCAAGGGCTGCCGACCCGGCTCAACCGGGCAGCGGCATCAAGCCCAGCCGCTGCCGTGCAAGGCCTTGAATTCAGCGGCCTTGCCAGCGCGGCGCGCGCTTTTCAATGAAGGCGCGCGGGCCTTCCTTGAAGTCTTCGCTGGCCATGTTGCGGGCCTGGCCTTCGTCGCTGGCGCGGGCCAGTTCGGTATCGCTCAAATCGAAGGTCTGGCGTGCGATGGCCAGGCTTTCGCGCACCGCGATCGGCGCGTTCACCGTGATGCGCGCGGCCAGCGCCTGGGCCGCTTCGAGCAAGCCTTCGGCACTGCCAACCAGCACGTTGACCATGCCCAGCGCATGCGCGCGCTCGGCGCTGATGGGCTCGCCGGTGAGGATCATTTCGCGCGCCACGGCGCTGGGCAACGCGCGCGGCAGGCGGTACAGCCCGCCGGCCGAAGCGATCAGCCCACGCTTCACTTCCGGCAAGCCAAAGCGCGCCGCCGGCACGGCCACCACCAGGTCGCAGGCCAGCACCAGCTCACAGCCACCGGCCAGCGCCGGGCCGTTCACCGCGGCGATCCAGGGCTTGTTGCGCCGCGCGTGCACGAAGCCGGCGAAGCCGCCGCGGGCCGTGCGCAGCTCACTGCCGCGGCCGGCCGACACGGCTTTCAGGTCAGCCCCGGCGCAAAACGCCTCGGGCCCGGTGCCAGTGAGGATGACGACCCAGACATCGGCGTCGGCGTCGGTCTCATCAATCGCCGCTTCCAGGCCCTGCGCCACTTCCGGGCTGATGGCGTTGCGCGCCTCGGGCCGGTTGATGGTGACCAGGGCCACATGGTTGGGCAAACGTTGAACGGTGACTTGGGCGGAATTGGGCATGGCTTGGCTCGCTGAATGGGGTGCGCGCAGCGTAGCGCATGCGGCGTGGCGTGCGGGCTGGTCACAATCGCGCCGGGTTCGGGCAGCAGGGGGGCAAGGATGTCATTGGCTGTGGTGATGAGCCGCGCGCTCGACGGGCTGGAAGCCGCCGAGGTGCGCGTGGAGGTGCACCTGGCCAATGGCCTGCCCAGCTTCACCTTGGTCGGCCTGGCCGACACCGAGGTGAAAGAAGCGCGCGAACGGGTGCGCGCGGCGCTGGCGCAAAGCGGCTTCGCGTTTCCGCACAACAAGCGCGTCACCGTCAACCTGGCGCCGGCCGATTTGCCCAAGGACAGCGGGCGTTTCGACCTGCCCATTGCGCTGGGCATCCTGGCCGCGCAGGGCATGCTCGACGCGGCCAAGCTGGCCGCCTGCGAGTTCGCCGCCGAACTGTCCTTGGCCGGTGAATTGCAGCCCATTCGCGGCGCCCTGGCCTTGGCGCTGGGCGCGCGCCGTGCCGGCTGCACGCGCATGCTGGTGCTGCCCCAGGCCAGCGCTGGCCTGGCCGCGCATGTGCAGGGGCTGGATGTGCGCAGTGCCGCGCACCTGCTGCAAGTGGTGCAGGCCTTGCTGCCGGGTGATGACGCCGCGCCGTTGCCGCGCGCCACACCCATGCCCTTGGCCGGCGCCGCGGCCTTGCCCGACTTGCGCGAGGTGAAGGGCCAGGCCAGCGCCAAGCGCGCCTTGGAGATTGCCGCCGCCGGCGGCCACAGCCTGCTGCTGGTGGGCCCGCCCGGCACCGGCAAGTCCATGCTCGCCCAGCGCCTGGCCGGCTTGCTGCCGCCTATGGATGAAGATGAACGCCTGGCCAGCGCGGCCATCGCCTCGTTGAGCACACAGGGTTTTGATGCCGCCAGCTTTGGCCAGCGCCCATGGCGCAACCCGCACCACACGGCCAGCGCCGTGGCCTTGGTGGGCGGCGGCTCACCGCCGCGGCCGGGCGAAATCTCGCTCGCCCACGGCGGCGTGCTGTTCCTGGATGAATTGCCCGAATTCCCCCGCAGCGCACTCGAAGCCTTACGTGAACCGTTAGAAAACGGCCGCATCACCATCGCCCGTGCCGCGCACCAGGCCACCTTCCCGGCCCGCTTTCAGCTCATCGCGGCCATGAACCCTTGCCCCTGCGGCTTCTTGGGCGCGCAAGCCGCCACGGGCAAGCCCTGCCGCTGCACGCCCGACGCCGTGGCGCGCTACCAGGCGCGCCTGTCTGGCCCGCTGCTGGACCGGCTGGACATGCAAATTGAAGTGCAGGCCATCAGCCCACAGGCCTTGATGGCCCTGCCCGATGGCGAGGCTTCCAGCGTGGTGGCGCAGCGCGTGGCGCAGGCGCGCGCGGCGCAAACGGCGCGCCAGGGCCTGGCCAATGCGGCGCTGGCAGCGGCGCAGTTGGACGGCGTGCTGGCGTTGGACGAAGCCGCCACGCGCTTTGCCCAAACCGCGGCCCAGCGCCTGGGCTGGTCTTCACGCAGCCTGCACCGGGCGCTGAAGGTGGCGCGAACGATTGCCGACCTGGCCGGCGCCAGCGCCGTGGCCACGGCACATGTGGCCGAGGCCTTGCAGTACCGGCGCGTGCTGGCGGCGTGAAGCCGGGTTACTTCAAAGGTTAGGTGCCAACGCGCGCCGCGCAGCGTCGAGCGTGACGCCCTGGCGTTGCGCCCAATCGGCCACCTGGTCTTCGCCGATGCGGCCCACGTTGAAGTACACCGCTTGCGGGTGCGCCAGGTAGAAGCCGCTCACGCTGGCCGCCGGCGTCATGGCCAGGCTGCTGGTCAGCGCCATGTCGATCGCGCTGGCTTGCAGCAAGTCAAACATCGCGCGCTTCACTGAATGATCGGGGCACGCCGGGTAGCCCGGTGCCGGGCGAATGCCGCGGTACTGCTCGGCAATCATGTCCTCAACCGTCAACTTTTCTTCCGCCGCGTAGCCCCAGAATTCCTTGCGCACGCGCTCGTGCAAACGTTCGGCAAAGGCCTCGGCCAGGCGGTCGGCCAGGGCCTTGAGCATGATGGCGTTGTAGTCGTCCAGCGCCGCCTCGAACTGGGCCGCGCGCTCGTCAGCACCGTGGCCCGCGGTCACGGCGAAGGCGCCGATGTAGTCGGCCCGCACGCCCTTGGGTGCGATGAAGTCGGCCAGGCTGCGGTTGGGCCTTTTCGCACCATCAACCACCGGGCGCTCGCTTTGCAGGCGCAGTGGCTGCCAGCGCAGCAGCACCTTGGTGCGGGCTTCATCGGCGTAGACCTCGATGGTGTCGTCAGCCACCGTGTTGGCCGGCAGCAGCGTGATCACGCCGTGCGCTTGCAGCCAGTGGCCGTCGATGACCTTCTTCAACAGCGAGCGCGCGTCGGCAAACACCTTGCGCGCCGCGTCGCCCACCACCTCGTCTTGCAAGATGGCGGGGTAGCGACCTGCCAGGTCCCAGGTCTGGAAGAACGGACCCCAGTCGATGTGGCGCGCCAGTTCGGCCAGATCGAAGTGTTTGAACACGCGCCGGCCCATGGCGCGGGGCACGGGTGGCATGTAGGCCTGCCAATCCATCAGCGCCTTGTTGGCCCGCGCCGCAGCCAGGCTAACCAAAGGTGTCACCTTTTTGTTGGCGTGCAGGGTGCGCACTTGCTCGTAGTCAGCCTTCAGTTCGGCCAGGTAAGCCGCGCTGCGTTCATCAGACAACAGCTCGCTGCACACGCCCACGCTGCGCGAGGCATCGGGCACATAGACCACCGGGCCGCTGTAGTGTGGTGCGATCTTCACCGCGGTGTGCACCCGGCTGGTGGTGGCCCCGCCAATGAGCAAGGGCGTGGCGCGCGAACGGAAGTAGTCGTCGCGCTGCATTTCGGCCGCCACATGCTGCATCTCTTCCAGGCTGGGGGTGATGAGGCCCGACAGCCCGATCATGTCAGCCCCTTCAACGCGCGCTTTCTCAAGAATGTCTTGCGCCGGCACCATCACGCCCATGTTGATGACTTCAAAGTTGTTGCACTGAAGCACCACGGTGACGATGTTCTTGCCGATGTCATGCACATCGCCTTTGACGGTGGCGATGACGATCTTGCCCTTGGGCTTGGCGACGCCGCCACCGGCCACGTGCAGACGCTTTTCTTCTTCGATGTAGGGCAGCAAGTGCGCCACCGCCTGCTTCATCACGCGCGCGCTCTTCACCACCTGGGGCAGGAACATCTTGCCCGCGCCGAAGCGTTCGCCCACGATGTTCATGCCGGCCATCAAGGGCCCTTCGATCACGTGCAGCGGGCGCCCGCCCGTGGCGCGCACGGCCTGCCAGCATTCCTCGGTGTCAACGTTGATGAACTCGGTGATGCCGTGCACCAGCGCGTGGCTCAGGCGTTCGTTCACGCTGCCCGCGCGCCAGGCCAGGCGGGTGCTGTCGTCTTTGGCCGCACCCTTGGCGGAATCGGCCACTTCCAGCAAGCGTTCGCAGGCCGTGAGCGCAGCCTCGTCCGTCTTCAGCACGGGTTTGCGGTTCAACACCACGTCTTCCACGCGCTCGCGCAAGGTGGGTTCAAGATCGTCGTACACGCCCACCATGCCGGCGTTGACGATGCCCATGTCCATGCCCGCCTGGATGGCGTGGTACAGGAACACGGTGTGGATGGCTTCACGCACCGGGTCGTTGCCGCGGAAGCTGAAGCTCACGTTGCTCACCCCGCCCGACACCTTGGCCCCGGGCAGGTTGGCCTTGATCCAGCGCGTGGCCTCGATGAAGTCGACCGCGTAGTTGTCGTGCTCCTCGATGCCGGTGGCGATGGCGAAGATGTTGGGATCGAAGATGATGTCTTCGGGCGCGAAGCCCACGTCATCCACCAACACGCGGTAGGCACGCTCGCAGATGCGGGTCTTGCGTTCGTATGAATCGGCCTGGCCTTTTTCGTCGAAGGCCATCACCACGGCGGCGGCACCATAACGTTTGACAAGTGTCGCTTGGCGTTTGAACTCGGCCTCGCCCTCTTTGAGCGAAATCGAGTTGACGATGCCCTTGCCCTGCATGCACTTCAGGCCGGCTTCGATCACGCTCCACTTGGACGAATCGATCATGATCGGCACGCGCGCGATCTCGGGCTCACCGGCAATCAGGTTGAGGAAGCGCACCATGGCGGCCTGGCTGTCAAGCATGGCCTCGTCCATGTTCACGTCGATGATCTGCGCGCCGTTCTCCACCTGCTGCCGCGCCACGGCCAGGGCGTCTTCGAAGCGCCCTTCCAGGATCATGCGGGCGAAGGCCTTGGAGCCGGTGACGTTGGTGCGCTCGCCGATGTTCACGAACAGTGAACCGGCTTCGATGCTCATGGCCTCCAGGCCTGACAGGCGAAGAGGCAAGGGCAGGGGCAGTGCGGCAGATGTCAAAAGCAGTCTCGCAGTGTTGAACCGCGAGCGCCGTTGCGAAACGTGGGCTGGGCACCCGCGTGGCCCCAAGCCTGGCAGCGCGCTTTGAGCCGCTGTTGCAACGCTCCTTGGGGCGGCTTGAATTCTATGTCGTCAAGCCGCGGCCAACGCAGTGAACAGCGGGTCGCGCCGCGACCGCGGCCGGTAGGGCCCCAAGCGCTTGGCGATGGCCGCAATGTGCTCAGGCGTGGTGCCGCAACAGCCGCCTGCCAGGTTGATGAAGCCTTCGCGCGCAAAGCCTTCGAGCAGGCTGCTGGTGACTTCAGGCGTCTCGTCGAAACCGGTCTCGCTCATCGGGTTGGGCAGGCCGGCGTTGGGGTGGCAACTGATGAAGGTGTCGCCCGCCACCTTGGCCAGCTCTTCGATATAGGGGCGCATCAGCGCGGCGCCCAACGCGCAGTTCAAGCCGATGCTCAGCGGCTTGGCATGGCGCAGCGAATGCCAGAAGGCGGCCACGGTCTGGCCGGAAAGAATGCGGCCCGAAGCGTCGGTCACCGTGCCGGAAATCATCACCGGCAGGCGTTCACCGGTTTGCTCCATCAACTCATCCAGCGCGAACAGTGCTGCCTTGGCGTTGAGCGTGTCGAAGATGGTTTCCACCAGGAACAGATCACACCCGCCTTCGAGCAAACCCGATGCCTGCTCGAAATAAGCCGCGCGCAATTCGTCGAAAGTGACGTTGCGCGCCGCCGGGTCGTTCACGTCGGGGCTGATGCTGGCGGTGCGCGGCGTGGGGCCCAGGGTGCCGGCTGCAAAGCGCGGTTTGGCCGGCGTGCTGTGGCGGGCACACGCTGCAAGGGCCAGCGCGGCGCTCGCCACGTTCATCGCGCGAGCCTGGGCACCCAGGCCATAGTCTTCCTGGGCGATGGAGGTTGCGCCGAAGGTGTTGGTTTCGATGATGTCGGCCCCGGCGGCCAGGTATTGGGCGTGGATGGCGCTGATCACATCGGGCCGGGTCAGCGACAGCAGGTCGTAGTTGCCCTTCACGTCTTTGCTGTGCGCAGCCAACAGCGTGCCGCGAAAGTCGGCCTCGCTCAAGGCATGGCGCTGCACCATGGTGCCCATGGCGCCGTCGATGATGACGATGCGCTCATGCAGAATCGCCGGCAGTGCCGCGGCGCGCGTGTAGCGTGGCTGGTTTGATGTTTGACTTGAGGCTTTCATGCCTGAATTGTAGAAAGCACGATGAAGCACTTGCTGCCCCGGCAAGCCCACGAGTACTTGCAGGCGCACCCCAACGCGCTGTTTGTCGACGTGCGCATGGAGATCGAATACCTCTACGTCGGCCACCCGCCGCGGGTGGTGCACGTGGCCTGGTACGAGTACCCCGAGTTGACGCCGCAGCCGCAAACCTTCGTGTCCCAGGTGCTGCGCGAAGCGGGCACACCAGAGCGGCCGGTGGTGCTGCTGTGCCGCTCAGGCCAGCGCACGGTGGCCGCAGGCCTGGCGCTCGAAGCCGCCGGCTTCACCGAAGTGGTGAACGTGCTGCATGGCTTCGAGGGCGACCTGGACGAACACTTCCAGCGCGGGCGCCTGAACGGCTGGCGCCATGACGGCCTGCCGTGGGAACAGCTATAGCGCGGCCTTCATGAAGCCGATGCCGCGGCGCTGCCGCACATCAGGCTTCACACGGTGTTCGCTTTCCAGCTGGGCCATGAATTCGTCCGGCGTGAAAGCGTCGCCAAGGATCTCGATTTGCCGCTTCACTGCCGCAAAGTCGCCCGGCACCAGTTGGTCGAGGTGCAGCAGGCGCTGGCGCTGCTCATCCGTTAGCGCCAACTCATCACCCGCCAGCGCTTCGGCCACGAACATGCGTTGGCGCTGCTCAGTCTTGAGCACGTTGAACTTGATCTTGAACGTGAAGCGCCGCAATGCGGCTTCATCGAGGTCTTCAAACAGGTTGGTGGTGCAGATGAACACGCCGGTGAAGCGCTCCATGCCTTGCAGCATTTCGTTCACTTCACTCACTTCGTAGCTGCGCTCGGCCATGCGCCGGCTGCGCAAGAAGCTGTCGGCTTCATCGAGCAGCAACACCGATTGTTCGGCCTGTGCCTCGGCAAACATGCGCGCCATGTTCTGCTCGGTTTCGCCCACGTACTTGCTGGACAGATCGCTGGCTTGGCGAATCATCAGCGGGCGCTGCAAAGCCTGTGCGATGTGCTCGGCCAGCGCCGTCTTGCCGGTGCCCGGCAGGCCATGAAAACACAGCGTGCCGTGGCCGCGCTTCTTCAACGCTTCAACGATGCGCGGCACCTCGAAACGCGACTCCACGTTCAGCAAGCTCAGGTCGTACGTTGTCACCACCAGACGCGCGCCGCGCTCGCCATTGTTGCTGTTGCCCAGGGCCGCATCGGCATTGCTCAGTTGGCGCAACAGCAGTGCTTCGAAGGCCGGCGCATCCAGCTCGCCGGCCGGCGTGGCCAGTTGCGCGAAGCGCACCGCGGTGCGGATTTGCGCCGGGGTCAATCCCTTGCGTTCGGCCAGCTTGGCGCTGAAGCTTTCGCTCACCGGCGCACCCGCCAGCGAACGCGACACCAGCCCTTCGCGCGCGCCGGGCGGCGGGCTCTTGAGCATCAAGTGGTACTGGAAGCGGCGGCGAAACGCCGGGTCGATCTGGTCGATGCGGTTGGTGACCCAGATCACCGGCACCGGGTTGGTTTCCAGGATCTGATTGACCCAGGCCTTGCCGCTCACGCTGGCGCTGGGCTGGGCGTCACTGGCGTCCATGCGCGCAATGAGGTGCGCGGCTTCGCTTGAAATGGGCGGAAAGACGTCTTCGACTTCATCGAACAACAGCGCGACCTCG
>JANOXU010000004.1:0-51988 GCA_031418595.1 Burkholderiales bacterium
CCTTGTTTTCGCCCACCACCTTGCGTGTGGCCACCTACAACATCCACAAGGGCGTGCGCGGCATGGGTCCGCGCAAGCGGCTGGAGATCCACAACCTGGCGCTCGGCGTCGAGGCGCTCGACACCGACCTGGTGTTCCTGCAGGAGGTGCGGCTGCTCAACCGCGCCGAGGCGAAGAAGTTCCCCGACACCCACGTCGGCTGGCCGCGCATGTAGATGCGGTCGAGCGCGAACACGGGCACGCGCGAGGGGAAGGTCAGGCGCGAAGCCAGCCGGCCCGCCGGGGCGCGCGCGCGCTCCAGGCCGATCTCGCGCATCGGGCCGTCGAGCCGCTCACCCCAATCGTTAAAGTCGCCCGCCACCAGCAGCGGCTTGCCGGCCGGCACTTCGCGGGTGATGAACTCGGCCAGGCGCTGGATCTGCCGCACGCGGCTGGAATGCACCAGGCCCAGGTGCACCACCACCGTGTGCACCCAGCGCTTCTTCCACAGCACCGGCACGTGCAGCAGGCCGCGTTGTTCGAAGCGGTGGTCGCTCACGTCATGGTGGCCCACCTCGCCCATCGGCCAGCGCGACAGCAGTGCGTTGCCATGCTCACCGTGGCGCGTGGTGGCGTTGGTGCGGTAGGCCACGTCGTAGCCATCGGGCGCCAGAAAGTCGGCCTGGCCGCCTTCGGGCCAACCAAACCAGGTGCGGTCGAAGTGGCGCGCCGCGCGCGTGTGGTACAGGCTCACCTCCTGCAGGAACACCAGGTCAGCGTCGAGCGCTTCCACACCCAGACCCAGGTTGTGGATTTCCAACCGCTTGCGCGGGCCCAAGCCGCGCACGCCCTTGTGGATGTTGTAGGTGGCCACGCGCAAGGTGGTGGCCGCAAACAGGGAGCTGGCGGCGAAAGTGGAGGAAGAAAACGGGTTCATGTGTGGCGCGGTAAATGCAGAATAGCCTCGGCATTGCTGGGTGAAAAACAGCGGTCGGCCGCTTCGCGCCAAGACAGCCACTGGTGCGCCAGGTGTTCGCGCGGATTCAGCTTAACCGGCCAGCGCGCCGGCAGGCACAGGCCGAAGACATGCTCGGTGTTGTGCGTGACGCCCGGCGCGTAGCGGTGGCGCCAGACGGGGTAGATCTCGTACACGTTGCTCAAGCGCCAGTCGCGAAGCGCACTGGCGGGCAACAGCGGGCTGCCGATCAGGATGCCGGTTTCCTCTTCCACCTCGCGCTGGCAGGTGAGTGTGAGCGGTTCATCCATGTCGTCTTTGGAGCCGGTGACGCTTTGCCAATAGCCCGGGTGGTCGGCGCGCTCGATGAGCAGCACTTCAAGCGCAGCGGTGTGGATCACCACCAACACCGATTCAGGGATCTTGGCGCGCTTTTCAGTCATCTCGAACGTTGCGGAGCACGGCTCAACGCCTGGCGATGCGCTCGCGCAGCCAGGCGGCAAAGGTGGCTTCGTCGATGTCGCCGGCAGCCAGATTCAACATGACCAACACGCAGTCGGTGTCGCTGGCCTGCAACGACCAGCCATTGAGATTCAGAAACAGCTCAACCGCCACGAAAGCGGTTCGCTTGTTGCCGTCAACAAAGGGGTGGTTGCGGGCCAGGCCAAAACCATAGGCCGCAGCCACGTCGGCCACATCGGGTTGGCCATACAGCACGAGGTTGCGTGGGCGTGCCAGCGCAGACTCCATCAGGCCAGCGTCGCGCACGCCAGCAGCGCCACCGTGCTCGGCCAGTTGTTCTTCATGCACGGCAAGGATGACCGCCTGGTCGATCCAGACCCAGGGTTCGTTGGCAGCCATGACCCCGCTACTTCGCGAGTTCGCGCAACACCGCGCGACGCGCCTTCATGATGTCTCGCGCTGTTTGCATCTGCTCCTCAAACGCCGGATCGTGCGGCGTGATGCGCACACCGTCAGGGCTGTCCGTCAAGTAAAGCATGTCGCCCTTCTCCACCTTCAGCCGCGCCAACACCTCCTTGGGCAGGATGACGCCGACGGAATTGCCGATCTGGGTGAGCTTCAAGGCATGCATGGTGGGCTCCAAGATTGTTATAACAGATGTTATACAAAACCCGGAGCCCGGGCAAGCGCGGCGACTGCGGGGCGACCTCGCATCAACCCTCTAAGCGGCCGCCTGCGTGTTGCGCAAGCGGATGTGCAGCTCGCGCAACTGCGCTTCATCGACCACGCTGGGCGCGCCGGTGAGCAGGCATTGCGCGCGCTGGGTCTTGGGGAAGGCGATCACGTCGCGGATCGACTCGGCGCCGGCCATCAGCGTGGCGATGCGGTCCAGCCCGAAGGCCAGGCCACCGTGCGGCGGCGCGCCGTATTGCAGCGCGTCGAGCAAGAAGCCGAACTTGGCCTGCGCTTCTTCGGGGCCGATCTTCAGCGCGCTGAACACCTTGCTTTGCACTTCAGCGCGGTGTATGCGCACCGAGCCGCCGCCGATTTCCCAGCCGTTCATCACCATGTCGTAGGCCTTGGCCACGCAAGCGCCGGGGTCGGTGTCCATCAGGTTTTCATGGCCGTCTTTCGGCGCGGTGAAGGGGTGGTGCACGGCGTTCCAGCGGCCCGCCGCATCGTCGTGTTCGAACATGGGGAAGTCCACCACCCACAGCGGCGCCCAGCGCGCTTCGAACAGACCCTTGTTGCGGCCGAATTCGCTGTGCCCGATCTTCACGCGCAACGCGCCCAGACCGTCGTTCACCACCTTGGCTTTGTCTGCACCGAAGAAGATCAGGTCGCCATTGGCCGCGCCGGTTCTTTGCAGGATGGTGGCAATCGCTTCGTCGTGCAGGTTCTTGACGATGGGTGACTGCATGCCTTCACGGCCCTTGGCCACGTCGTTGACCTTGATCCAGGCCAGACCCTTGGCGCCATAGATCTTCACGAACTCGGTGTAGCCGTCAATCTCACCGCGACTCATCTCGCCGCCACCGGGCACGCGCAGCGCTGCCACGCGCCCGCCCACGGCGTTGGCCGGGCCGGAGAAAACCTTGAAGTCCACGGTTTTCATGGCATCCGTCAGCTCGGTGAATTCAAGCTTGACCCGCAGGTCGGGCTTGTCCGAGCCGAAGCGATGCATGGCTTCGCTGTACTTCATCACCGGGTACTCGGGCAGCTCCACGCCCAGGGCCTTGCGGAACACGGTGCGGATCATGCCTTCGGTGATGGCGCGAATCTCGGCTTCATCGAGGAACGAGGTTTCGATGTCGATCTGCGTGAACTCGGGTTGGCGATCGGCACGCAGGTCTTCGTCGCGGAAGCACTTGACGATTTGATAGTAACGATCGAAACCAGCCACCATCAGCAACTGCTTGAACAACTGCGGCGACTGCGGCAGCGCGAAGAAAGTGCCGTCGTGCACGCGGCTGGGCACCAGGTAGTCGCGCGCGCCCTCGGGCGTGCTGCGCGTGAGCATCGGCGTTTCGATGTCGACAAAGCCCAGCTCGTCGAGGTATTTGCGCACCTCGATGGCCACGCGGTAGCGCAGCATCATGTTCTTCTGCATCGCCGGGCGGCGCAGGTCGAGCACGCGGTGGGTGAGGCGCGTGGTTTCAGACAGGTTGTCGTCGTCAAGCTGGAACGGCGGCGTCACGCTGGCGTTCAACACTTCAAGCTCCAGGCACAGCACCTCGACCTTGCCGCTCACCAGGTTGACGTTCTCGGTGCCGTCAGGCCGCGCGCGCACGCGGCCCACGATCTTCAGGCAGAACTCGTTGCGCACGTTTTCGGCCGTGGCAAACATGTCGGCGCGATCAGGGTCGCAGACGATCTGCACCAGGCCTTCGCGGTCGCGCAGGTCGATGAAGATCACGCCGCCATGGTCGCGCCGGCGGTGGGCCCAACCCATCAGGGTCACGGTCTGGCCGAGCAGCGTGTCGCTGACGAGGCCGCAGTAAGTGGTACGCATGGTTGACTCCGGGTGTTCGATTCGGGTGGCCGCGCGGCACGGGCGGCGCGGCGGGCGGTGGCTGGGGTGGCCGGGGTGGCGCTTGCTGGCCGTGTTGCAGGCCTTCAGGGTTGAGCAGCCGCCGGCATGCTCAACCCGCCGGGTTTCGGCCGTTGATGAGCAAATGAGGCTTTGCCACTTTGCTCATCCCCCTCGGGGGGCCTGACGCGAAGCGACAGGTCTGGGGGCGCTTTCAGGCCCCACCACACCCATGGAAATGATGTACTTCAAGGCCTCGTCCACGCTCATGGCCAAGACCACCACGTCACTGCGCTGCATCATCAAGAAGAAACCCGAGGTCGGGTTGGGCGTGGTGGGCACGTACACGCTCACGTATTCGCCGGGCAGGTGCTGCGCCACCTCGCCACCCGGTGCGCCGGTGACGAAGGCGATGGTCCAGCTTCCCAGGCGCGGGTATTGCACCAGCACGGCTTCACGAAAGGCATTGCCGTTGCTGGAGAACAGCGTGTCCGAGACCTGCTTGACCGAGTTGTAGACCGACTTGACGATGGGAATGTTGCCCAGCAACCGGTCCCACTGGCGCAGTGCCCATTGGCCGACAAAGTTGGCCACGAACATGCCGGTGAGCACCAGGGCCAAGGCCAGCACGATGACGCCCAGCCCCGGCACATGGCGCAGTTGCTCGATGGCGGCGTGCATGCTGGCCGGCAGCACAGCTTGCGACAGTGACAGCACCGAGGCGAAAACGCCATCCACCGCGCTGAGCAGCCACGACAGCACCCAGATGGTGATGGCCAAAGGCAGCCAGACCAGCAGCCCGGCAAACAGATACTTCTTCACGTGCCGGACGACGGGCTGCCGGCCGCGGGCGTGGGCGCAGCGGCGGGTGCCGCAGCCGGCGGCGACGCAGCGGGCGCTGGCTTGGCATCTGCGGGCTTGTCGGCCGCCTTGTCGGCTGCGGGCTCGCCAGACGCCGGTTTGTCAGTGGCGTCGTTGGCCGCACCATCCTTGGCGGCGTCACCCGCTGCGGGCTTGGCCTTGCTGCCGTCGCGGAAGTCCGTCACGTACCAGCCCGAGCCCTTGAGCTGGAAACCCGCTGCAGTCAGTTGTTTGGTGAAGGCTGCTTCGCCACATGCCGGGCAGGTGCTCAGCACCGTGTCGGACAACTTTTGCAACACGTCTTTCGCGTGCCCGCATTGCGAGCATCGATAGGCGTAAATCGGCATGGCTAAACCCTTGACGCAAAACAGAAAATTATAAGGGCCGGCGCCCGCGCGGCCGGCGCCGGGTCAGCGCCCGATGCCGGCCATGTGGTGCACGGCCTCATGCCGGTTGCGCAACCACTGCGGCGCCAGCGAGCCCGCCACCATGCCGAAAAGGGCCGCGAGCAGGCCGGCCAATTGCCCGGGGAAGGCTTCACCCAGCGTGCTGACTTGCGGAAAGTACAGCAACCACACGCCGATGCCCAAACCCACGGAGAACACCGCGCCTTGGGTGGTGGCACGGCGCCAGTACAGGCCCAGCACCAGCGGCACGAAGGCCCCCACCAACGTGATCTGATAGGCCGACGACACCAGGTCATAAATCGGCGTGCCCTTCATGGCTATCGCATACGCCAGCACGATCGCGGCAAAGACGACGATGCTCCAGCGCGTGGCCAGCAGTTGTTCCTTGTCGCTCATGCCCGGCCGCAGGTTCTTCAGGATGTTCTCGACGAAGCTGGTGGACGGTGCCAGCAAGGTGGCCGACGAAGTGCTCTTGATGGCCGACAGCAGCGCACCAAAGAACAAGATCTGCATCAGCAGCGGCATCTTGGTCAGCACGAAGGTGGGCAGCAGGCGCTGGTAATCGTCTTTGGCAATGTCCAGCGCCTGCTGGCCCATCACCACCACGGCGGCGCAGACGATGAACATGGGCACGAAGGCGAACAGGATGTAGCTCACGCCACCAATCACCGCGCCGTTGCGTGCGGTGTCGGCATCCTTGGCCGAGGTGACGCGCTGGAACACGTCTTGCTGCGGAATGCTGCCCAGCATCATGGTGATGGCCGCGGCGATGAAGAAGGCCACGTCTTTGAAGCCGGGCTCGGGCAGGATGCGCCACAGGTCGGCGCTGTTCATCATCGCAAAAACCTTGTCGGAGCCGCCGGCCAGCTCGCCGGCAAAGACGGCAATGACCGACAAGCCGATGACCAGCACGATCATCTGGATGAAGTCGGTCCAGGCCACGGCCAGGAAGCCGCCCACCACCACGTACACCAGCACGGCCAGGGTGCCCACGATCATGCCGGCGGTTTCTGACATGGCGCCGTTGGTCAGCACCGAGAACACCAGCCCCAACGCGGTGATCTGCGCGGCCACCCAGCCCAGGTAGCTGAGGATGATGGCGGACGAACAGAACACCTCAATGCCGCGGCCGAAACGGCGGCGGTAGTAGCTGCCGATCGTCAACAGGTTCTCGCGATACAGCTTGGCGGCAAAAAACAGGCCGACCAGGATCAAGCACATGCCGGCGCCGAACGGGTCTTCAACCACCGCACCCAGCCCGCCCTGCACGAACTTGGCGGGTATGCCCATCACGGTTTCGGCGCCGAACCAGGTGGCGAAGGTGGTGGTGACGACCATGATCAGCGGCAGGCGGCGCCCGGCCACCGCAAAGTCGCTGGTGGTCTTGATGTGCCGGCCGGCCCACACGCCGATGGCCAGGGTGCCCAACAAATACAGAACGACAAAGACGATCAGCGTCGTGTTCATGGCGGAGGCATTGCTGCGATGAAGTTGAAAACGCCGCGCCGTGTGTGAAGGTGCGGACGCCGGGCGACGGCGATTATCTTCGTGCGCCCACCCCGCTGCGCCTGGGGGCTACCCGCCGCGCCAGTGTTGTTTGAGCAACATGACCAAGGCGCCGACGATGAAGCCGATCAGCGCGTACAACATACCTTGCAGCAAGCGGTTGGTGCGCCGTTGCTCATCGACCAACGCGCGCAGTGCCTGGTCTTGTTCGGGCTGCCGGCGCAGCAGCGCCTGGTGCAGCAAGCGCGGCAACTCGGGCAGCAATTGAGCGTAGCGCGGGGCTTCTTTCTTCATGCGCTCGCCCAGGCCGGCAAAGCCCAGTTGGCCATGCATCCAGCGCTCAAGAAAGGGCTTGGCCGTGCTCCACAAATCAAGCTCCGGGTCGAGCTGGCGGCCCAGGCCTTCAACGTTGAGCAAGGTTTTTTGCAGCAGCACCAGTTGCGGCTGGATTTCGACGTTGAAGCGGCGCGAGGTTTGGAACAAACGCATCAGCACCTGGCCCAGCGAAATGTCTTTCAGCGGCCGGTCGAAGTGCGGCTCGCACACCGCACGCACGGCGCCTTCCAGCGCGTCGATGCGTGTGTCGGCCGGCACCCAGCCGCTTTGCACATGCAACTCGGCCACGCGCTTGTAGTCGCGCCGGAAGAAGGCCAGGAAGTTCTGCGCCAGGTAGTCTTTGTCGCTTTCGGTGAGCGTGCCGATGATGCCGAAATCGAGCGCGATGTAGCGCCCGAACGTGGCCGGCTCCAGGCTTACTTGAATGTTGCCCGGGTGCATGTCGGCGTGGAAAAAGCCATCACGAAAGACCTGGGTGAAAAACAGCGTGACGCCGTCGCGGGCGAGCCTTTTCAAGTCCACCCCTGCCGCGCGCAAGCGCTCGGTTTGGCTGATCGGCACGCCATGCATGCGCTGCATCACGATCACGCCGGGCCGGCACAGGTCCCACACCATTTCGGGCACCAGCACCAGGTTCAGCCCTTGCATGTTGCGCCGCAGTTGCGCGGCGTTGGCGGCCTCGCGGACGAGGTCGAGTTCGTCGTGCAGGTAGATGTCGAACTCGGCCACAACCTCGCGCGGTTTCAGCCGCCGGCCGTCTTCGCTCAGCCGCTCGACCCAGTGCGCCAGGCGGTGCAGCAGGTTCAGGTCGCCCTCGATCACGTCGAGCATGCCCGGGCGCAGCACCTTCACCGCCACCTCGCGCCCGCCCTTCAAGACGGCGAAGTGAACCTGGGCAATGGATGCGCTGGCCACCGGCTCAGCGTCAAAACTCTCAAACAACTCGGTGAGCTTGCGCCCGAAGCCCTTTTCAACCAGGGCCGCAGCTTGTGCCGCGGGGAACGGCGGCACACGGTCTTGCAACTTGGCCAATTCATCGGCAATGTCCAGCGGCAGCAGGTCACGCCGGGTCGACAGCACCTGGCCGAACTTGACGAAGATCGGCCCCAGCCGCTCGAACGCACGGCGCAGTCGTTCGCCACGCGGTGCATCGAGCTGCCGCCCGACGGTGCCCAGTCGCACCAACGCGCGCACCCAGGGCTGGCGAAAGCCCGACAGCGCCAACTCGTCCAGGCCAAAGCGCAAGAAGGTGACGGCGATGAAGCCCAGCCGGAACAGATGCCGCATGCGCCGCTCAGACGGGCCGCTGGGCGCTGGGGTGCAGGCGCGCGCCCAGGCTGCTGGCCCCCGCCAAGGCGGCACGCAAACCCTGCGCCAGCGCAAAGCCCACGGCCAGCACAGGCGCAGCGCGCTGCGGCCCGAGCAGGCGTTCGATATCGGCCGCGGCGTCCCAGCGCAGGTTGCTGAGCAGCCAGTCCAGCTCGGTGGCCAAGGCAGCGTCGCCGTCGATGTCCAGGGCGGGCCGCTGCCCCAGCAGCAGCGCGGCGGCCACGGCGGCCGGGTTGGCAGCAGCCAGTGTGATGCGCAGCGCGGCTTGTGCTGCCGGCGTGGAACCGCACCATTCCAGCAGGCCTGCTGGGGTGACCCGAAACGCCAGTGCCGGCGGCGCGGGCAACCACGCCGGCCAGGCCAGCAACTGCAGCTCCAACAGCTTGCCCGCATGCGGGCGCAGGCGTTCGTTGGCCACCGGCTCGCTCGTCAAGACATGATTGGCCAGCAAGACCAGGCGCTCCACGACGGCAGGCCCGAACACGGTCTGAAATGTGTCAAACATTTATCGATTGTAGGTTTCGCCTCTGGTGCACCGGCTGTGCCGGGCCCAGGTCAGGCCGACAAACTGGGCCACAATTCAGAGGTTACACATCGCCGGAGCCCAGGGAGGGCGTCCACGCCTGAACCCCCTGCAGCCACCGCGCCGCGACACCCTTTCGCGGCCACCGGCGCCAGCCTTGAACAATGTTCGAAGACCGAAGCTACAAGCGTACTTTCTATAGCGCACCGCAATCGGTGACGTCGATGGTGGCGGCGTTCCTGGAGCCGGCGCTCACCGTCTTGGTCTATCTGGGCGTGGCCGAGTACTTCGACGAAGCCATCGTGCGCAGCGACCTGATCCTGTGCTTGCTGGTCTTTGCGCTCACCTTCCCGGGGCGCAACCGCTTCAAGGACAAGCTGCTCAACGCCGGGGTGGACATCGCCACCTCCTGGGGCGCCTTGATCGGTATCTTGCTGCTGTGCGGCTACGCCACGCGCAGCCTGGGCTTCTACAACAACGATGTGTTGCTGTGGTGGATCTTGCTCACGCCGCTGGCGCAGTGGCTGGCCATGTGGGTGGGCCGCTCCATCTTGCGCTGGCGCGCACGCCAGCCCGAAGGTCGGCGCGCGGCCATCGTGATCGGCGCCGGCCCGCTGGGCTACAAGGTGGCCCGCGCGCTGGTGGAAAGCCGCGAGCAAGGCCTGGACTTTCTGGGCTACTTCGATGACCGCGCCGATGCGCGCGTGCACGCCGAAGCCAACGCCAAACGCCTGGGCAGTTTGAAAGACTCGGCCCCGTACGTCAGCAGCCACACCATCCACGAGGTCTACATCACCTTGCCGCTGGGTTCGCAGCCACGCATCGTGGAACTGCTGGAACAGTTGCAGGGCACAACGGCGTCGATCTTCTTCGTGCCCGATGTGTTCGGCATCAGCATCATCCAGGGCCGCTTGCAGGACATGAACGGCGTGCCGGTGGTGGGCATCTGCGAGACTCCCTTCACGGGTACGAACGAGTTGGTCAAGCGCGTCAGCGACATCGTGCTGGCCAGCCTGATCCTTGTGTTGATCACGCCCATCTTGCTGCTCGTGGCGTTGGGCGTGAAGCTCAGTTCGCCGGGGCCGGCCATCTTTCGCCAACGACGCAACGGCCTGGACGGCAACGAGATCACGGTCTACAAGTTCCGCTCGATGCGCAGCATGGACAACGGCGCGGTGGTCAAGCAGGCGACCAAGGGCGACCCCCGCATCACGCCCTTCGGCGCGTTCATCCGCCGCACTTCGCTTGATGAGTTGCCGCAGTTCGTGAACGTGTTGCAAGGGCGCATGAGCATCGTGGGCCCGCGCCCGCATGCGGTGGCGCACAACGAGGAATACCGCCGCATCATCAAGGCCTACATGGTGCGCCACAAGGTCAAGCCCGGCATCACCGGCTGGGCGCAGGTGAACGGCCACCGTGGCGAAACCGACACCATCGAAAAAATGCAGGCCCGCGTGGAATACGATCTCGAATACTTGCGCAACTGGACCCTGGGGTTGGACTTGCAGATCATCGCGCGCACGGTCAAGCTGATGCTGCTGGATCGCAATGCGTACTGAGACACCCCCACCAGTGCCTTCGCAGCACAACCCGACGCACCCGACCGCGGCGCGCCACACCGAAGGAGACGGCATCTTGAACAGTCCAAAGCAATCGACACCGTATCGGCTTGCCTGCGCCAGCGTGTTGGCCAGTGGCGCGCTGGCCGGCCTGCCGGCAGCAGCCGAAAGTGACCCGTACTACTTGGGGGCGAGTGCGCGTTACACGCATCACTCGAACGTCACCCAGGCCGGCGTCTCATCGGCGTCGAGTTCTGACAACGTGTTGAGCACCTCGCTGTTTGCAGGCCTGGATCAGCCCTTCGGCCGCCAGCGCGTGCGCGCCGACGCCATGGTTGACCACAACAACTACCAGTCCAGTTCGGCGTTGAACAACGTTTCATACCGCGTTTCGGGTGGCCTGGACTGGTCCACCATCGAGCGCCTGTCCGGCAACGTGAGTGCCTACAGCGCACGCTCGCTGGCCCAGTACGCGGTGGACGGCATCGCCGCCAGCACCAGCGAGCGCACGCTGGTACGGACCGATGGCTTTTCAACGGTGGCACGCATGGGCGTGGTCACGCGGCTGACCCTGGAAGGCAACTATGCGCATGACCGCACCCGCTATTCCGGCCCAGCCGCAGCAATCAGCACCAACTTCAACAACGACCGCGACACCCTGGGCGCCAGCCTGCGCTACCAGTTCAGCAGCGCCATGATGGCCGGCCTGGGCTTGCGCTACACCGAGGGCGACTACCCGGGCCGGGCGACCGCCAACCACTACAAGCGCAACGACATCGACTTCCCGTTTGGCTACACGCCCAGCGCGATCACGTCATTCCAGGGCCGGGTGAGCCTGACCAAGACCCGCTACAACAACGCCACGGCGTTCGACCTGAGCGGCGTCACCGGCACGCTGACCTGGCTGTGGCAGGTGACCGGCAAAACATCCATTAGCACCAGTTACGACCGCGACAGCGGCCGCGAAGCCAGCCTGGTGCGCACCACCGTGGGCGGGCCGCTGTTGCTGGACGATCAGAGTCGCGTGAACAACACCTTGCGCACGCAGGTCAAGCACCAGCTCACGGGCAAGGTGTCCACCTACGCCGGGGCCGCCTACACGCGCCGCGACACGGTCAGTTCGGTCAGTTCGGTCACTACGCCCACTACGGTCAGCTTGGTTCCGGGCAGCGACAACCTGCGCCAGTTCACGCTGGGTGCCCATTGGGAAGCCACTCGCGCCATCAACGCCGGATGCGACCTGAGCCTGTCCACCCGCAACACAGGGGCGGGCAACTACGACTACAACTCCGTGGGCTGCCAAGTCCGCGTCACCCTGCGCTAAGCCGGGCATGGCGACGGTTTTACTGACGGGCGCCACCGGGTACATCGCATCGCACACCTGGCTGGCGCTGGCCGCAGCGGGCTGGCAGGTGGTGGGCGTGGACGACTTTTCCAACAGCTCGCCGCTGGTACTGAAGCGGCTGCACACGCTGAGCGGCGCGCTGCCCATCTTCGAGCAAGCCGATGTCTGTGACGGCGCGGCGCTGGAGCGGATATTCACCAAGCACCGGCCCGATGCAGTGGTGCACTTCGCCGCCTTCAAGGCAGTGGGTGAATCGGTGACGCAGCCGCTGCGCTACTACCGCAACAACCTGGGCAGCTTGCTCAACCTGTGCGAGACCATGGCCCGGCACCAGGTGCGCAAGCTGGTGTTCAGTTCAAGCGCCACGGTGTACGGCAGCCCCGAGCTGTTGCCGATCAGTGAGCAGGCCAGCCTGTCGGCGCAAAACCCCTACGGCCAGACCAAGCTGTTCGGCGAACAGATCCTGCGCGACTTGCAAACCAGCAACGCGGCCTGGCGCATCGGCACGCTGCGCTACTTCAACCCCGTGGGCGCACATGAAAGCGGCCTGATCGGCGAAGACCCCCGCGGCACGCCCAACAACCTCATGCCCTACGTCGCGCAAGTGGCCGTGGGCCGGCGCAGCCATGTCAACGTCTTCGGCAACGACTACGACACGCCCGACGGCACCGGCGTGCGCGACTACATCCATGTGTGCGACCTTGCCGATGGCCATGTCGCCGCACTGAACCACCTGGCCGGCAACGGCAGCTCGTTCGCGGCCAACCTGGGCACCGGGCGCGGGCACTCGGTGCTCGAAGTGGTTCGCGCCTACGAACAGGCCAGCGGGCGGGCCATTGCCGTGCAATTCACCCCGCGCCGGCCCGGTGACGTGGCCTCGTGCTACGCCCACACCGGTTTGGCTGGCGAGCTGCTGGGCTGGACTGCGCGCCACGACCTGGCGCGCATGTGCGTTGACAGTTGGCGCTGGCAATCAATGAACCCGAATGGCTTTGAGGACGCTTGACCCCATGTCGTTGTTGACCCCTTCACCCTCACCCGCCTTGGCGGTGCTGCCCGTCATCATGGCCGGCGGCTCGGGCACGCGCTTGTGGCCGTTGTCGCGCGCCAAATTCCCCAAGCAGTTTCTGGCTTTTGGCGGCACGCAAACCTTGTTCCAGCAGGCGGTGCAGCGGGTGGCCGCTTTGGCCGGCCCGGGCTTGGCGCTGGCACCCAGCCTGGTGTTAGGGAATGAAGAACACCGTTTCTTGTTGCTCGACCAACTGCGTGAAATCAGTCAGCACGACGCCACCATCCTGCTTGAGCCGGCCGGGCGCAACACCGCACCGGCCGTCACCCTGGCTGCCTTGCAGGCCGTGGCGGGCGGGTCCGACCCGGTGATGGTGGTCACGCCTGCCGACCAGGCAGTGACCGATGGCGCAGCGTTCGGCCTCGCCTTGCGCGCTGCCGTGGCCCGGGCAGCAAGCGGGGCAGTGGTGATCCTGGGCATCACGCCCGACCGGCCGGAAACCGGCTTCGGCTACATCCAGTGCAGCGCTGCGGGTCAGCCCGGCGGCGCCAGCACGGTGGCGCGCTTTGTTGAAAAGCCCGATCTGGCCACGGCCCAGGGCTACCTGGCCGCGGGCGGCTACTTCTGGAACAGCGGCATCTTCGTGATGCGCGCATCGGTGTGGCTGGCGGCCATTGAGCGCTTGCGCCCGGACATCGCCGAAGCCACGCGCCTGGCTCACGCCGCGCACGCCAACGACGAACGCTTCGTGCGGCCCGATGCCAAGTTGTTTGCCGCCATTCCCAGTGAATCGGTCGACTACGCGGTGCTGGAAAAACTTGTCACCGGCGCCGCCGCGCAGCCTGTGCTGTGCATGGTGCCGCTGGACGCCGGCTGGTCTGATCTTGGCGCCTGGGAAGCGGTGTGGGCGATGCTGCCCAAAGATGAACGTGGCAACGCCAGCCAGGGCGACGCGGTGATCAAGGACTGCGACAACACCGCCGTGTACGCCACCACGCGCCTGGTGGCCACGGTGGGTTTGAAAGACGTGGTGGTGGTTGAGACCGCCGACAGCGTGCTGGTGATCGACCGCCAGCGCAGCCAGGAAGTGCGCCAGGTCGTGGCGCAGTTGCATGCCGACAAGCGCGAAGAGCAGCTGCTGCACCGGCAGGTGCACCGGCCCTGGGGCTGGTACGACAGTGTTGATAGCGGCGCGCGCTTCCAGGTCAAGCGCATCATGGTCAAACCCGGCGCCAGCCTGAGCCTGCAAAAGCACTTTCACCGCGCTGAACACTGGATCGTGGTGTCTGGCACGGCCGAGGTCACGCGCGGCCAGACGACGCAGCTGCTCACCGAAAACCAGAGCACCTACATTCCGCTGGGCGAGGTGCACCGCCTGGCCAACCCGGGCCTGGTGCCGCTGGAAATCATCGAGGTGCAGTCGGGCAGCTACCTCGGCGAAGACGACATCGTCAGGCTGGACGACACCTACGGCCGGCGCTGACTAAAGTCGCCACACGCGCAAGCCGGCCTGCGCCAGAGCGGCTGGGTCGAAGGCGCATTTCACGTCGGCAAAGCAGCCGCCCGCCACCACCTTGGCCGCCAACTCGGCCACGGGCAATTGCTGGTAATGGCGGTGCGCCACCGCTGCGATCACGGCGTCGGCACGTGGCAGGTCGCTCCACTCGGTGAGGGTGACGCCGTACTCATGCTGCGCCTGCGCTGGGTCGCCTTCGGGGTCGTGCACGAAGACCTCGACACCGTAGGTTTTCAGCTCGCGGATGATGTCGATGACCTTGCTGTTGCGCAGGTCGGGGCAGTTTTCCTTGAAGGTCAGGCCGAGCACGTTGACGCGCGCCCCCTTGATGGCGCTGCCGCACGCAATCATCTGTTTGATGGTCTGCTCGGCGATGTACTTGCCCATGTCGTCGTTGATGCGCCGCCCGGCCAAAATGACCTGCGGGTTGTAGCCCAGCATCTCGGCTTTGTAGGTCAAGTAGTACGGGTCCACGCCGATGCAGTGCCCGCCCACCAGGCCGGGGCGAAAGGGCAGGAAGTTCCACTTCGTGCCGGCGGCTTGCAACACTTCCAGCGTGTCGATGCCGATGCGGTGGAAGATCAGCGACAGCTCGTTCATCAACGCGATGTTCAAGTCGCGCTGGGTGTTCTCAATCACCTTCGCGGCCTCGGCCACCTTGATGCTGCTGGCCCTGTACACGCCCGCGGTGATGATGGCGCCGTAGGTGCTGGCCACCAATTCGAGCGTGGCGGGTGAGTCACCCGAGACAACCTTGACGATCTTGGTGACCGTGCGCTCCTTGTCGCCCGGGTTGATGCGTTCGGGGCTGTAGCCGACGAAGAAATCCTGCTTCCAGCGCAAGCCGGACAAGCGCTCGAGGATCGGTATGCAGACTTCTTCGGTGGCACCGGGGTAGACGGTGGACTCATACACCACCGTGGTGCCGCGCTGCATGTGCCGGCCCACGCTTTCAGAAGACTTCACCAGTGGCGTGAAGTCGGGTTTGTGGGCATCGTCCACCGGCGTGGGCACGGCCACGACGATGAAGTCGGCCTCGCCCAGCGCGGCGGGGTCGGTGGTGCAACGCAGTTGCGTGGCTGCGCGCAAGTTGTCTGCGCTGACTTCGCCGGTGGGGTCTTCAAAGCGTTGATATGCAGCGACTTTTTCCGCCGACAAATCGAAGCCGATGGTCTTGAACTTCTTGCCGAACTCAACGGCCAGGGGCAGCCCCACATAGCCCAGCCCGACAACTGCAATGGTGGTCATGAAAGGTTCTCTTCTTGCTCTGGATGGGAGTGATGGTCAGGCACGGTAGTAGGTGCGGTACCAGTCGACGAAGCGTCCGACACCGTCGCCGATGGGCGTGGCCGGGGTGAAGCCGGTCCAACGCGCGAGTTCCGAGACATCGGCAAAAGTGGCCGGCACGTCGCCATCTTGCAGCGGCAAGAACTCCTTGGCCGCCACCACGCCCAGCTTGTGCTCGATGGCCTGCACGAACGCCATGAGCTGCACCGGGTCGTGGTTGCCGATGTTGAAGATGCGGTAGGGCGCGTTGCTCTGCGCCGGGTCTGGCCGCGCCGGGTCGTAGTCAATGCTTGGCGTGGCGGGGCGGTCGAGCGTGTGCACCACGCCATCGGCAATGTCATCTATGAACGTGAAGTCGCGCACCATCTGGCCGTGGTTGAACACCTTGATCGGCTGGCCGGCCAGCATGGCCTTGGTGAACAAGAACAAGGCCATGTCGGGCCGACCCCACGGGCCGTAGACGGTGAAAAAACGCAGCCCCGTGGTCGGCAGGCCGAACAGGTGGCTGTAGGTGTGCGCCATCAATTCGTTAGCCTTCTTGGTGGCGGCGTACAGGCTCACCGGGTGATCCACGTTGTGATGCTCCGAAAAAGGCATGGCCGTGTGGCCGCCATAGACGCTGGAGCTGGAGGCGTAGACCAGGTGCTGCACCCGCTGATGGCGGCAACCTTCCAGCACATTGGTGAAGCCCACGATGTTGCTGTCGATGTAGGCATGCGGGTTCTCCAGCGAGTAGCGCACACCCGCCTGCGCGGCCAGGTGGATCACGCGCTCGAACTGCTCCCGGGCGAAAAGCTCGGCCATACCGGGGCGCTCGGCCACGTCGAGCTGCACGAACTGGAAAGCGGGATGCGGCGTCAGGCGCGCCAGGCGGTCGCGCTTGAGCTGTGGGTCGTAGTAGTCGTTGAGGTTGTCCAGGCCGACCACGGTGTCGCCGCGCGCAAGCAGGCGCTGCGCAACATGCATGCCGATGAAGCCGGCAGCGCCGGTGACGAGAATTTTCAATGTGTGCCTTCTTGCTGGTGGTGCCCGTGGCCAAGTTGGCCACTGCCTCAGGCATGAGGCGCGATTCACCGACGGGCGCGATTATCCTCAGCACTTCCGCGATCGCATTGAATGCGAGGGCTCGGCCCCGCTGCTTGCGACAAACTCCACAGAACACTGACCTACGATTTCGCATGACCATCCTCGTCACCGGCGGCGCCGGCTTCATTGGCAGCAACTTCGTGCTTGACTGGCTGGCCCAGAGCGACGAGCCCGTCGTCAACCTCGACGCACTCACCTACGCCGGCAACCTGGCCAACCTGGCCAGCTTGAGCGTCGATGCGCGGCACCGCTTCGTGAAGGGCGACATCTGCGACCGGCCATTGTTGGATCGGCTGTTGAGCGAACACCAGCCGCGCGCGGTGCTGCACTTCGCCGCCGAAAGCCATGTTGACCGCAGCATCCATGGCCCGGGCGCCTTCATGCGCACGAATGTGGAAGGCACCTTCACCTTGCTTGAAGCGGCGCGCGCCCACTGGGCTTCGCTGCTGGGCAGCGCGAGAAGCGAATTTCGCTTCCATCACGTGAGCACCGATGAGGTCTACGGCAGCCTGGCTGCCGATGCCCCAGCCTTCACCGAAACGCACGCTTACGAGCCGAACAGCCCGTATTCGGCCAGCAAGGCCGCCAGCGACCATTTGGTGCGGGCCTGGCACCACACCTATGGGCTGCCGGTGCTCACCACCAATTGCTCGAACAACTACGGGCCGTTTCACTTCCCCGAAAAACTGATCCCGCTGATGATCGTCAACGCCCTGGCGGGCAAGCCTTTGCCGATCTATGGCGACGGCCTGAACGTACGCGACTGGCTGTATGTGCGCGACCATTGCTCGGCCATCCGCACCGTGCTGGCGCGCGGCCGCGTGGGCGAGGTCTACAACATCGGCGGCGCCAACGAGAAGACCAACCGCGAGATCGTTTTCACCATCTGCGCCTTGCTCGACAGCCTGCGCCCAAGTTCGGCGGGCACCTACCAACGCCTCATCACCTACGTGACGGATCGCCCGGGCCATGACCGCCGCTATGCCATCGACGCCGGCAAGATGGCACGCGAGCTGAACTGGCACCCGGCTGAGACCTTCGACACCGGCATCCGCAAAACGGTGCAGTGGTACCTCGGCAACCCGCAATGGGTGAGCGCGGTGCAAAGTGGCGCCTATCGCGATTGGGTGCAGGCGCAGTACGGCGGGCAGCCTGCGCCATGAACATCCTGCTGCTGGGTTGCGGCGGGCAGGTTGGCTGGGAGCTGCAGCGCTCCCTGGCCCCATTAGGGCGCGTGACAGCGCTGGATTTCGACACCCCGGTGGCCGCTGACTTCACCAACCTCGACGGCCTGGCCCGACTGGTGGCGCAGCAGCAGCCTCAAGTGATCGTGAATGCCGCCGCCCACACGGCGGTCGATAAAGCCGAAAGCGAACCCGAACTGGCCCGAACCATCAATGCCCTGGCAGTGCAGGTGTTGGCCCGCCATGCGCGACAAACCGGCGCTTGGCTGGTGCACTACAGCACCGACTATGTTTTCGACGGCAGTGGCCAGCATGCACGCACCGAAAGCGAGCCCACTGGCCCACTCAGTGTGTACGGGCGCACCAAGCTTGAGGGCGAGGAGTTCATTCGCAGCAGCGGCTGCCTGCACCTGATCCTGCGCACCAGTTGGGTGTACGCGGCGCGCGGTGGCAACTTCGCGCGCACGATGCTCAAGTTGGCCGGCGAGCGCGAACAGCTCAGCGTCATCGATGACCAGATCGGTGCCCCCACTGGCGCCGACCTGCTGGCCGACATCACCGCGCATGCTTTGCGCGCCTGCCACGCCCAACCCAGTCTGGCTGGCACCTACAACGCGGCAGCGGGCGGCGAGGTGAGCTGGCATGGCTATGCTTGCCATGTCATCGAGTGGGCACGCCAGCGCGGCGTGGCGATCAAGACCGAAGCTGGCGCTATCAATGCAGTGCCCACTTCCAGCTACCCCACACCAGCACGGCGGCCGCTGAATTCGCGGCTCGACACGGGCAAGTTGCGTCATTCTTTCGGACTCGATTTACCTGTCTGGACAAGTGGTGTAGACCGCATGCTGGCCGAGGTCTCAGGCCGCTGATTCAAGCAAGGAGTTGCATTGAGCATCGATCGCAAGGGCATCATCCTGGCCGGAGGCTCCGGCACCCGTTTGCACCCGGCAACGCTGGCAGTCAGCAAGCAACTCTTGCCGGTGTACGACAAGCCGATGGTCTACTACCCGCTGAGCACCTTGATGCTGGCCGGGATACGCGACATCCTGGTCATCAGCACGCCGCAGGACACGCACCGCTTTGCCGCCCTGCTGGGCGACGGCAGCGCCTGGGGGCTGAACCTTAGTTACTGCGTACAGCCCAGTCCAGATGGCCTGGCCCAGGCCTTCATCCTCGGGCGCAGCTTCGTCAGTGGCCATCCCAGCGCACTGGTCCTGGGCGACAACATCTTCCACGGCCACGACCTGCAACCCATGCTCCGGCGCGCCCAGACCAAGGCGCAAGGAGCGACGGTCTTCGCGTACCACGTGCATGACCCCGAGCGTTACGGCGTGGTGGAGTTCGATGCGCAACAGCGCGCCTTGAGCATCGAAGAAAAGCCGAGCCAGCCCAAGAGCCACTATGCGGTGACGGGGCTGTACTTCTACGACCAGCAGGTGTGTGACATCGCCGCGGACATCAAACCTTCGTCGCGCGGTGAACTCGAGATCACCGAGGTCAACGCGCGCTACCTGGCCCAGCGCCAACTCGACGTCGAAATCATGGGCCGCGGCTATGCCTGGCTGGACACCGGCACGCACGACAGCCTGCTTGAGGCCAGCCAGTTCATCGCCACGCTCGAAAGGCGCCAGGGCTTGAAGGTGGCTTGCCCGGAAGAAATTGCCTACCGTGCCGGTTGGATCGACGCCGCACAGCTCGAAGCTCTGGCCAAGCCCATGCTCAAGAACGGTTACGGCCAGTACCTGATGCAGGTGTTGCGCGACAAGGCCTGGTGATGAAGCTGCGTCAAACAAGCATTCCAGACGTCGTAATCATCGAGCCCGCCGTTTTCAGCGACGAGCGCGGTTGGTTCATGGAAACCTTTAACGAACCGCGCTTCCACCAGGCCTTGTTGGCGCTGGGCCTGCCTGCGCCGCGTGCTTTCGTCCAGGACAACCACTCCTGTTCGCATGCAGGCGTGCTGCGTGGGCTGCACTTCCAAGTGGCCCCGCGTGCGCAGGGCAAGCTGGTGCGTGTGGTGGCGGGTGCGGCGTGGGATGTCGCTGTGGACATTCGCCGCCATTCGCCCACCTACGGGCAATGGTTCGGCATGGAACTCAGCGCGGCCAACCGCCTGCAACTTTGGATACCGGAAGGTTTCGCGCATGGCTTCGTGGCGCTGCAAGACGACACGCACTTCCTATACAAAACCACCGACACCTACGCCAAGGATTGCGAACGGTCGGTCATTTGGAGTGACGGCGACCTTGGCATTGCGTGGCCGCTGGCCAGGCTGCCGGGCGAACCCATGGTGGCCAGCAAGGACGCGCTCGCTGGGGCCTTTCGCAGCGAAACCGGCAACTTGTAACTGATCAACCACAGGCGTGAAAAAGCCGGCTCAAGGCCGGCTTATCAACCTGCAACGAAACTTGCTCGCTCAGGCCTTGCGCTGACGACGGCGAGCGACGAAGCCAATGGCGCCCAGACCGGCGGCCATCAGAGCGTAGGTGCTCGGCTCGGGGATCGGCGGGTTGACGCTGATGCCAACCACGAGGTCGTCAAAGTCACCGTCAGGCGAACCGCTGTCGTTGAAGCCCAACACGTAGTCAAACGTGTAGGGCGTGCCGCCGCCGGTGTACTTGGTGAACCCACCAGCACTCGTGCCCAGAACAGCAAAGTTCGCAACACGCCTGGTTTGGGTGCCTTCGATTTCGAACACCAACGGACCCGTGTTCACCGGCGTCGAGAAGACCTGCGGGGGAATCTGGGTGTTCACGAAGACCGGGTTGCCACCAACAAAGAACGTGTTGATATCAGCCGCTTCCTTGCCCAGATAGGTCACGAACAAGGTGCCCGGGCCGGCGGTGATGGACAGTGAGCCACCAACGATGCCGTAGTTCTGGGGAACAACGCCAGCGATGATGTTGCCAACGCCGAATTCAGTGATCGACTGGCCAGCGCCGCCCGTCAGGGTGACGCCAACGGCCTGAGCGGCCCCAAATGCCGCCAAAAGCGATGCGGCCACTACCATTTTCTTCATACTGACTCCTTGAGGTTGATGCAGCTCACATCGAGCGCATTGAACGTTAACTGAGGGTTCTTCGCTGCCACAACCCCCGATACATGGGGTCTGCAACGCATGGCAACGACTGGCAACCAACACTTGCAGCTTGATACAGATCTCGCAGCCGCCAGCACCGCTGGAGGCTAGTCTAGCGATCTAACGTCTAAGTTGCTGCCATTTCGGCGAGGAAAATTGTTACCAAGTTGGTGTAATTGCACGCGGATTAACGAGCTGCGCTTGGCCTACTGGGCCGGTCGGCATCGGCAACAACCCGGCAACGCACTGCGCCTACTTGGAAGTCACGCGCGCGTGACTGCATCTGAGTCGGCAATCACGAACTGGCAGACAATTCCCCTTCTACCTCAAGCCCATAAAGCACTGTGACAACAACGTTAACTGCCGCGATCGCTGCCGCACTCATGGGCCTGGCCTCATTGGTAGGCATGCTGGCCAAGCCGGCACCACGCGACCCCAGCTTGCCGCCCGCCATCGTTTTGGAAGAAGCAGTGCCCAAGCAGTTCGGTGAATGGAAGCTGATGCCCGAGGTCGGCACGCAGGTGATCAACCCGCAAACCCAGGAACTGCTGGACAAGCTGTACAGCCAGACGCTGAGCCGCACCTACGTCAACGCCCAGGGTTACCGTGTCATGCTCAGTCTGGCCTATGGCGACGACCAGCGCGGCGGCTTACAGGCCCACATGCCAGAGGTGTGCTACCCGGCGCAGGGCTTTAAGGTCGATGGGCTGCGCGAACATGTCATCACCACGCCCTTTGGCAGCATCACCGGCAAGCGGCTGAACGCCACGCTGGGGCCGCGCCCCGAACCGATCACCTACTGGTTCGCTTTGGGCGAACAAGCGGTACAAAGCCGCTGGGAGAAACGGTTCATCGAAATTCGACTTGGCTTGACTGGACAAGTGCCGGATGGGCTGCTTGTTCGCGTGTCGTCCATAGACCCAGATGCCGTGCGAGCCTACAAGGCACACGAGGCCTTTGTGGATGCGCTGCTGGCTGCGGCCAAACCTGCAGACCGCCGCAAGTTGGCCGGCGTGTGAAGCCAGCGCGGCTGCAATGGATCTTCCCCTGTTGAATATCTAGGCCTGAGCCTGTGCGAGTCCTGTTGGTCAGTGAGGTCTCCAGCTTCATGCCTGGGGGTGTGCCGGCGGAGACGCGAGCGCTGGCACAAGGCCTTTTGGCGAGAGGCGCGGCCGTCGGCCTGTTGGCTGATGCGCCGATCCAGGTTGAAGGCCTCACGCACGTCGAGCTGAAAATCGGCGCCGTGTCGGACTACCGCTCTCGACTGTCGCAAGCCATCGACACCTTCAAGCCAGATGTGACACATGTCATTGCCATGGGCAGCCGCGGGCTGAGCCACCTGCTCCCTGCATTGCGTGCCCGGCCGTGGCTGTTGACCGCTCACAGCATCTCGCCCAGCGAAAAGAAGTTTCACGGCCTGCATGCCAACGAATGGGCGCACTACGGGGCACGCGCATTGCGTTACCTGCCGCACACGCTGTCCTGGCATGCGCTGTTTCGGATCGGTCAAATTGCCTGCACCGTCGTTCACAGCGAGCAGGTCTACCACGCTGCAAGAAGCTGCGGCGCCCCCGACTCGGCACTCGAACTGATCGCCCTGGGCGCTGAAGTGACCGCAGCACCGACGATCGCAAATCGCCCTTTCACGCCCGATGCGCCGCGCATCCTGACCGTGGCCGGCATGGCCCACACCAAGGGCTTGCATGACGCGCTGGAAGCAGTTGCCACGTTGCGCCGCGACTTTCCTCGCCTGCGCTACGACATGGTGGGCGAGGTGCGTGATGCAAGCTATTTGCGCTATTTACGAGCGCGCATCGACAACCTCGACCTGGCTCGACACGTCCACATGCACCACGGCGCCAGCGAAGCACTGAAGGCCGAGCTGACGCAGATGGCAGACCTGTACATACAACCTTCGCATGAAGAAGGCTTTTGCCTGGCCTTCATCGAAGGCGCCCATGGCGTGCCGCGCCTGGTTGGCACGGACACCGGGGCGATTGCGGCCATTTGTGCCGACGACCCATTCGCGGCTTGCGTTCCCGCACGCCAGGCGGGTTTGCTGGCTGCGGCCATGGTGCGGCTGTTGCGCCAACACCCGTCGCCGCAGCAGCTCGATGCGCGGCACCGACGGCTGCTCACACAGTTCTCGTGGGCGCGCTATCTGGACGAGCACGAGCGCGTGTATCGGCGCCTGGTGGCATGAACCGGCCGGTGGATGACCTTCGCGCCTCGGTTGCTGCGTCGGCGCTCCGGCAAGTGGCCTACCTGGTCAATCAATACCCCAAGGTCAGCCACAGCTTTGTGCGCCGCGAAATTCAGGCACTGGAGCGACTGGGTCTGACGGTTCACCGCTTTTCTCAACGCGGCTGGAACGATGCCCTGGTCGACCCTGAAGACGTCGCCGAGCAAGCGCGCACGCGCTACATCCTCAAGGCCGGGCCACTGCGCATCTTCGTGGCCACCTGCAGCGCCCTGCTGGCGGCGCCTGTGCGGTTCGCCAAGGCACTGGGCCAAGCTTGGCGCATGAGCCGCCAGGCTGATCGGGCGCCGATCTTTCACCTGATCTACCTGGCTGAAGCCTGCTGGCTGGGCGCCGAACTCAAGCGGCTTGGCGTGCCGCACCTGCACGCTCACTTCGGCACGAACTCAGCGCAGATCGCCATGCTGGCGCGCACCTTGGGCGGGCCGGCGTTCAGTTTCACGGTGCATGGCCCGGAAGAGTTCGACAAGCCCTTGATGTTGCATCTGGGCGAGAAGATCCGCCACAGCGCGTTTGTTGTGGCGATCAGCTCGTTCGGGCGCAGCCAGCTTTACCGCTGGGTGGACGTCAGCCATTGGCCCAAAGTGCACACCGTGCATTGCGGCATTGACGAGTCGTTTCACGCTGGCGCATCGGCACAACCCTGTTTGGCGCAACGCCTGGTTTGCGTCGGGCGGCTGTGCGAGCAAAAAGGGCAGATGTTGTTGCTGCACGCTTCGCGGCTGTTGCGTGACCGCGGCCGGAACTTCGAGCTGGTGCTGGCTGGCGACGGCGAAATGCGCGGCGCACTCGAGGTTCAAATTGAACAGCTCGGCCTGGCGCAACAGGTGCGCATCACCGGCTGGGTCAGCAGCGCGCAGGTGCGCAACGAGTTGTTGCAGGCCCGCGCCATGGTGCTGCCCAGTTTCGGCGAAGGCTTGCCGGTGGTGATCATGGAAGCCATGGCCCTGAGCCGCCCGGTGCTGACCACCTACGTCGCCGGCATTCCGGAACTGGTGCTCGATCGGCGCACCGGATGGCTCGTTCCCGCGGGCGACGTGCTGGCCCTGGCCGACGCCATGGCCGAGTGCCTCGGTGCCACGCCGCAGGCCCTGCACGACATGGGGCAGGCAGCCCGCGCGCGCGTGCTCGCCCGCCACGACGCCAACACCGAAGCGCGCAAGTTGGCCGCATTGTTCGAAGCCGCGGCCCACGCGCCGCAGGCCCGACCATGACGATGCTGGCGACTCTTTTGCTCGCCATGCCTGCCCTGGTGCTGGCCCTGCTGCTGTTGCTGCCCGCCACCGTGCTTGCCTGTCAAGCTATCGGTTATTTTTTTGGTGCAGCAAACAAGCCGCCTGCGCCGCACACTGACAGCACTGCGTCGCCGCGCGTGGCGGTGTTGATGCCCGCGCACAACGAAGCCGCCGGCATAGGCGCCGTGATTGCCGCACTGCGGCCCGAACTGGGCGCGCGCGACAGGCTGCTCGTGGTGGCCGACAACTGCACCGACGACACGGCGCTGATCGCGCAGCAAGCCGGCGCCGAAGTCGCGGCACGCAACGACGCCGAGCGCCGCGGCAAAGGGTATGCCTTGGCCTGGGGCGTGAGCGCACTCGCCGCCGACCCGCCCGATGTGGTGGTGATCATCGATGCCGACTGCGTACTCGAACCCGGTTCATTGCAGCGCCTGGCAGCGGCCTGCGCGCTGTCGGCCCGGCCAACGCAGGCCACCTACTTGATGGACATGCCTGCCAGCCCGAGTTTGAAGCACCGGATTGCCGCCTTTGCCTGGATGCTCAAGACCCACTTTCGCGCTTTGGGCTTCTACCGGTTGGGCCTGCCTTGCCCGCTGATGGGCACCGGCATGGCCTTCACTTGGCCGTTGATTCGCAGTGCGCCCCTGGCCAGCAGCAACACCGTCGAAGACGTGCAACTGGGCATTGACCTGGCCTTGGCCGGGCAGGCGCCGCAGTATTGCCCGCAGGCCGTGGTGCGAAGCTGGTTCGCCGCCAGCGACGCGGCCAGCAACACCCAGCGCACGCGCTGGGAGCAAGGCCATCTCATGACCCTGGCCACGCAGTGGCCGCGGTTGGTGCGCGCCATGTTCGCGCAACGCCGCTGGCAGCTCGGTGCCATCGCTTGGGACTTGAGTGTGCCGCCGGTTTCGTTCCTGCTGCTGGCCCAGCTCGTCGTTCTGGCGGCCAACTGGCTGGCCTGGTGGCTCACTGGGCTGGCGCTGGGGCTGGCGCTGGCGCTGCTGGGCAGTGGCGTGGTTGCTGCGGTTGTTGCCGCGGCTTGGTTTGCGCTGGGCCGGCAAGTCATCTCATTGCGCCAGATGCTGGGTGTGCCGGCCTATGTGTTGGGCAAGCTGCCGATGTATTACAAGTTGATGGCTGGCCGGCAGCAGCGCGAATGGTTGCGCACGGAGCGCGACGACGGTGGCAAACCGTGACTCAGCCGAGCGCCGTGCCTGAGCCGCGCGTCATCATCGTGGCCGACTCGGCTTCAGCGCAATTTGGCGGTGAAGCGATCCTGCCCTTGCACTACTACCGCGTCCTGCGTCGCCGCGGCGTGCCCGTGTGGCTGGTGGTGCACGAACGAACCCGGGCCGAATTGACCGAGCTGTTCGGTGCTGACGACCACATTCACTACGTGCCCGACACGCGCGGCCACCTGCTGGCCTGGCAAATCGGTCAGCGCCTGCCCGCACGAATCTCGTACCTGACCACGGGCACCGTGCTGCGGCTGCTGACGCAATGGGCGCAAAAGAAAGTGTTGCGCCAACTGGTCAACCAGCACGGCGCCAACCTGATCCATCAACCCACGCCGGTGTCGCCGAAAGAGCCGTCGCTGATGCGCCGCCTGGGTGCCCCCGTGATCTTTGGGCCGATGAACGGCGGCATGCAGTTTCCGCCAGCATTTCGCGCCTTGGAGAGCCGCTTTGAGCGCGCCGGCGTGGTCGTGGGCCGTGCGCTGTCTGGGTTGGTCAATCGTCTGCTACCGGGCAAGCACGAGGCGGCATTGCTCTTGGTGGCCAACCCCCGCACGCGCGCCGCGTTGCCTGCGGGCATGGGCGCGCCAGTGCTGGAGTTCGTGGAGAACGGGGTCGACTTGTCGAAATGGGGGCCTGCTGCAGCGGTTGCAACGGCGCGGCCCGCGCACACACGCTACGTGTTCCTGGGGCGTTTGGTGAAGTGGAAAGCGGTTGACCTCCTGCTGCGCGCCTTTGCCCAGGCCAGCCAGCGTGAGCCCATGTCCCTGCAGGTGGTGGGCGACGGCGACGAGCGCGCCGCGTTGGAAGCGTTGGCGCGGCAATTGGAAGTGTGGGGTGACCAAGCCGGTGAGCCCGGCCGCGTCTACTTTGCCGGCTGGCAATCGCAGGCGGCGTGCACCGCCATCCTGCGCAGCTCAGACGCCTTGGTGCTACCCAGCATGTTCGAGTGCGGCGGCGCCGTGGTGCTGGAGGCCATGGCCTGCGGCTTGCCCGTGATCGCCACGCGCTGGGGTGGGCCGGCCGACTACCTTGACGAGCAGTGCGGCATCTTGATCGAACCGGACTCGCCCGCCTCATTCATCGACAACTTGGCCCTGGCCTTGGCCGAACTGGGCCGCAACGTGCCGCGCCGCCAAGCCATGGGCAATGCGGGCCGGGCCAAGATTGCTGCCGAGTACGACTGGGAAGTCAAGGTTGACCGCATGCTCGCCATCTACCGGCAAGTTCTGGCGCGGTCCGCCGCGCAGTGACCTGCGGCGGCTGACGCGGCGCGCCGCGTCAGGTCACTTCAAGTACCAGTCCACCGCGGCGTTGACGCCACTGCTGATCAACGCCGCCTTGTTGCCCGCCGGCTGCCAGCCCAGCACCCGCTGCGTCTGGGCGCTGTCGTAACGGGCCCGGTGTGCCCGGCACTGCCAATCGTGCAGCGTCGGCACGCGCCTGTTCGGGTGGTTGATGGCGTGCTTGACGATCTCTTTGACCGCGTCCTTGGCGAAGTGAACCGCCAGCGGCGTGGCCAAGGCCTGGATGCGCGTGCCGCTGGCCCGCGCAAGCGCCGCAACGTATTCGCGCGCGCTGAGCAGCGGCGCATCGGTCACCAAAAACGCCTGGCCTTCAATGCCGGGCTTGTCCAGCGCCAGCACGAGCGCATTGGCCACATCGTCTACCAGTACAAACGGCAGTTGATGCTGGCCGTCGCCCCAATAGCGCACCCGGGTGTCGGACTCGAACATGCCCACGCCCCAGTGCGCCGGCGCGGTGCCGGCACCGATGACGATGCCCGGGCGCAAGATCACCAACGGCAGGCCCTGCGTGCGATGCAGCTCCAGCAACAGCGCCTCGCAGGCCGCCTTGGAGCGGCCATAGTGGTTGCGCGTTGCGATCGCCGGGTCCAGGGGCGTGTCTGCGCCGATGACCGTCTGGGCGCTGGCGGAATCGTAGGAATCGATGGTGCCGGTGTAAATGAAGCGGCGCACGCCATGCTTTGCGGCGGCTTGCGCCAGCACGGCGGTGGGTTCGACATCGCCCTGTACGTAATCGGCCCACTTTTCGCCGCTGGCTTTGGCCAGGTGATACACGATTTCGATGCCATCAAGCGCGCGCTCCAACGTGGCCGGGTCGCCATGGCTGCCCGCAACGATATCGACCGCCAGGCCTTCGAGTTCGACCTGGGCCGATTGCACGCTGCGCGTGAGCACCCGCACCCCCAGCCCACGGGCAACAAGCAGGGCGACCAGGCGCTTGCCGATGAATCCCGTTCCCCCCACAACCAGAATGCGCGGCACGGGCGCGGCCGGCGCGGTGGGCGCCGTGGCGGCAGGGCCAGCGCTGACGACCATGGCGTTGGCCGTGGCCGCGGCCTGGGTGCACAGGCCCATGACCCGGCAGGCGAAGTCGGGCCGCAGCCGCTCGTCCATCGTGCCGGACAGGCCGCTGTAGAACGCTCTCACGCTCAGGGCAATGCTTTGCGCGAAAGGGTCGCGCGCCGCGCTCTTGTTCAAGGCGCCACCCAATGCGCGGGCAAAGTTGCCCAGTCCTTGCTGCAACAGCGCCGCGGCGCCATGGCTGGCCACCGCGAGGTTGTCGAACATGGTGCTGACGCTGTGCGAGCGGGTCGCCAGGTACAGATCGCGCCCGAAATCCAGGTCACCGGCCTGGGCCTGACCGCGAACCCTGACCGTTCGCACCGGGTGGCCTTGTGCGAACGAAACCGTCATCGACACCGCTGTGGCCCCGTGCTGGCCCACAAACTGCCAATGGCGAAACGCTGTCTTGCCACCGGGCAAGACCAGGGGGCAGCTCGGCCACACCTGCAGGTTGTCCAACGGCCCGACCAAGTCCACCACAAAGGCCGCCAGGTGGGGGCCGACCTCGAGAAACAGGTTACCGGGCTGCGCCAGCATCCAGTTGTTGAATGGGCCAAAGCGCAGTTGGCCCAGGGGCAGCAACCAATTCACGGCCAGGTGGTCCAGGCGACCCACGGTTTGGTTCTTCACGTCGCGGCGCATGCGCTCATACGCCGGCGTGAACAGAAAGTTGTGGTTCACGCCCAGTTGCTTGCCGCTGCGCTGCGCGGTGTCTGCCAACGCCATGCAGTCTTCAAGGCGCGGCGCCATCGGCTTTTCAAGAAAGACATGCTTGCCCGCCAGCAAGCAGCGCTGCGCTGCGTCAGCATGCAGGTGCGGCGGCAGCAGCACATGCACAACGTCGCAATCCGACGCCAGCAAGGCATCAAGCGAGCCATGCACCTGGGCGATGCCATGCGCCTGGGCAGCAGCCTGCGCGCGGCCGATGGACGTGTCGCATACCCCACTCAGCGTGGCCCCGGGCAGCGCGCGCACCGCCTGCACATGCGCCTGCAAGATATACCCGGCCCCCAGAAAACCGACTTTGTATTTGAAATCACTCATATTTTTGTTTGAAACTCGTGCGGATGATTCTTACTTGTGTTCGATGATCGAGAACTGGCCACGCCGCCTGGATATTTGGTACTTCAATAATCCCATGGCATTGGCCCATTTCCCAGCAACGGTGAAAATTGAATACAGAACACTGTCGGCCCAGCCTTCACCGTTTTTAATTTTGTACCGGGCGATTCTTGAGAATAAATACCCATAGGCCAGCGCCAGCGCGGCCAGGGACAAGCCGCCCGTCGGCCACGCCAGCAACAGGCCGGCGCCAGGCATGACCAAACCCCAAAAACCAATGCTGCGCCGCTCTTTGGCACCGTCGCGCGCCGCCGTGTGCCCGTTGGCGGCGTAACGCTGGCCGATGGCATGACCGGCGCGGACAGAACGCTGCCACCATTGGCCGAACCGGTGCATGTCGGCATCGTGCGTGGCCATGGCAGCGTCCAGGCGAACAACCTTGAATCCGGCCAGCCCGACGCGCACGCCGAATTCTGAATCCTCGCCGGCAATGATCGTGGTATTGAAACCATTCAGTTGCGTGAAAACCGCCGGCCGCACAGCCATGATGCCGCCAATTTCGCCCCATTGCGCCAGCTCGCCTGCCGCCCCTTTCCATTCAAGCGCACACAGCCGGTTGTAGATAGATTGTTCCGGATGCCGCTCGACCAATTGGCCGACCACGATTCCATATTGCGCATGGCCCGCGAAGGCGGACTGGGCGGTGGCCAGCCAATTGGCGTCGAGCACGCAATCACCGTCGAGAAATTGAACCAGGCTCAGACCCGGGTGCCGGGCCGCAAGCCAGTCAAAGCCCTCGTTGCGCGCGCGTGCGGCAGAAAACGGGGTTGCCGGGTCGAGCCGGAGCACTGCTACGGCCATCGATTCAGCCAGTTCGGCGCTGCCGTCGGTGGAGCCCGAGTCCACATAAACCAGGCACGACACAGCGGCGTCGATGCCGGCCAGCGCCGCGGCCAGGCGTGGCCGCTCGTTGCGGCCGATGACCACCACACCTGACACTGGCGCGATTGGGGCGGTGTGCGAATTCACCATGCTCAGCGCGCGCCGTGCTGCCGGTGGAGTTGCCCACTGGCCAATGCGCGCCAATCACCTACAAAGAGGTCGCGGGCTTCGCTTGCCGGCTGGTGGCGCAACCCAGCCCGGCCGCCCAGGCCCAGCGCACGGCGGATGGCCAAACTGCCCCGGCCGACGAGCCAAAGCAGATCACTCAGGATCAGGCCGGTCACACCATGCAGCTTCACCAGCAAGCGGCGCCGCGAGTCGTACCAATAGCCCGGGCGCCGTTGGCCGAGGGCTTTGATGCCGGTTGACGCGCCTTCCAAATGGGTGACCACGGCAAGGGGCTCATACCAGCAGGCCCAGCCTGCCTTGGCCGCACGGGCGCAGAAGTCGACCTCTTCGAAGTAGAGGAAGAATTCCTCGTCGAAACCTTGAACCGCGCTGTAGGTCTCGCGGCGAATGGCCATGCAGGCGCCCGAAACCCAGTCACAGACCGCGGCCTCGGTGGGCTGTTCGGGCGTGACCCGCCACTTTGCCAAAAGCTTGCTTAACGGCCCGAACTCGGCGCCGCGTTCCAGCTCGCCCAGGGCAGAAGGAAAGGTGTGCGCCGCGGGCGCCGACCGGCCCTGCTCATCGACGATCGCGCCGCCCACGATGCCGATGTTGGGCGAGTGGTCGAACCGCGCCATCAGCGTGGCAAGCAGTTCCGGGTGAGCGGTGGCGTCGGGGTTGATCAGCACGACATGCGTCAAACCCGGCAGACCTTGCAGCGCGTGCTGAAACCCGAGGTTGTTGCCGGCACCGAAACCCGCGTTCGTGGCCGCGGGTATGACTGCAATCTCTTCATGCTGGCTCAGGCGCTGAACATGATGCAGTATGTGTTCATACGATCCGTCCTGCGAGTTATTGTCGACAACGATCACCTGGTCTGGCAGCAGGGTGCCGGCAAACAAACTCGCCACACAATCCAGCGTCAGCGCCGGCGTCTTGTAATTGACGATGACGCAGCAAAGGCCGGGCCGGCTCATTTCGGCCCGCCGCTGGCGGAGATTTCCGGTAAGGCAAAGCGATCTCGCCACTGCGCCACGGTATCGGTTCGCTTGGTGTCGAATTGCAGGCCAACGGCCAGCCGGTGAGCCACGGCTATGAGTTGCAGCACATGCCCTGCCACCCCCGCGTTCATGTGTTCAATGGAATCCAGGTCAACCCGAACAGTGCGGCCTTCGGCCTGGGCCCGAAGCAGGAGCTTGAGCAGTTCGTCCGGTTGGGATGCCGCGGCAGTGACCGAAGTGGGGGCGCCCTGCCCGCCCGGCGCGGCGTGCACGGGTTCCAGCGAGCAGTGTGGCCAAGGCGCGCGCAGCGGGCTGCAACCGCGCGCGTGCGCCACTGCGGATGGCAGGATCTCGCGCACGAAGACCGGCACAAAACCGATGGCGTCGTTCAGGTAGCGGCGTGCCAGCACGGGCTCCTCCTTGATGCGCCACAGCCACTCCGCGCCCAGGTGCTGCACCCACCGCGGCGCGCGCCTGACCCGGCCGGCCACGAAATTCACCACGGCACCGAGGTGGCTGACCACCGGCACGTCGAGCTTGGCCATGTTGTGCTCGATCCAGGCCTGGCCTTTGGCAGCGCCGAGCGCCACCACCAGGAAGTCTGGCGCTGCTGCATTGATCGCAGCAATCGTTGCGTCGGCACTGAGTTCGTGCAAGGAACCGAAGCCGGGAGACAAGTGACCCACGCAGCGCATGCCACCACCAGCTTGGTTGATCTTGGCTCCGGCCAGCTCGGCCACACCATTGGGGCCGCCGAAGAAGAACACCTTGATGCCGGGCGCACCGGGGTCGCGCTGCAAAGCCTCGAACAGGCCCGACCCCGAGACACGCTCGGTGATGGGCACGCCAAGCAAACGCGAGACCCAGACCACGGGCACGCCATCGGCAAGCGACAGGTCGCTGATCAGAACGGAGCGCCGCAGCGTTGCGTCACGCCTGGCGGCCATCACAAAATTCAAGTTGGGCGTTGAAATGAACAGGCGCACGCGCGTGCGCACCGCCTGGTGCACCGCGTCAACGGCTTGCCGCATCGACACGGCGTCGAACGGCAACCCCATCACGGCGTACAGGTCACGCCTGAGCTGGGGTGGGTGCGATGCAAGCATGCTCATCGAGGATCATGGGTGTCTGATTCGCACCGGGGTCGTTGGTCTTGGTTGGGCGCTGCGCTGCGGGCCTTCAGCGCGGCGTCTTGCGGCGCCGCCAGGGCAGTGTACGAGGCACGGTACCTTGCGCCGGCCTGCCGATCACGTTGCACGGGCCGCACACCCGCACGCTGCCAACACCCGCCCAGCGCGGGCGGGATTTGTCACCCGGGCTGGCCGAGCTTACTTGCTCGGGTCGTCCACCAATGCGCGCAAGAAGGCGAGCAATTGGCGTGTTTCTGCGGCACTGAGCTTGATTTCACTGGTCTTGCCCAGGAGTTCCCGGTTCACGGCTTGCTCCAGCGTCTCGGCACTACCGTCATGAAAGTACGGCGCGGTCAGGGCCACATTGCGCAACGAGGGCGTCTTGAACGCGCCGACATCTTCCACCGACCCCGTCACCATAAAGCGGCCGAATGAGCTGGCCTCGCCCGGGTTCGCCTTGGCAAAGTCAGCCGGGCGGCTGCCCGCTGCCAGGCGTGAACGCACCGCCGCCTGCATGGGATAGACGAGTTGTCCGTGGGCATGGAATTGCTGGTCGCTGAGCTGCACGCGGCCAGTGCCGGCGTCATCGTTGAGCAGGTGGCAACTCGCGCACTGGGCGCGGCCCCGGAATAACTCCAATCCCGCACGGGCCTCGGCGTCCAGCGCGTTCTTGTCGCCCTTGAGCACAAAGCGGTCAATGGCGCTCTCCGGGCTGACCAGGCTGCGCACAAACGCCGCCAATGCAGCGGCCACGGTCTCGGCACGAACCACTTCCGTGCCGGGCATTGAAAAGGCTTTGTTGAAGGCCGCCCTGTACGGTGCTTGCTCGCGCAGCCGGGTCAACAGCTCGCCGAGTTTGGAAAAGCCATGCTCGTTGGGATTGGTCAGCGGCTCCAGCACCTGCTGCTCCAGGCTGGGCACCCGTCCATCCCAAAAGAACGCGCGGTGATGGCCGACGTTCAGCAGGCTGGGTGAATTGCGCAGGCCGGCTCGGTTGCCAACGCCCAGCGCGGCCTTGCGCCCGTCGCTGAATGCCTTTTCTGGCTGGTGGCAACTGGCGCAACTGACGCTGCCGTCGGCGCTCAAGTTCTTGTCAAAGAACATCTGACGGCCCAAGGCCGTGCGCGCCGCAGCCTCGGCCTTGGCAGGCGCCGAGACTGTGGGCACTGGTTGCGCGCGTGCTGCCGCCAGGCCCAGGCACGCCGCCACCGCCAGCACGCCCACGGCCACCACACGGCGCGGCCAGGCCCACCCTGGGCTGCGGCCAAAACGACGCTTGATTGACTCAATCTTCATCATGACAAATATGCCACAGGCCCATGAATGGGACATCGGCACCAGGTTGGCCAAGCTTGAATGGGTTTTCCTTGAAAACCCGAAAACTATTTTCACATGGATGGCCGTGGGGCGCGAGATACCTTTTCTCACAACCCCAGAAGTTGAGTACGGACAGTGCGCAACGTTGTCACCGTTGAATTATTTATGTTGCAAATCTTCGCCAGACACAAGCACTTTTTCGTACCCTAGAAAGTGATTCAAGAATATCAATCAGGCTAGCGAATACGAGAGGCAAACCGTTGATTCAGGCGATAGATATCAGACACTCTGTTACGAATGCGACGGTCAGCATACGAATCAACCCTTGGTAGAAATCGTAGCGGTTCCGATAGTGAGGGAGAATTCAGAAAGTGCCTTGTCGTCTCGGACGCAGGGCACTTCGCGGGTTCTAACACGTGACTTGGTTGCCAAGCACGGAGTTCGCCGCGGTGACTTGTCAGCAATCTGGCTCGTTTATGTGACGCGCTTGCAAACTGTTTCAAATTACTCTGGATTCGCCAGCTGACAACCGTGTACTTTCAAGGATCTAGATGACGACAAGCACGTCCACACCTGTCCGCACCCTGACTGCCATCGCAGCCGGTTGTCTGCTGCTCGCCGCTTGCGGGGGCAGCGCGAGCGATGACGCCCCAGCGCCAACCGAGGCCCGCACGGCGCGCGCCCTGTCGGCGGGCTCAAGTACAAAGAGTTCCCTGGTCGGAAGCGGCCTTGACTCGGTTCAATACACCTTGGCCGGCACCTCGACTGCAAACAATGGGCGCAAGAAGCCCAGCGACGGTGGCAGCACCCCCCCTCCTCCTCCTCCTCCTCCTGCTCCTGCTCCTCCTCCCACGACGACCACAGGGCAGTTGGCAGACGGCTCTTGGGCCTGGTCCAGCCCCAACACCTGGGGCGGCAGCGTGCCAACGGCCGGCGCCACCGTGGTGGTGCCGGCCGGCAAGGTTGTCACGCTCGATGTCTCGCCGCCGGCCCTGGCCGGTGTGCGCATCGAAGGCACCTTGCGCTTTGCGCGCGTGAATCTGGCGCTGGACGCAGGGTTCCTGGACGTCATGGGCGCCTTGGAGATCGGCACCGCCACCCAGCCCTTTACGCAGCGGGCCACCATCACCTTGACCGGCGCCGAACCCACCACGGCCGACGGCGGGCTGGCACGTGGCCTGTTGGTTCGTGGTGGCCGGCTTGATGTGTTCGGCGCCAGCCCGCAGCCCGTCTGGACCAAGCTGAACGAGCATGCGAACGCTGGCGCCACATCGCTCACGCTGAAAGACACGGTGGCAGGCTGGAATGCCGGCGACACCCTGGTAGTGGGTCCGACCGACTTCTATGGCGTGGCCAGCGCCGAGCGCTTCACTCTGAGCGCGGCCAACCAAACCCAGCTGACGCTGGGCGCACCGCTGGCCAAATTTCGCTGGGGCAAGGTGCAGTACGTTACCAACAACGGCATGAGCCTGACGCCCGATGCGAGCTTCGTGCCGCCGGCCGCCCCCGCGCCCACCGAGCTGGATGAACGGGCTGCGGTGGCCAACTTGTCGCGCAACATCGTGATCCAGGGCGCTGACGATGCAGCCTGGCGCGACCGCGGTTTTGGCGCGCACGTGATGGTCACGGGCCTGGCAAGCAAGATCAATGTCGATGGCGTGGAGATCCGCCGCGCCGGGCAGTCTGGGCGCGTGGATCGCTATCCGTTCCACTGGAACCGGCTGAGCTACAACGACCAAGGCCAATTGCTCGGCGATGCCAGCGGCCATGTCTTGCGCAACAGCAGCCTCTGGGGTTCTTCTCAGCGCTGCGTGGTGCTGCAGGCCACCAACGGCGTGCAGGTCATCAACAATGTCTGTCAAGACATCAAAGGCCATGCTTTTGCCCTGCCTGAGGGCGGCGAACGGCGCAACGTCATCGAAGGCAACCTGGCCCTGCTCCTGCGTAGCCCGGCAGCTGACAAGCTTCTGCAGCTTTACGAGGGTGCCACCGTCTTCCAGGGCGGGCCGTCCGGATTCTTTGTCACCAATCCCGACAACGTCATCCGCGGCAATCACAGCGGTGACAGCATTGGCCCGGGTTTTTGGCTGTCCTTCGCGAGCAAACCGGTAGGCAAATCCGCCCCGATTCCGGTCATTCCTGACCGCACCCCCCTTGGCCTGTTTCAAAACAACACGGCGCACAGCACCAGCACGAGTGGTGTCACGCTAGGTTGGGCGGTTGCCGACGCGCTGGGCAATCTGGGCGGGCGAGCGTACAGCCCCACCATGGGCGCCGTCGAGACAGGCGACCGCGTAAGGGTGCTGCTCAAGCGCATCACCGCTTTCAAAACCATGAACGGCGCATTGGCCAACGGTGTAGCGCTGCCCGACTACGAGGAATTCGTCGCGGGCGACAACGTCGGCACTTATTTCCAAGGGAAAGTTGACGTTGGCAACATCACCCGCGGGCTGTTGGTTGGCTACAGCCTGAACCATCTGTCACCCTGGCCCACGACTTGGCCCGGCACACCGCCAGCGGCCTTCGCTACATACCACTCCATGGCCAGCATGCATCGCAACACCTTGGTGTCATTCCCGTTTGTCGACAAGCAGGCCAGCGGGGTATTCAACACCATCGACTTCTACATCACCGGTGTTGACAAGGGCACGGTGCGCAACGTTGGCAATCGCCTGATTCAAGCCAACGCTGGCAACCGAATTCTCCCGTCTAGCCTGGACCCGAACACCATAGCGTCGGTCTTGGGCACGATGTCGGGCGCCATTTGGGATCCGCATGCCCTGTGGGGCAACGCTGGGCAGTTCTGGGTTTACGACATTCCGTTCCTCACTGCTGGCGCGAATTGCCAATGGGTCGCCCCAGCTGGCCAGAACGGCAAAAGCTGTGACGGCCAATACTTCAGCGTGAGCGCGTTCCAGACTGACTTCGATCCCAGCCCCTATCTCTTTCAGTCGCCGCTATTCGTGGAGCGGCAACAACCCGGTAGCGGCACCCGGCTGGGCACCTTTGAAGTGGGCACCGGCACCCGCACTGACGGCTTCCGGCACTTCGCTGCGCGTGGTGGTGGACAGTTCGTTGTTCGCTTTCCTAACCGGTCGAATCCGAAGTGGCTGCGCATGACCATCGGCAACGCGTTCCGCGAGACCGACAGTGCTGTCTTCGCCTTGGCGTTCGACCCCACCGTGGCGCCCAGCGCCTACATGGCCGTGTCTTCCTATGGCGGCCAGCCTGCCACCTCGTTCCTGCCTGGGCAGCCACTGGCGCAGTTTGCGCGGCAATACACGCTGGCGGGTAGCTTGGCCGAAGTGAACGCATCCAACGGCGACAAGATGTGGCAGGACAAGGCCAACAGCCTGTTGTGGATCAAGATCCGAGGTGGCCTGCCCTACCCCTATGTGCCGGTCCCCAACTCCGACGATGACATCTACCGCGACAGCACTTTGGTTATCCGCAGCCAGTGAAGTGAATCGCCGCTGGCGCGTTCAGCGCGCCAACACCGGCCCCAGCGCCTGGCCGGTGTGAGTGGCAGCACGGACCACGCCTTCGGGCGTGGCCTGTGCCACCAGCAAGCCGCCTTCAACCCCGCCCTCGGGGCCCAGGTCCACCACCCAGTCGGCCTCGGCCACCACATCGAGGTCGTGCTCGATCACCACCACGCTGTGGCCGCCGTCCACCAGGCGGTGCAGCACGCGGATCAAACGTTCCACATCAGCCATGTGCAAGCCCACGGTGGGTTCGTCCAGCACGTACAGCGTGTGCGGCGGCTTCTGGCCGCGGCGGGTGATGTCATCGCGCACCTTGCTCAATTCGGTGACGAGCTTGATGCGTTGCGCCTCGCCACCGCTCAATGTCGGTGAAGGCTGCCCCAGCGTGAGGTAACCCAGGCCCACATCCTTCAGCAACTGCAAGGGGTGGGCAATCGCCGGCATGCTGGCGAAGAAGTCCACCGCTTCATCGACCTCCATCTTCAGCACATCGCCAATGCTCTTGCCGCGCCAGCTCACGGCCAGGGTTTCGGGGTTGAAGCGCGCGCCTTTGCAAGTTTCGCAAGGTACTTTCACGTCGGGCAAAAAGCTCATGGCGATGGTGCGCAGGCCCTGGCCGTCGCACGTGCCACAGCGGCCCTGGCCGGTGTTGAACGAGAAGCGCGCCGCGTTGTAGCCACGGGCCTTGGCCTCCAGTGTTTCGGTGAACAGCTTGCGAATCACATCCCAGAAGCCGATGTAAGTGGCCGGGCAGGAACGCGGCGTCTTGCCGATGGGGGTTTGATCCACCTCCAGCACGCGGTCCACCTGCTGCCAGCCGTCGATGCCGGCGCAACCCTGCCAATTCGGCTTGGCGCCGCGCGTGTTGATGAATTGCAGGTTGGCCAGCAGCACATCGCGCGCCAGCGTGCTCTTGCCTGAGCCGCTGACGCCGGTGATGGCCACCAGCCGGTGCAAAGGCAGGTTCAGGTCGATGCCGCGCAGGTTGTGCAGGCGCGCTTGCCGCAACACCAGTGCCGGCGCGCCGGCGAGCATTTCGCGCCGCGCCGCCAAGGGGTGCTTCAGCGGGTGGGCCAGCAACCGGCCGGTGACCGATGCGGCCACTCCAGCCAGCTCAAGCGCCGTGCCTTGCGCCACCAGGTGGCCGCCACGCTTGCCGGCGCCGGGGCCGATGTCGATCAGGTGCTCGGCATGGCGGATGGTGTCTTCGTCATGCTCCACCACCACCAGCGTGTTGCCCTTGTCGCTCAAGTTCTGCAAGGCCTTGAGCAGCACGCGGTTGTCGCGCGGGTGCAGGCCGATGGTGGGCTCGTCGAGCACGTAGCACACGCCTTGCAGGTTGCTGCCTAACTGCGCGGCCAAGCGGATGCGCTGCGCCTCGCCGCCGCTCAGGCTGGGTGCGGCACGGTCCAGCGTGAGGTAGCCCAGGCCCACCTCTTCAAGAAAGCGCAGGCGGCTGGTGATCTCGGGAATCAGGTCGCGCGCGATGCCGGCTTCGCGCAGGCTCATCTGGCCTTCGCGCGCCAAACGCTCCACCCATTCGCGCGCCTGTCCCACAGACAATGCCGCCACGCTGTGGATGGGCTGGCCATCAAACTCGATGCGCCGCGCCTTGGCGTTCAGTCGGGCGCCGGCGCATTCGCCGCACACCGCATCCACCAGGCCTTCCACTTCGGGTTCTTCAGAAGGAAAACTCTGTTCGCGGCCGTTCACGTCGTCCAGGCGCACGGAATCATCCAGCGCCTTGCGCTGCTCGCGCGTCAAGGCCAGGCCGGTGCCCACACAGCCCGGGCACCAGCCGTGCTTGCTGTTGTACGAGAACATGCGCGGGTCCAGCTCCGGGTAGCTGGTGCCGCATTGCGGGCAGGCGCGCTTGGTGGAAAACACCTTCACCTGGCCAATGCCCACAGTGGACTGCCCGCCCTCCATGGCCGCGGCCAGGCCATCGAGCGGATGCAACAAATGCAGCACACCCTTGCCCAGATCAAGCGCCCGGTGCAACAGCGCGCGCAGTTCCGCTTCAGCCTCCGGTTTGATGTGCACATCACCCACCGGCAGCTCCAGCGTGTGTTCCTTGAAGCGGTCCAGCCGCGGCCAGGGGTCGAGCTTGAGGAACTCACCATCCACGCGCAAATGCGTGTGGCCGCGCGCCTTGGCCCACTTGGCCAGGTCGGTGTACACGCCCTTGCGTGCCACCACCAGCGGGGCGAGCAAGCCCACATGCTGGCCGGCGTGGTCACGCAGCAGTTGCGCGGCAATGCTTTCGGCGCTTTGCGGCCGCACCGGCGCGCCGTCGTGCACGCAATGCTGGGTGCCCAGCTTGACCCACAGCAAGCGCAGGTAGTGCCAGACCTCGGTCACCGTGGCCACCGTGCTCTTGCGCCCGCCACGACTACGCCTTTGCTCGATAGCCACGGTGGGCGGAATGCCGTACACCGCGTCCACTTCGGGCCGGCCGGCCGGCTGCACGATGCTGCGGGCATAGGCATTGAGGCTTTCCAGATAGCGCCGCTGCCCTTCGTTGAACAGTATGTCGAACGCCAGCGTGCTCTTGCCCGACCCCGAGACGCCGGTGACGACGCTGAACTTGCCGCGCGGAATATCGACGCTCAGGCTCTTCAGGTTGTGTTCGCGGGCGTTGACGATGCGAATGCATTCGTTCAAGGGCCGCCCTTCCTCGCCATAGCGGGCACGCGGTTCGCGCACCACCATCGCCGCCCCGGTGCCCAGCGCCTGCTCGTACTCGCGCAGCGCCGTGCCGGTGAACGACGCGGCGTGCGCCTTCACCTCTTCGAGCGTGCCGGCGCAGACCAGCTCGCCGCCGCCTTCGCCGCCTTCGGGCCCGAGGTCGATGATCCAGTCGGCCGCGCGCAGCACGTCGAGGTTGTGCTCGATCACCACCAGCGAATGCCCGCCATCGAGCAACTTGCGCAAGGCACGCATCAGCTTGTTGATGTCGTCGAAGTGCAGCCCGGTGGTCGGCTCGTCGAACAGGAACAGCGTGCCCTTCTTCGCCACGGCCTGGCGCGGCGAAGCGGCCGCATTGGCCAGAAAACCGGCTAACTTCAAACGTTGCGCTTCGCCGCCTGAAAGCGTGGGCACGGGCTGGCCCAGACGCAGATAGTCCAGGCCCACATCGAGCAACGGCTGCAGCCGCGCCAGCACCTCGCGGTCGGCCGCAAACGCTTGCGCGGCTTCGCTGACAGTGAGATCGAGCACATCGGCCACGGACAGCTGCCGCGGGCCGCGCACGATCTTGGCGTCCAACACCTCGGCCCTGAAGCGCCGGCCGTCGCAATCGGGGCAGCGCAGGTACACGTCGCTCAGGAACTGCATCTCCACATGCTCGAAGCCCGAGCCGCCGCAGGTCGGGCAGCGGCCATCGCCGGCGTTGAAGCTGAACATGCCGGCGGTGTAGCTGCGCTCGCGCGCGATCGGCGCCTCGGCAAACAGCTTGCGGATCTCGTCGAACGCACCCACGTAGCTGGCGGGGTTGGAACGCGCGGTCTTGCCGATCGGGCTTTGATCGACGAACACGGCGTCGGCCAGCCAATCAGCGCCCAGCAGTTGCTCGTGCTCCAGCGGCGCCTCGGTGGCGCGGCCGAAGTGGCGCGCCAGCGCGGGGTACAGCACGTCTTGAATCAGCGTGCTCTTGCCCGAGCCTGAGACGCCGGTGATGCACACCAGGCGCTGCAGCGGAATGCTGATGTCGATGCCCTTCAGGTTGTGCGCGCGCACGCCTTGCAGCAGCAGCTTGGGGGTGCCCTCATCCACCTCGCGGCGGCGCCCGGCTTCCACGCGCTTGCGCGCGCCGAGGTAGGCGCCGGTCAAGGTGTCAGCATGGCGCGCTTCGTCGGGCGTGCCGTCGAACACGATCTGGCCGCCGCGTTCGCCCGGGCCCGGGCCCATGTCGATCAGCCTGTCGGCCGCCAGCATCACCGCCGGATCATGCTCCACCACCACCAGGGTGTTGCCGGCATCGCGCAGGCGCATCATGGCCTGAACGATGCGGCCCATGTCGCGCGGGTGCAGGCCGATGCTGGGTTCATCCAGCACGAACAGCGTGTTCACGAGCGACGTGCCCAGCGCCGTGGTCAGGTTGATGCGCTGCACCTCGCCGCCACTGAGCGTGCGGCTCTGGCGGTCCAGCGTCAAATAGCCCAGGCCCACATCGCACAGGTACTTCAGCCGCGTGCGAATCTCATCGAGCAACAGCTTCAGCGCTTCATCGAGCATCGCGCTGTGGAGTTCCAGCCCATCGAAGAAGCGGCGCAGGCGGTGGATGGGCAACAGCATCAAGTCATGCAGCGTCAGCCCGGGCAATCGTTCGAGCTGCTCGCGCCCAAAACCCACGCCCGCAGGCAGGAAGCGGCGCGCCGCGGGCAAGATGTCTTCTAACGTTTCAGGTGCGCCACCCAGGCGCCACAACAGGGCTTCGGTCTTCAAACGCGCCCCGGAACACACGGTGCAAGGCGTGTAGCTGCGGTACTTGCTCAGCAAGACGCGGATGTGCATCTTGTACGCCTTGCTCTCCAGGTACTCGAAGAAGCGGTAGATGCCGTACCACTGCTGATTCCACTTGCCGTTCCAGTTGGGCGAACCGTTCAGCACCCATTCGCGCTGCGCCGGCGTGAGCAAATGCCAGGGCGTGTCGCGCGGAATGCCGGCGTCGCCGGCGTGCTTCAACAAGTCAGCCTGGATCTCGGCCCAGGCCGGGGTCTGGATCGTCTTCACCGCGCCGTTACGCAGGGTCTTGCGGCCGTCTGGAATCACCAGGCCCAGGTCCACGCCGATCACGCGCCCGAAGCCGCGGCAGGTTTCGCAGGCGCCGAAGGCCGAGTTGAACGAGAACATGGCTGGCTGCGGGTCGGCGTAATGCCGGTCGCTTTCCGGGCAATGCAGGCCGGTGGAATAGCGCCACAGCTCAGTGCTGCCGTCTTCATTCAGGCGATAGACGTTGAGCCGCCCGCTGCCGCGCTTGAGCGCCATCTCAATGGCTTCCAGCACCCGTGAACGCTCGGTGTTGCTCAGCCGGAAACGGTCGGCCACCACGTCAAGCAGCTTGCGCGCGCCGGTAGGGGTGGCCACCTCACGCTCGGCCTGCACCCGTGTGAAGCCGCTGGCCGACAGCCACTGCTCGATTTCCTGCGCACTGGTGTTGGCCGGCAATTCCACCGGGAATGTGACGGCGATGCGTGGGTCGTGCGCGGCACAGCGCGCCAGCAGGTCGGCGTGGATGGTTTCAGCGTTGTCGTGCCGCACCGGCAAGGCGGTTTGCTGGTCGAACAACTGCGCCGCGCGCGCGATGAGCAGCTTGAAATGGTCGTTCAGCTCGGTCATCGTGCCCACCGTGCTGCGGCTGGTGCGCACCGGATTCGTTTGGTCGATGGCGATGGCCGGCGGCACGCCATCCACGCGGTCGACCGCCGGCCGATCCATGCGCTCCAGAAACTGCCGCGCGTAAGCGCTGAAGGTTTCCACGTAGCGGCGCTGGCCTTCGGCGTACAGCGTGTCGAACACCAGGCTGGACTTGCCTGAACCGGAAGGGCCGGTGACGACCGTCATCTCGCCGGTGCGGATGTCCAGGTCGAGGTTCTTCAGGTTGTGGGCGCGGGCACCGCGAATGCGGATCAGGCCAGGGGGCATGGGGGCCTTGTAGGGGGTGGGGCGGTCAGGGCCGGGCATTCTAGGAGGGCAGCTCGTCGGCAAGAAAACGACAACCGATGTCAAAACAGCGGGCTCTACAGGTCAAAAAACCCCCTTGTCTAGGGGCTTCGCGCGGTTTCCAGGATTGCCGCGAATGGCCTGCAACAAAGAATCAGTCGCTCGACAGTTGCGCCAAGCCCCCTTTGTTGTCTAGCCGAGCCCTTTCCATGCCCCACTTCGCCGAGCGCCTGACTCGCTGGTCCTTGCTGATTGCCGCTGTCCTGTTGGTTTCATGCGGTGGCGGCCAAGACGCCAGCCAGGGCCGCAACGGCGAGCGTGCCAAGGCGCGGGCGCTGGCCGCAGGGGGCGACGGCGAATCCGGCAGCATGGCCTTCACGCCCACCAATCCAATACCTGCCGGCGCCCACATCACCGGCATGTTTTCGGGCGTCGTGAGCTGGCCGCTGATTCCGCTGCACACCGTGCTCTTGCCCGACGGCCGGCTGCTGAGCTACGGCACCTCGCCCACCGGCGTGCAAACCGGCAGCCACTACGACCTGTGGGATCCGGCCGGTGGCCTGACGGGCGGCCACACCACGCTCGACAACAGCGGCGGCACCGACCTGTTTTGCAGCTCCCAACTCGTGCTGCCCGACGGCAGCAGCGTGTTCATCGCCGGTGGCGACACTGCGCTGGTGCCAGACAACAACCACAACAACAACACCAACCTGATCAGCCTGACCAGCCCCAACGCCATCACCCGCACGGGCGACATGAACCGGGCGCGCTGGTACTCCACATCCATCACCTTGCTCAACGGTGAAACCTATATCCAGGGCGGCTTGAGCGGGCAAGACATGCCCGAAGTGCGCACCACGGCCGGCTCGTTCCGCGCGCTCACGGGCGTGAACACCAACGGCCTGGACGCCACCTTCCCGCGCAACTTCGTCGCCCCCGACGGCCGCGTGTTCGGCTACGACAGCGCCGGCAAGATGTACGTCATCAACCCGGCCAACGCCGGCAGCATCACCATGCTGAGCACCGCGCTGAACAGCGCCAACAGCGGCAGCGACGCCAGCGCGGCGATGTTCCGCCCCGGGCAGATCCTGCAGTTCGGCGGCAACTCCAATGGCGCGGTGGTGATCGACATCCGAGGCGCCAGCCCCACGGTCACCGCCACCAGCAGCATGAGCAAGCAGCGCCGCCTGGGCACGGCCACCGTGCTGGCCGACGGCAAGGTGCTGGCCACCGGCGGCAGCAGAACCTGGAACGAGGTCGACAACGTCAGCTACGACGCCGAGATCTGGAATCCCACCACCGGCACCTGGACGCTGGGCGCCACGTACCAGAAGATGCGGCTGTACCACTCCATGGCCATCTTGCTGCCCGATGCCACGGTGCTGGTGGGCGGCGGCGGCGCGCCGGGGCCGCAGTTGAACCTGAACGCCGAGTTGTTCTTCCCGCCCTACCTGTTCACCGCCAGCGGCACGCTGGCAGCGCGGCCCAACATCACCAGCGCGCCCACGGTGCTGGACATCGGCAAAACCTTCACCGTCAACACCACCGGCTTGGGAGCGGGGAGCCGCGTGGCACTGGTGAAAACCGGCTCGGTGACGCATGGCTTCAACATGGAACAGCGTTTCGTTGACCTGACCTTCGTCAACAACGCTGGCGTGTTGTCTGTTCAAGCGCCGGCCCGCGCGGCCGACACACCACCGGGCTTTTACATGCTGTTTGTGCTCGACGCCGCCGGCGTGCCGTCGGTGGCCAAGATCCTGCGCATGAACGTGGCCAGCGACCCCACGCCGGCCATCACCCCCGTTTTGACCAACCCGGGCGATCAAGACACCGAGGCCAACGCCACGGTCAGCCTGCAATTGGCCGGCACGGATCCGAACGGCGACGCCCTCACCTACGCGGCCACCGGCCTGCCGGTGGGCCTGAGCCTGAACCCGGCCGCCGGCCTGATCAGCGGCAGCCCCACCGCGCCGGGCAACTACAACGTGGTGGTCTCGGTCAGCGACGGCGTCAACAGCGACAGCAAGAACTTCGTCTGGCATGTGCTGCCCGCCAGTGGCAACCTGCAAGTCAGCCTGGCCGCGCCCACGGCCACCACCTCGGGCAGCACCGCCACCTTCAGCGCCAGCACCAGCAACGGCGTGAACACCCAGTACAAGTGGAATTTTGGTGACGGCAACAGCACGGGCTTTTCAGCCAGCCCCAGCGCCACCCACACCTATGCCCAGAGCGGCTTGTATTACGTCAGCGTGACGGCCATCGACGCGCGCGGCGTCGAGGTCACGGTCACGGTGCTGCAAACCATTTACCTGCCTGCCACGGCGGGCAAGCCGGTGGCATCGAGCAACCTGCTCCTGGAGCAGCCGGCCACGGGCAATGCCCGGCTGTGGGTGGTGAACCAAGACAACGACACGGTCTCGGTGTTCGATGCGGTAACGCGCGCCAAGCTGAAGGAAATTGCCGTCGGCGCGGCGCCGCGGGCATTGACGCGAGCCGCCAACGGCATGGTCTGGGTCAGCAACAAGCTCACCGGTTCCGTTAGCGTGCTCGACCCGGCCACGCTGGCGCTGAGCCGCACGCTCACTTTGCCGCGCGGCGCGCAGCCGTTCGGCATCGTCGCCTCGCGCAACGGCCATGTGTTGGTGGTGCTGGAAGGCAGCGGCCAGGTGCTGAAGTTCGACAGCGCCAGCTATGCCCAGACCGGCAGCCTGGCTGTGGGCACCAACCCGCGCCACATCACGCTGGCGGGCGATGCCAGCACGGCCTATGTGTCGCGCTACATCACGCCACCCATGGCAGGCGAAAGCACCACCGCCGTGGGCGCTGGTGCGGCTGAAGTGATCAAGCTCAACACCAGCGCCATGGCCCAGCTCGGCGCGGCCATCACCCTGGCGCACAGCGAGCGCCCTGATGAAGAGAACCAGGGCCGCGGCATCCCCAACTACCTGGGCGCGGCGGTCGTCTCGCCCGACGGCACGCAGGCCTTCGTGCCGAGCAAGCAAGACAACGTCAAGCGCGGCCAGTCGCGCGACACGGTGCCGCTGAACTTCCAGAACACCGTGCGCGCCGTCAGTTCGCGCCTGCTTCTGGCCGGCAACAGCGAAGACCTGGCGGCACGCATCGACCACGACAACGCCAGCGTGGCCAGCGCCGTGGCGTTCGATGCGCGCGGCGTGCTGCTGTTCGTGGCGCTTGAAACCAGCCGCGAAGTGGCCATCCTCGACGCCCATTCGCGGCGCCAGATCATGCGCATTGAGGTCGGCCGCGCGCCGCAAGGCCTGGCCGTGGCGGCTGACAACGGCACGCTGTACGTCAGCAATTTCATGGATCGCACGGTCAGCGCCTACGACCTGCGCCCGCTGGTGAACGAGGGCAGCCTGAGCGTGCCGCTGCTGGGCGACATGGCCACGGTGGCCACCGAAAAACTGGCCGCCAGCGTGCTTAAAGGCAAGCAGTTTTTCTACGATGCCCGCGACACCCGCCTGGCGCGCGACCGCTACATGAGCTGCGCCAGTTGCCACAACGACGGCGGCCACGACGGCCGCGTGTGGGACCTGGGCAGCATGGGCGAAGGCCTGCGCAACACCACCAGCCTGCGCGGCCGTGCCGGTGGCCAGGGTTTCCTGCACTGGAGCAACAACTTCGACGAGGTGCAAGACTTCGAAGGCCAGATTCGCAACCTGGCCGGTGGCACTGGGTTGATGGCGGATGCCGTGTTTTTCGAGGGTGACCGCAGCCAGCCCTTGGGCGCCAAGAAAGCCGGCCTGTCGTCTGACCTGGACGCCCTGGCCGCCTATGTGGGCTCGCTCAACGCCTTCGCACCCAGCCCGCTGCGGCCAAGCGCCAGCGCACTGTCCAGCGCGGCGGCAGCGGGCAAGGCGGTGTTCACCAACTCGAACTGCGCGGCCTGTCATGCCGGCACGGCCTTCACCGGCAGCGGGGAGGCCACGGCCATTGACGTGGGCACGGTCAAGCCCAGCAGCGGCCAGCGCCTGGGCGGCCTGCTGAGTGGCATAGACGCCCCCAGTCTGCGCGATGTGTGGGCCACCGCGCCTTACTTGCACGACGGCTCGGCACCCACGCTCGAAGCTGCCGTGCTGGCACACACTCGGGGCGTGAGCCTGCCCAACGGCACTGACTTGCCGAACCTGGTGGCGTACTTGCGCGAAATCGGCAGCGACGAGGTTTCTGCGCCCACGCCCACAGGCAGCGGCACCGGGCTGCTGGCTGCTTACTTCAACAACACCACCCTCAGCGGCACGCCAGTGCTCACGCGCCAGGAAGCGATTGATTTCAACTGGAAGAAGTCGCCTGGCGGCAGCGTCAGCGTCAGCAACTTCTCGGTGCGTTGGGTCGGCAGCCTGCTGCCACCCGCCACCGGCACCTACAGCCTGCGCACGCAATCAGACGATGCCGTGCGGGTCTGGTTGAACGGTGCCTTGGTGATCGACAACTGGACCAGCCATGGCCTGACGAACAACACCGCTGCCAACGTCAACCTGGCCCCGGGCCAGCCCGCCGTGGTGCGGGTGGAATTCCGCGCCGGCAGCCGCAACACCACGATCCGCCTGCTGTGGCAAACGCCGGGCAACAGCGGCTATGGGGTGGCGCCGTTGACTCAACTCAAACAATAACCGGGCTGGCGGTCACCCGCCGGCGCCGCGCCTTCAGCGCGCGCCGGCCTTTTCCAGCACCTGCACCATGGCCGTGTAGCCGCGCGAGCGGGCCAGCGCCAGGGGCGTGGCGCCGCTGCGGTCAGCCAGCTGCAAATTGGCGCCGGCCTGCACCAGGGCCGTGAGTGTGGCCAGGTGGCGTGCGCCGCCATCGCCCAGCACGACGGCTTCGATCAGCGCCGTCCAGTGCAGGTTGTTCACATGGTCCAGCGGCGCGCCGGCGGCAATCAGTTGGCGCACCACGCCGGCATGCCCCAGGTGCGCTGCCGCGATGAGCGCAGTGCCGTCATAGCGGCTGGTGGTTTGCTTGGCGCTGGCGCCCAGGGCCAACAACACGCGCAGCGTTTCTTCATCGTCGGCCACCGCGGCAATGGTCGCGGCGTCATAGCGGTCGGCTTCCAGCGCGTTCAGGTCTGCGCCCAAGCGGGCCAGGGCACGCAGCGCGTCGCGCTGGCGTGCAAAAGTGGCCACATGCACGGCGCTGCGGCCATGGGCATCACGGCGCGTCAGTTCACCGGGCAAGGTGGCGGCTTGTTCAAGCGCACGCACATCACCGCGCTGCGCCGCCGACAACACACCGCTGTAGGCCGCCGTTTCCTGGCGCGTGGGCGCCACCTGCGCTGCCGCGCCCAACGGCGCCAACGCGAACAGGGTGGCCAGCGTGAGGACAGATCGCTTCATGCGCGCACCCGCGTGGCCAGCAAGCGCAAGCGCCCGACCACGCCGCTGGGAAAGTGATACACCGAGAGCACAAACAGCACGCCCAGCCAGAGCAGCCAACGGTCGGGCGACACCAGCGCACCCAGCACCGGCACGCCTTGCAGGGCGGACTCGCCGAGCTTGAGCAAATCCTGCAAATAGTTCTGCGCCAGCATGAACAACACGCTGCCGATCACCGCGCCATACATCGTGCCCATGCCGCCGATCACCACGATGAGCAGGATGTCCAGCATGATCTCGAAGCTCAGCGTGGTGTCCGGCCCGGTGTAGCGCAGCCACAGCGCCAGCAGCGCGCCGGCCAGGGTGGCAAAGCCCGCCGCCAGCACATTGCTCAGCGTGCGGTAGACCACGGTGCGAAAGCCGATCGCCTCGGCCCGAAAGTCATTCTCACGAATGGCTTGCAGCACGCGCCCGAACGGTGAGTTGACGATGCGCAGCAGCATCAGGAACAGCGCCAGCGCCGCGGCAAACAAGAGGTAGTAGGTGAAGACCTTGCCGTCTAAGGTGATGCCGAACAGAGGCGCCTCGAACGGCTCGAACCCCGGGCTGAACAGCAGCGGATTCTTGAAACTCAAACCGTCTTCGCCGCCGGTGACATCGCTCAACTGCGACGCCAGCGTCTGGAACGCGGTGGCCACGGCCAGCGTGATCATGGCGTAGAAGATGGCCTTCACGCGCAGCGAGAACAGGCCGATCAGCACCGACAGCGCCAGCGACAGCAGCAGCGCCACGGCCACGCCGATGGCCACCGCAGCAAAGCCCGGCCCGAAGCGCGTACTGGCCACCGCCACGCCGTAGGCACCGATGCCGAAGAACATGGTGTGGGCAAAGCTGACGATGCCGGTGTAGCCCAGCAGCAAGTCGTAACTGGCCACCAGCACGATGAAGACCAGCATCTTCGCCGCCACGCCCAGCGCCTTGCTGCCCGGGAACAAGAAGGGTGCGAAGGCCAGGGCCAGCAGCACGAGCACGAGCGCGGCGGCTAGCCAGCGGCTGCGTGGCAGGTCGTGCGAAAGCAGGCGCTGCAACATCAGGCCTTCCGGCGGGCCGCCCCAAGGAAGGCCGCGCCCCCTCGGGGGGCAGCGAACGAATGTGAGCGTGGGGGCACCATGACTAACGGTTAGTGACCGGATACAAGCCCTGCGGCCGCCACAACAGCACCGCCACCATCAACCCGATGTTCGAAAACAGCGCCACCTTGGGTGCCAGGAAGCCGGTGTAGTTGGCCATCAAACCCACCAGCAGCGCGCCCACGAAACAGCCCAGCGTGGAACCCAGCCCGCCGATGATGATGACGATGAAGATCAGCACGTTCACCTGCGCGCCGATCTGCGGCGTCACGCTCTGCTGGTACAGGCCCCACATCACGCCACCCAGCCCGGCCAGTGCCGAGCCGGCAACAAACACGCCGATGAACAGGCGGCGGATGCGGTAGCCGAGCGACTCCACCATTTCGCGGTCTTGCACGCCGGCGCGGATGAGCAGGCCGATCTTGGTGCGATTCAGCGTGAAGGCCAGCGCGGCGAAGACGATGAGGCCGATGAGTGTGGCCAGCACGCGGTACTTCTCCACCGCGGCGTCGCCGATCAAGTAGGCGCCGCGCAGCACCTCGGGCAAGGGCAGCGGAATCTGCAGCGGGCCCCAGATGACCTTGATCAGCTCTTCGCCGACGATCATGCCACCCATGGTGATGAGGATTTGCTTCAGGTGCAGCCCGTACACCGGCCGCACGATGATGCGTTCAAACGCAAACCCCACCGCGCCGGCCACGGCCATGGCCACCAGCATGGCGCAGAACACTGACAGCAGTTGCAGCGCGCCCGACGTGCCGGCCCAATCTGCCGTGCCGGCCATGACGGTGGTGGCCACGAAGGCGCCCAGCGCAATGAACACGCCGTGGCCGAAGTTCAGCACATCCATCAGGCCGAAAATTAACGTTAGACCCGAGGCGATGATGAAGATGATCAGCCCCATCGCCAGCCCGGCCACGCTGAGCGTGAGCCAGGTGCTGGCGCTGCCGATCAGCGGCAAGCCAAGCGCCAGCAGCGCGCCCAGCAGCGCCAGTGGGCGCCAGTCGAATTCCGCTTGCGGCACGGCCTGGGCCGCGCTGGTTGGCGCCGGCACCGCCGCCGTCATGCGTGTGCTCCCAGCGCCAGGCCCAGCAGGCGCTGCTGCATGGCTTCATCGCCGGCCAGTTCGCGCATCGTGCCGCGGTGCACAACGCGGCCGTTGTCCATCACCGCCACGCTGTCACCCAGGGCCTTGGCCATCATGAAGTTCTGCTCCACCAGCAGCAGCGTGGTGCGCTGGCGCTTGAGTTCGTTGAAGGCATCGATCAGGTTGCGGATGATCGAAGGCGCCAGGCCCTTGCTCGGCTCGTCGATCAAGATCAACGCGCGCGGCTCGCAGATGGCGCGCGCCACGGCCAGCATCTGCTTTTGCCCGCCGCTGAGCTTGCCTGCTGGAAAGAGCCAGAACTTCTTCAGCGCCGGGAACAAGCTAAAGATCCATTCGAGCCGCTGCGTGTCCAGCTCGCCGGCATGGCGCGCGGCGCGCGCGGCCAGCACCATGTTTTCTTTCACGCTCAGGTCGGCGAAGATGCCCATGGCCTCGGGCACGTAGGCAATGCCGCGCTGGGCGATGGCCGGCGTGCCATCGCCGTTGATGGGCTCGCCTTTGAAGTTGATGCGGCCCTGGCTGGGCTGCCACAGGCCCATGATGCTGCGCAGCGTAGTCGTCTTGCCTGCGCCATTGCGGCCCAGCAGCATGGTGACTTCACCTTCGGGTACGGCCAGGTCCACGCCATGCAGGATGTGATACGCGCCGATGTGCGTGTGCACGCCCTGCAATTCGAGCAAGGAAGAAATGGTCACGCCGGCTCCTCGGCCGCCAGGCCCAGGTAGGCCTGCTGCACGATCGGCGAGGCGATCACTTCGGCCGGCAAGCCATCGGCCACCAGCGCGCCGTTGTGCAGCACGATGATGCGATCGGCCAACTGGCTCACCACCTCCATCTTGTGTTCCACCAGCAGGATGCAGCGATCCTTGCGAGCCTTGAGTGAGCGGATCAGCTCCAGCACCACGGGCACTTCTTCGACGCTCATGCCGGCGGTGGGTTCGTCGAACATGTAGACCTTCGGGTCCAGCGCCATCAGCAATGCCACTTCGAGCTTGCGTTGGTCGCCATGCGGCAGGCTGGCCGCTGCAGCCGCCTGTTTGGCCCCCAGGTTCACCTGTTCGAGCAAGGCCTGCGCCTCATCGACCCAGGCCTTTCGGTCTTGCCACACTCGCCACACATCCACGCCCGCCACGCCGCCGCCCTGACCGCGGCCGGCCTCGCGCGCCTGCACGCCCAGGCGCACGTTCTCGCGCACGCTGAGGTTGGGAAATAGTTGCGTGAGCTGGAATGCCCGGCCCAGGCCACGCCGGGTGCGCAGCGGCGCGGCCAAGTGCGTGATGTCTTCACCCCCCAGCAGCACCCGCCCTTCACTGGCCGGCAACTGGCCCGAGATGAGGTTGAAGTAGGTGGTCTTGCCCGCGCCGTTGGGGCCGACGATGGCCGTGAGCGTGCCCGGCGCAAAGGTGCAGCTCACGTGATCCACCGCCACATGGCCGCCGAAACGGATGCTGAGGTCTTTGGTTTCGAGCATGGCGGCCTGCCCGCGGACCGAGTGATCTCTAACGTTTGTTGCGAATGGGCACGTTCATCTCATCGGCCTTGATCTCGCGCACCAGCTCGGGCACGCCCCAGGCAAACGCCGGGTCGACCTTGATCTTGAAGTGGTACATGTCCTGCATCGCCTGGTGGTCTTCCTTGCGGAAGGTCATCTTG
>JANOXU010000005.1:0-4307 GCA_031418595.1 Burkholderiales bacterium
GCCGGGCGACACGCTGCGAGCTGACGCCAACGCCAGCTATCACGTTGCCAACCAGCCCTTCTTTGACACGCTTGAAATCAAGGGTGGGGGCGACGCCACCAGTGCCGCGCGCGCCGTGTTGCAAACGGCCGAATACGACGTGGGTTGGAATCTGGCGGTGGAGGACGTGATCCTCAAGCAGCTCGAAGGTGCCGGCAAGGGCAAGATGAATTTCTATGTGGGCAGCGACATCGAGTTCGTGATCCTCAACCCCACTGACCCGTGGAACGAAGTCGATGGCGAGCGCGCCAGCGTCAAGAGCAAGCACCCGGCGTTCTCCGACAAAGCCGTGCGCGACGCCATGACCCTGCTGATTGATCGCAAGGGCATTGCCGAGGTCATCTATGGCCGCGGCGCCATCACCACGGCGAACTTCCTGAACAACCCGCCGCGGTTTCGCAGCACGAACCCGAAATTTGAGTTCAACCCCGAGAAGGCCAACCAGATTCTCGACGCCGCGGGCTGGAGGAAGGGGGCTGACGGCATTCGCGCCAAAGGCGACGTCAAGCTCAAGTTCGTTTACCAAACATCGGTCAGCGGCCCGCGCCAGAAATGCCAGGCCATCATCAAGGATGCCTGCACCAAGGCTGGCATCGACCTTGAACTCAAGAGCATCGTGGCCTCGGTGTTCTTCGGCAGCGACTTCGCCAACACCGACACGTACCAGAAGTTCTGGGCCGACATGGAAATGTTCACCACCACCATGACGCAGCCCGACCCGCAAACCTTCATGGAGCAGTTCACCACCTGGGAACTTGCGCAAAAGGCCAACAAGTGGGCCAGCCGCAACCTTTCACGTTGGACCCACCCCGAGTACGACGAGGCGCACAAGGCCGCGCAGGTGGAACTCGATCCGGTGAAGCGTGCCGCGCTGTTCATCAAGATGAACGACCTGGTGGTGGGTGGTGGCCACGTCATTCCGCTGTTCGCGCGGCCGCGGCCGGTGGGCACGGTGAACAAGATCGTCGGCCCCATCTCGGCGTGGGACAACCTCACCGCGTTCATGAACACCTGGTATCGCGAGGCGTGAGCATAGGCACTGTTGGGCTTGGCGGCTGGCCTGATCTTGCGTGACCGGGTTCAACGGCCTTGCTCAACTACTTCTTGCGCCGCCTGCTGATCGCACTGCCCAGCCTGCTGGGCATCAGCGTCGTGCTGTTCACCGTGCTGGCCTTGGCGCCGGGCGACCCATTCGAAGAACTGGCCACCAACCCTAACGTTCCAGCTGAGGTGCGCATGATGCTGCGCAAGCAGTTCGGCCTGGACGACCCGGTGTGGCAGCGCTACCTGCTGTGGCTGGGCAGCATGCTCAGGGGCGACTGGGGCTTCAGCTTTCAAAGCCGGGTCAATGTTGATCAGCTGATCTTGCAGCGGCTGCCCACCACCATCATCGTCATTGGCCTGTCGCAAGTGCTGGCCATCTTGGTGGCTTTGCCGGTGGGCATCCTGGCGGCGGTGAAGCCCTATTCCTGGTTTGACCGCATCGCCAGCACCATCGCCTTCATCGGCTTTTCGCTGCCCACCTTTTTCACTGGCGTGGTCTTCATCCTGTTCTTCAGCATCTACCTGGGTTGGCTGCCGTTTGTCTACCGCAGCGATATCTCAACCACGGGCTGGCAATTCTTCTGGGATCATTTCAAACAAAGCATCATGCCCATCACCGTGCTCGGCCTGTTCCAGGCTGCAAGCATCATGCGTTATGTGCGGTCTGCCGTGCTCGATGTGGTGCGGCTCGACTACGTGACCACCGCACGCAGCAAGGGCCTGAAGGAAAGCACGGTCATCACCAAGCATGTGGTGCGCAACGCCTTGATCCCCGTGGTCACCTTGGTGGCGCTGCAAATGCCGGCGGTGTTTGGCGGGGCCATCGTCACCGAGCAGATCTTTCGCATCCCCGGCATCGGCAGCCTGCTGATCGACGCCATCTTGCGCAACGACACGCCGGTGATCATGGCCGTCACCTTCGTCTTCAGCTGCCTCGTGATTCTCTTCAACCTGATTGCCGACGTGCTCTATGGCTGGCTCGACCCGCGAATCAGCTACCGATAGCACAACGCCCAGTTCGGCGACCCTGCGCGCGGGCCAGCTTGACGACGGCGCACGTGGCGTGGTGGGCCTGGCGGCGCATCGCACGGCGCCCATGGCAGGCGCGCCGATCGGCCTGGTTGGGCGCACCAGCGTGTCGCTCAGCGGCGAGGCCTGGCGGCGCTTCAAGCGCCACCGCCTGGCCTACTGGAGCCTGTGGGTCCTCGGCGCCTTGGTACTGGCCGTGCTGCTGGGGCCGCTGGTCTACAAGGTCGGCATCAACGATGTCGATTTCCAGTCGCGCTTGGTCGGGCCCGGCGCGGCGCACCTGATGGGCACGGACGATCTGGGCCGCGACATCCTGGCGCGTGTGCTGTATGGCGGGCGCATCAGCCTGGCCGTGGGCGTGGCGGCGATGCTGATGGCCGTGACCGTGGGCGTGATCATCGGCGCCATTGCCGGCATGGCGCGCGGCTGGGTTGATGCTGCACTGATGTGGCTGACCGACCTGTTCCTCAGCCTGCCGCAACTGCCCTTGCTGCTGCTGCTGATCTTCCTGTTCCGCGAGCCGCTGAAACAGGCATTCGGCATCGAGGCGGGCATGTTCATCCTCATCGTGGCCGTGATCGGCGGCTTTCGCTGGATGCCCGTGGCGCGCCTGGTGCGCGCGCAGTTCTTCAGCCTGCGCGAAAAGGAATTCGTTGAAGCCGCCCGCGCCCTGGGCGCCAGCACCACCCGCCAGGTGGTGCGCCACATCTTGCCCAATAGCTTGGGGCCCGTCATCGTGGCCGCCACCATCGACGTGGCCGCGGCCATCATCGCCGAGAGCACGCTGAGCTTCCTGGGCCTGGGCTTCCCGCCCGATATTCCCTCCTGGGGCCGCATCCTCTACGACGGGCGCGACTACATGGATCTGGCCGTGCACTGGGCCATGTTCCCTGGCCTGGCCATCTTCCTCACCGTGCTCACCATCAACTTCATCGGCGACGGTCTGCGCGACGCGCTTGACCCGAGGCGTGTTCTGTAATGGCGCTCTTAGAAATCAAAGGCCTGAAGACGCACTTCAAAACCGACGACGGCTGGCTGCATGCGGTAGACGGCGTTGACATCGCCATCGAGGCCGGCGAAACCGTGTGCGTGGTGGGCGAGTCGGGCTGTGGCAAGAGCGTGATGGCCAAGACGGTGATGAAGCTCATCGACATGCCGCCGGGCAAGATCGTCGCCGGCCAGGTGCTGTGGCAGGGGCGCGACCTGGTGCCGTTAACGAATGACGAAATGCGCCGCATCCGCGCCAAGGAAATCGCCATCGTCTTTCAAGAGCCCATGACCAGCCTGAACCCGGTGTACGCGATTGGCGACCAAATTGCTGAGAGCGTGATGCTGCATGAAGGCTACTCGCGCAAAGAGGCCATGAACCGGGCCATCGAGATGCTCAAGCTGGTGAACATCCCGTCGCCCGAGCGGCGCATCAACGACTATCCGCACCAGTTCAGCGGCGGCATGCGCCAGCGCGTGATGATCGCCATCGCCCTGGCCTGCAACCCGAAATTGCTGATTGCCGACGAGCCCACCACGGCGCTCGATGTCACCATCCAGGCGCAGATTCTCGACCTGCTGGCCGAGCTGAAGGGCCGCCTGGGCATGGCGGTGATGCTCATCACGCATGCCATGGGCGTGGTGACCAAAGAAGGCGGCGTGGCCCAGCGACACGATGCCGGCATAGCCCAGGATCAAGTCCAGCGACAGCGCAAAGAGCGCCAGGATGGCCACTTCGTTGATGAGCGCCGCATGCGATGGCAGCAGCAGCGGCGCCGCCCACAGCGCGAGCCACAGCGCCACTTCCCAGGCACGCCAACGCGCGCTGGCCAGCAACGGTGACGGACCCTTCATCGCCCCGACTCGCGCGTGAACAGCCCTTGCGGGCGCCACAACAAAATCGCAATCATCAGCATGTAGACGATGAAGCTGCCGAGCTTGGGCACGTAGTACTTGCCCATGACATCGGCAATGCCCAACACCAGCGCGGCCACCAGCGGGCCGCTGATGCTGCTGGTGCCGCCCACGGCACAAACGATGAGGAAATAGACCATCCACTTGAGCGGAAAACTCGGGTCCAGGCCCAGGATGTCGGCGCCCAGTGCGCCGCCCAAACCTGCCAGGCCCGAGCCCACGGCAAAGGTGACAAGAAATACGCGGTCTACCGCAATACCCAGGCCTGCGGCCACGCGCGGGTCGTCCACCGC
>JANOXU010000006.1:0-5049 GCA_031418595.1 Burkholderiales bacterium
GATTGCGTGATCACCAACGCGCTGATCGTCGACCATGGCGGCATCGTCAAGGCCGACATCGGCATCAAGGGCAGCCGCATCGCCACCATCGGCAAGGCCGGCAACCCCGACGTGCAGCCGGGCGTGGACATCGTGATCGGCCCGGGCACCGAGATCATTGCGGGTGAAGGCATGATCGTCACCGCCGGCGGCATCGACAGCCATGTGCACTTCATCTGCCCGCAGCAGATCGAAGAAGCGCTGATGAGCGGCATAACAACTATGTTGGGAGGCGGCACCGGTCCCGCCACCGGCACCTTTGCCACCACCTGCACACCCGGCCCCGAGAACCTGCACCGCATGCTGATGGCGGCAGACGCCTTCGCCATGAACCTGGGCTTTTTGGGCAAGGGCAACGCGACGCGGCCCGAGGGCTTGAGCCAGCAGATCGCCGCCGGCGCCATCGGCCTGAAGCTGCACGAGGACTGGGGCAGCACGCCTGCGGCAATAGACAACTGCCTGACCATGGCGGAGGTGACCGACACGCAGGTCAGCCTGCACAGCGACACGCTGAACGAGTCGGGCTTTGTCGAAGACACGATTGCCGCGACGAGCGGGCGCACGCTGTGCGCCTTCCACACCGAAGGCGCGGGTGGCGGCCATGCGCCCGACATCCTGCGCGTGGTGGGCGAAGCGAACTTTTTGCCGTCTTCCACCAACCCGACCATGCCCTACACGGCCAACACGGTCGATGAGCATCTGGATATGTTGATGGTGTGCCACCACCTCGATGCCGCCATTGCCGAAGACCTGGCCTTCGCCGAAAGCCGCATCCGCCGCGAGACCATCGCCGCCGAAGACGTGCTGCACGACCTGGGTGCCATCAGCATGATGAGCAGCGACAGCCAGGCCATGGGCCGGGTGGGCGAAGTCATCATCCGCACCTGGCAGACCGCGCACAAGATGAAGTTGCAGCGCGGGCCGTTAACGAATGACACGCGGCCCGGCGGTCCGCCTTCAGATTCCAGCCGGAATGACAACCAGCGCGTCAAGCGCTACATCGCCAAGTACACCATCAACCCGGCGCTGGCCAACGGCATTGCGCACGAAGTGGGCAGCGTCGAGCCGGGCAAGTGGGCCGATCTGGTGCTGTGGAAGCCGGCGTTCTTTGGCGTCAAACCCAGCTTGATCATCAAAGGCGGCTTCATCGCCGCCGCCGCCATGGGCGACCCCAGTGCCAGCATCCCGACGCCGCAGCCGGTGCACTACCGGCCCATGTTCGGCGCCTATGGCGGCGCACTGGCGCGAGGCTCCATCACTTTCGTCAGCCAGGCCTCGGTGCAAAGTGGCGTGGCCGTGGGCTACCAGTTGCAGAAGGTCCTGTCAGCCGTGCGGGGCTGCCGCAGCGTGAACAAGGGCGCCATGATCCACAACGCGTACCTGCCGAAGATGGAAATCGATGCGCAGACCTATGAAGTGCGCGCCGATGGCGAACTGCTCACCTGCGAGCCGGCCACCGTGCTGCCGATGGCGCAGCGCTACTTCCTGTTCTGATCAGGCCAGCGCCAGGATCTGCCTGGCCAGCGCCTCGGCCACCTCGATGCCATCGACCCCCGCCGACATGATGCCCCCGGCATAACCGGCGCCTTCACCGGCGGGGTACAAGCCGCGCACGTTGAGGCTTTGAAAGTCCTTGCCGCGGGTGATGCGCAGCGGTGACGAGGTGCGCGTTTCCACCCCGGTGAGCAAGGCGTCGTTCATGGCGAAGCCGGGGATCTGGCGCTCGAAGGCAGGCAGGGCCTCGCGGATCGCTTCCAGTGCATACCCAGGCAGGCTGGCGTGGCCGTGCGCGTCGGCGCTGGCCAGATCCGTCAGGTTCACGCCGGGCGTGTACGACGGCAGCACGCTGCCGAAGGCCTGGCCGCTGGCGCCGCGCTGGCCTTTGATGAAATCGCCCACCAACTGGCCTGGCGCCACATAGCCGCCACCACCCAGCGCATAGGCGCGGCTTTCCCAGAGGCGCTGGAAGGCGACGCCGTCGAGCGGGTTCACCGCGCCCTCGTGCAAGCCGTCTTGCCGATAGTCCTGTGGCGTGATGCCCACCACGATGCCCGCATTGGCATTGCGCTCGGCACGCGAGTACTGACTCATGCCATTCGTTACCACGCGATGCTCTTCGGACGTGGCCGCCACCACCGTGCCGCCCGGGCACATGCAAAAGCTGTACACCGAGCGGCCGTTGCGGGCGTGGTGCACCAGCTTGTAGTCGGCCGCGCCAAGCAGCGGGTGGCCGGCGCTCGGGCCGAAGCGGGCGCGGTCGATCAGGCTTTGCGGGTGCTCGATGCGGTAGCCAACGGAGAACGGTTTGGCCTCCATGAACACGCCGCGCCGGTGCAGCACCTCGAAGCTGTCGCGCGCGCTGTGGCCCAGGGCCAGCAGCACATGGTCGGCAGCAATCTGCTCGCCATCGGCAAGCGTCAAACCGCGCACGTGGCCACCTTCGATGAGCACATCCACCACCTGGCTTTCAAAGCGAACGTCGCCGCCCAAGGCCACGATGTCTGCACGCATCTTTTCCACCATGCCCACCAGGCGGAAGGTGCCGATGTGCGGTTTGCTCACGAACAGAATTTCCTCGGGCGCGCCGGCCTTGACGAATTCCGTCAGCACCTTGCGCGTGAGGTGGCGCGCATCACTGATCTGGCTGTACAGCTTGCCGTCGGAAAAGGTGCCCGCGCCGCCTTCGCCGAACTGCACGTTGCTGTGCACATCGAGCACGCCGCGGCGCCATAGGCCCCAGGTGTCCTGCGTGCGCTGGCGCACCGGCCGGCCGCGTTCCAGCACCAGTGGGCGCAAGCCCATCTGCGCCAGGATCAGCGCCGCAAACAGGCCGCACGGGCCAAAACCCACCACCACCGGGCGCGGGCGCGGCGTGGCATGGAAGTCAGCCGGCGCATGGCCGATGAAGCGGTAGCGGGTGTCGGGCGCGGGGCGAACATGGCGGTCCGCGGCCAGGCGCTGGAGCAAGGCAGCTTCGTCATCCACCTCGAAATCGAGCGTGTAGATGAGAACCACCGCGGCCTTCTTGCGGGCATCGAAACTGCGCTTGACGACCGTGAAACGGTGCAGTGCTGCGTCTGCCAGGCCCAGGCGCTGCAGCAGCGTCTGGCGCAGCGCCGCCTCGGGGTGATCCAGCGGCAGCCGCAGCTCGGTCACGCGCAGCATGGCCGGCCGCTGTTCGGCGCGGGTTCAGCCGCCGCGCTTGGGCCGCTTGCCCGGGTTCTTCTTGCTGCGGGTGTGCGCGCCGCGCTCCAGGCTGACCTTCTGGCCGCGCCCGGCAGTGAAGCCGATGCCTTCGGGTGAAACGGGGCGTGGCGTGGCCTTGCGGTCGGCTTCGGTTCTGATCTTGGTGGCCATCGTGGGCTTTCGGTGTGGGCTGAGCAAACCCGGGATTAGGCCACAACTGGCTTCGGCGACCCGTGCCGGCCCGCAGACCGGTTCGCCGTGACGCCCTTGCCCTTGTCACGACGGTCGCCGCGAGCTGCGCGGCCTGCACGTCTACCTGCTGCCCTTGCGCGCGTTGCAGTCGTGGTTGCGGGTGCGCGCGGGCGATGTTGAAGCGGCGTTGGCCGGTGCTGGCGAGTTGCCGGCGGCGCTGCGGGCTGATCGCGGCGTTGCGCTGCCGGCCAGCGCCCCGTGGCTGGCCAAGGCCTTGCAGGGTGCGGGCCAACGCAGCCAGGCTGGTGCGGTGGCGCAGCAGGCGGCGGCGTGGGTGCGCCAGCGCCTGGCCGAATCGGTGCCGCCTCAGCGCTTGCGCGCCAGCGCCAGGCCGTCGCCTACCGTCAGCAGCGCGTGGTCGATGCGCTCGTCGCGCTGCAATTTCGTATTCAGCGCCTGCAAGGCGGCGGTATCGGCACTCTGGGCCGGGCGCGCCACGGCGCCACCCCACAGCATGTTGTCGAAGGCGATCAGGCCGCCGGCGCGAACGAGGGCCAGGCAACGCTCGTAGTAGGCGTCGTAGTTCGCCTTGTCGGCGTCGATGAAGGCGAAGTCGTAGCTGCCGCGCTCACCGGCAGCCAGGCGCGCGTCGAGCGTCTGCAACGCGGGCGCCAACACCAGCTCGATCTTGTGCGCCACGCCGGCCTGCTGCCAGAACGGCCGGCCGATACACGTGTACTCGTCGCTGATGTCGCAGGCCAGCACGCGGCCGTCGTCAGGCAGGGCCAGGGCCACGGTGAGCGCGCTGTAGCCCGTGAAGGTGCCGATCTCGATCGTGCGCCGCGCGCCCAGCAGCTTGACCAGCAAGGCCATGAACTGGCCCTGGTCGGCCCCGATCTGCATGCCGACGTGTGTGTGGCTTCGCGTCGCTTCGCGCAGTGCTGCTTGCGCGGGGTGCTCGCGCAGTGAGTGATCGAGCACGTAGTTGAACAACTGGTCGTCGATTTGGAGTGTGCGCAGGGACATGGTCGGGGCCTCGGAATGGATTGGATTTTGCGCGCCGGTCGTCAGGTGTGTGCCGAGGGCGATCGGGCGTCGGCCATCAGAAGCCGGTCAGACCTTGCGTTCCAAAGCGGTCTGTCGAGGGTGATCCTTCGACAGACCCGGCCGGACACTGCGACAGATCGGATCGCGTGGAGCACCGATAAATGCCGTGAGCATCGCGGCGGTGCAATCGCCCGCGGGAATTGAGGTGAATGTCGGTGGTTCAACCTGGCGGCAAGTGCCAGGTGCAGCGCTGGTGTCGCCTGTTTTGAGCAGGCTCTCGTCGCGGAGATCCAGGCTGGACTTGCGTGCGCGAAGCTCGAGCAGGCATTGGCGCAGGAACGTCATGGCCGTTCGGCCCTACAGCGCCTTCACCAGCGCGGGGATGGCGGTGAACAGGTCGGCCTCGAGCCCGTAATCGGCGACGCTGAAGATCGGCGCTTCAGGATCCTTGTTGATCGCGACGATCACCTTCGAGTCCTTCATGCCCGCCAGGTGCTGGATCGCCCCGCTGATGCCGCAGGCGATGTAGAGCTGCGGCGCCACGATCTTGCCGGTCTGGCCGACCTGCCAATCGTTGGGGGCATA
>JANOXU010000007.1:0-78933 GCA_031418595.1 Burkholderiales bacterium
GCTTCGACGAGTTTCACGTGGCCGACGTGACTGACGCGATGATCCTGCATCGCTTGCTGCAGTCGATGTTTGCCAACCGGGTCAGCATCGTCACGACCAGCAACTTCGAGCCCGATGGCATATACCCCAACGGCCTGCACCGTGACCGCATCCTGCCGGCGATCGAGTTGCTGAAGGATCATCTCGAAGTCATCAACGTCGATGCCGGCACCGACTACCGCCAGCGCACGCTGGCCCAGGTGGAGATGTACCACTGCCCGCTGGGCGAAGGCGCAGAAGCCGCGATGGAGCGCGCCTTCAACCAGCTGACCGAAGCGCGCGACGAAGACCCGGCGATGCACGTCGAACACCGCGTGCTGCGTGCCCTGCGCCGCGCCGGTGGCGTGGTGTGGTTCGACTTCCGCACGCTGTGCGGCGGGCCGCGTTCGCAAAACGACTACCTGGAAATTGCGTCACGCTTCCACACCGTGCTGCTGAGCAACGTGCCGCAGATGCCACCGCGCCTGGCGAGCGAGGCGCGCCGCTTCACCTGGCTCGTGGACGTGCTGTACGACCGCCGCGTCAAGCTCATCCTGTCGGCCGCCGTGCCTGCCGACCAGCTCTATACCGAAGGCCCGCTGGCGCACGAATTCCCGCGCACGGTGTCGCGCCTGCACGAGATGCAGTCGGCGGAATTCCTGGCGCTGGCGCGGCGCGACGTCGACACGTCGCTGACCTGAGGGCTGCCGTGTTGCAACAGCGCCTTTGGAACCGCCTTTGGAACCTGTTGCCAACCTGCAGTGTGGCCCTGGCCTGCCTGGCCGCGCTGCCGCTGCGTTCAGTGGCTGCGGACGACGAGCGCGCGCGCCTGGTGCAGCAAAGGAAGATGCTGAGCGAAACACTCGCCGCCGAGGAGCGCGCCTGCACGCAACGTTTCGCGGTCACGGCCTGTGTCGACGAGATCAAGCTGCGCCGGCGCGAGGCGCTGGCGCCGCTGCGCGAGCGCGAGTTGCAGATCGATGAAGCCGAGCGTGTGCAAAGGGCCACCGAGCGCCGCGCGGCCATTGCGGCCAAGCGCGCGGCGGCGGCATCGGCGCCACCCGCTTCGGCTGCAGGCCTGCCGGAGCTGCGGGTGCGCCAGCCGTCGGCGGCTGGGCCGTCGCCGCAGCCGGCCTCCAGTGCGCGCAACGATGCCCAGGGTCGTGCCGCCGCGGCCGACCAGCGCGCACGCCAGCTCCGGCAGAGTCGCGATGAGGCAGCGGCCGCCCAACAGCGGGTGCAGCAGCGTTTGGACGCGCGCAACGCCAGCGGCCACAGGTCCGTTCCGCTGCCCGTGCCTGCTGCGTCCTCAGCGCCGCGGCGCTGAGCCACTCGGCGCGGCCCGGGGGCGTGGGCGGGCAATCAAGGCAGCAGCTCCAGCGGCGCCGCCACCGTGGCGCGCTCCAGCATCTGGGCAAAGGCCTCGGGTTCGACGGCGCGGCTGCTCAGGAAGCCTTGGTACTCATCGCAGCCCAGGGTCTGCAGAAAGTTCAACTGCGACCGTGTCTCCACACCTTCGGCCACGACCTTGAGCTTCAGGCTGTGCGCCAGCGCGATGATGGCGCCGACGATGGCCTCGTCGTCGGGGTCCACGCCCAGGTCACGCACGAAACTGCGGTCGATCTTCAGCGCCGTGATTGGCAGCTTCTTCAGGTAGCTCATCGACGAATAGCCGGTGCCGAAGTCGTCGATTGACAGGTTCACGCCCATGCTCGCGAGTTCCTGCGCGATGCTCACGCTGAGCTCGGGGTCGGCCAGCAGGATCGACTCGGTGACCTCGATCTCCAGGCAGCGCGGCGGCACGCCATGGTCGGCCAAGGCCTTTTCCACCAAGCCGGGCAACTGGCGTTCGCGCAGGTGGGTGGAGGCCAGGTTCACCGACACGGCGATATAACCCAGGCCCTCGGCCGCCCAGGCCGCAATTTGCGCGCAGGCTGTGGCGATGACCCATTCGCCCACCGTGATGACCATGCCCACGTCTTCGATGAGCGAAATGAATTCGGCCGGTTGGAGCAGGCCGCGTTCGGGGTGTTGCCAGCGAATCAGCGCCTCGGCGCCGACGATCCTGCCGCTGGCAACGTCCACCCGCGGCTGATACTGCAACAAGAACTCGTTGCGTTCGATGGCCCGGCGCAGGTGGGACTCCAGGCGCAGGCTGTCCAGGGCGCGGGCATTCATCGACTTGTCATAGAACTGCACACCACCGCGCCCGGCGGCCTTGGCGCGGTACATCGCCGTGTCGGCGTTCATCATCAAGGTGTCGGTGTCGGCGCCGTCTTCGGGGAACATGGCCACGCCGATGCTGCCACCGACGAAGATCTCATTGCCCTGAATGAGCACGGCATGGCTCAGCGTTTCAACCAGCCGCCGCGCCACGTTGGCGGCTTCCACCGGCCCGGGCATGTCGGTCAACAGCACGATGAACTCGTCACCCCCCAGGCGGGCAATGCTGTGCGGCGGCGATGTGGTGTTGTGCCGGGTGATCGCGTCCTGGCTGCGCAGCACGCCGGCCAGCCGCCCGCTGGCCTGGCGCAACAGTTCGTCGCCGACCTTGTGCCCCAGGGTGTCGTTGACGCGCTTGAAATTGTCCAGGTCAACAAACATGATCGCCAGGCGGCGCCCCTGGCGTTCGGCCTGGGCCAGCGCCTTGGCCAACAGCTCGTTGAACATGAGCCGGTTGGGCAGGCCGGTCAGCGCGTCGTAGTAGGCCAGTTGGCGGATGCGTTCCTCGGCGTCCACGCGCCGCGTGATGTCGTGCAGCGCACCGGCCAGGCGCATGGCCGGGCCGGCGCTGACCCGTTCAATCAGTTCCACTTGTTGATGAATGTGGCGCACCGTGCCGTCCGGCAGCAGCACGCGGTGATCCATTGCGAACCCCTGTGCGCTGGCCACGGCGTGGGCGCAGGCATGGCCCAGCCGCTCGGCGTCTTCGGGGTGCACGGTGGCGAAGAAGGCCTCAGATGTCAGGCCAAGTACCGCGGGGTCGAGCCCGAGCAGCCGCGCCGCTTGTTCGGACGGCACGATGCGGTTGCCGCGCGTGTCCCACTCCCAGTCGCCCATTTCGCCGATGCGCTGGGCGTTGGACAACCGGCGTTCGTTTTGCTGCAGGCTGCGGATGGCTGCACTGGCGCGCAGCATGTAGCGCACCCGGTGCGGCAGCACCGACCAGTTGATCGGTTTGGTGATGAAGTCGGTGGCACCGACCTCGAACGCGCGGTCGATCGACTGTGTGTCATCCAGCCCGGTCATCATCACCACCGGCACGTCGGCACCGCCGGGCAAGTGGCGCAGTTCGACGCAGGCGGTGAAACCGTCCATCACCGGCATGCTCACGTCCATCAAGACCAGGTCGGGCATGGTCTGCTTCATCATGTCGATGGCGATCTGGCCGTTGGCCGCCTCGGCCACGGCGAAGCCGGCCTTGGCCAGGGTGGCGCGGGTCAGGCGCCGGCCACCGGCGTCGTCATCAACGACCAAGATTCGAAGAGGGGTGTTCATGCAGGTTGCCTCATTTCTGCGCGCAGTGCGGGTTGAACGTGGTCCAGTGTGGCGCTGATGGCCCCCACCAGGTCGCCCAGCCCGGACGTGGTGCCCGCCTTGGCTTCTTTCTCAAGCCGTTTGCACAATTCGCCAACGCCCTTGGCGCCGACGTTGAAGCTGGCTGACTTCAGGGCGTGGGCATGGCGCCCCAGGGCCGCGGCGTCGTCGGCGCCCAGGGCGTGCTGCATGCCTTGCAGATGCCCGGGCACTTCGTCGAAGAACATCTGGATCACTTCGCACAACACCGAGCCGTCGTCGTCCATGCTGCGGATGTTGTCCAGCGCCGCACGGTCGAGCTGGCTGTCGGCCGGGGGCGGTTTGGCCGGTGCCACCGCACCGGCTTCGTCGAAGCCGGTGTTGCCGCTGTGTTCAACCTTGTCCTCGGGCACCCAGCGCACCAGCATGGAAGCCAACTGCTTGCGTGTGTACGGTTTGGCCAGGTGCGCGTCCATGCCCGCGGCCAGGCACTGTTCGGCGTCACCCACCAGGGCGTTGGCGGTGAGCGCCACGATCGGGATGCGTGTGCCCGTGCTGCCCGCGCTGCTTTCACGCAAGCGGATCGCGCGCGTGGCCTCGTAGCCGTCCAGCACCGGCATCTGGCAGTCCATCAACACGATGTCGAAGTGTTCGCGCTGCAAGGCGGCCAGCGCCTCCTGGCCGTTGGGCACGATCTCGAATTCGCAGCCCAGGGTGCGCAGCATGTTGCGCGCCACCACCTGGTTCACGCCGTTGTCCTCGGCCAGCAGCACACGCGCCCGGATGACGGGAATCGGCCGCTTGCCGGGTGCGAACGCCAGTTCGGCCGTGACCTCGCCGATGGCCTGGGCCAGCGCCCGGAACATGTCCAGCCGCTTGACCGGTTTGGACAGGTAGGCGGTGATCCCGGCGGTTCGGGCGCGCGTCACCTCTTGCGGCGAATGCAGCGAGGTGACCAGCACGAGCCGAATGCCCGCCAGCAGCGGGTCTGCCGCCACGGCCTGGGCCAGCTCGATGCCGTCCATGCCGGGCATCTTCATGTCGATCACCGCCACCTCGAACGGGTCGCCCGCCTGCTGCGCCAGGCGCATCTGCTGCAGGGCGTCAAAGCCATCGATCGCCGTGCGGCAACGCATGCCACCGGCCAGCACATGGCGTTCCAGGATCTCGCGGTTGGTGGCGTGGTCGTCCACCACCAGCACATGGCGCCGCGCCAGCGCGCTGGGGTTGGGCGCCGTGGGCAGGCTGGCCGCGGCGGGCAGCGGCAGCTCGAACCAGAAGGTCGAGCCTTCGCCCGCGTTGCTGTCCACCCCGATCACGCCGCCCATCAGTTCAACCAGGCTGCGGCAGATCGCCAGGCCCAGGCCGGTGCCACCAAAGCGCCGCGTGGTGGAGCCGTCAGCTTGCTCGAACGCATGGAACAGGCGTGCGCGGGCGTCTTCACTGATGCCGATGCCGGTGTCGTGCACCGCAAAGCGCAGCCGCTCGGGGCTGACCAGCTGCACATCGACCAACACTTCGCCGCTGTCGGTGAATTTCACCGCGTTGCCGATCAGGTTGGTCAACACCTGGCGCAGCCGATAAGGGTCGCCGCGCACGGCCGTGGGCAGCCGCTCGTCGATGCGACAGACGATTTCAAGCTGCTTGGCGTGGGCCCGCGGCGCCAGCAGTTGCACCGCGTCTTCCACGGTCTGGTAAAGGTCGAAGTCGAGCGTCTCTGTTTCCAGCTTGCCGGCCTCGATCTTGGAGAAGTCCAGGATGTCGTTGATGATCGACAGCAGCGCTTCGCCCGAGCTGCGCACCGTTTCAACAAAGGGGCGCTGCTGCTCGTCCAGTGGCGTTTCCAGCAGCAGCTCGGTCAGGCCAAGCACACCGTTCATCGGCGTGCGAATTTCATGGCTCATGTTGGCCAGGAATTCCGACTTGGCGCGGCTGGCGTTCTCGGCCGCGTCCTTGGCCGCGCTCAGTTCGTGTTCGCGCTGGCGCAGCTTTTCTTCGGCCAGGGCACGCTGGGTGATGTCGAAGAACACGGTGTACACGCCGACCACCACGCCGCTGTCATTGATGTCGGGCACATGCCGGCCCGAGTGCCATACCGGTTTGCCCTGGCGGTCGATGCGGTGCCGCTCCAGCGGCACATGCTGCCCTTGCAGCGCCTCTCTGAGGTGCGGCTCGACATCGGCCCACACCTTCTCGCCGGCCACGTCTTTGAGCAGCCGGCCCGCGACCTCGCTCTCGCTTTTGCCCAACCATTGCTCCTGCGCGCGGTTGATGTAGCGATAGCGGAACTCGGCATCGATGTAGGACACCGTGACCGGTATCTGATCCATGATGATGCGCAGCCGCCGCTCGCCGCGTTCCGCGCTGCGCAGCGCCGCCTGGGTGGCGGTGATGTCCATGGCCAGCAGGTCGCAAGCCTGGACCCGCCCGGCATCGTCAAGGCGCGGCGCCAGCGCCACCTGTAGCCAGCGCTCGCTGCCGTCCGTGCCGACGTGGCTGCATTGCACGGTTTGGGCCGTTCCGGCCAGGGCCGCGGCCAGCGCCGGCGCCAGTTGGGTGCCCGCCAGGGGGCCGAAGGCGTCGAGCACGGTGTGGCCGGCCAAGTCGTCTTGCTCGGCGCCAAGCCAGGCCTGCAAGGCCGGGCTGGCAGCCACGATCAGTTGCGTCGCGTCGACCACCGCAGCCAGGGCGCTTGCGGGCAACGCGGGGGCCAGGCCAGGCGCCACCGCTTGGCCGAGCGAGCCCAAGTGCAAGGCTTCGTCCAGAACCTCAAAGGCACCGGCCCGCTGCCTGTGCGCCGCAGCCAGCAACAGCAGCGCAAACAGCGAGGCCGGCAGGTTGAAGGCGAGCTTGCCGGCGCTGCCGCTCAGATCCACGGCCAAAGCCAGCAGCGTGGCCGCACACAGCGCGGCGCTGAGCCAGCGCGAACGGCGTGGCGTTGGTGGCGGGGCGACGCCGCCGCTGGGTGGTTGGGCAGGGTTGTTGGGTTTGTTCACAGTGCACTCCAATTCGTGACCAGGCACGGCCGCTGCGCGAACTCGAATTCGGCGATCTCGCCGTTGGCCAGATCGAGCCGTTGCGGCCAGCCCACCAGCTCGCCCATGACACGGGCCACGCCCTTGCTGCCCACCAGCAAGAGGCGGCTGGGCAGGCGGGCCTTGATCAGCCGCACGCCATAGGCCACGCGGTCGATGAACTCGGCGTCGGATTCGCCGCCAGGCGGCGTCTGGCGCGCCTCGAACCAGGCCTGGGTGTCCTGGATCGGGCGCAGGTTCCAGCGGCCCAGCCGGCGTTCGGCAAACGCCGGCTCCACGATCATGGGCAGCCCGGGCAAGGCGGCGGCAATGATGTCGGCCGTGTCGCGCGCGCGCTGCAAGTGGCTGGTCACGATCAGGCCGATCGGTTGATCCAGGTCGCGCACCTGCTGCGCCGCCTGCCTGGCCTGCGCGCGGCCCAGCTCGGTCAGGGGCAAGTCCAGGTCGCCGCCGCAGCGCAGCCCGGCCTGGTTGGCCAAAGTGGCGCCATGGCGCACAAAGCGCAGCGGCATGCGCGCATGCGGTGAAGAGGCCGTTCCGGCACGAAAGCTCATGGGCGAATCAGCGCAAGGCGCTGGCCGGGGCAAAGGCAATCGGGCTGCCGGGGTAGGCCTCGCGCATCGACGCATGCAGCACGCTGAACTCACTGCCCTGCGCGACGTCACCCATCAGCCAGCGGCGCACGAATTCGATCTGGTTGCGGTCGGCCAGCAGCGGGGTGTGGCCGGTTTGCGGGATGTGCATCACGGCGATGGGCTTGTGCCGCGACATGCGCGCAATCGTCGTTTCGGTCAGGGCGTCGGACTCCATGCCGTGGATCAGCAGCACGGGGCAATTCACGCGCGCCCAATCGTCCCATTGCGACACGCTGCGGTGCGCGCCCTGGCGGTAGGCCTGCATCGCCCGCACGTCGTGGCGATAGATGCGCCCGCCTTCCTCATCCGACCAGCGGGTCTGGTGAAACGTCAGGTTGAAGCGGATGTCGTCGCTCACCGGCCCGTCGTTCTTCTGCGCCGCACCCACCCGGCGCAGCAGTTCGCCCGGGTTGCGAAAGACATAGTGGCGGGCGATCGCATCGGCGCGCCGTTTGCGCCGGCGCGCCGGGATGAACGGGCCCACGTCATTGAGGATCAATTGCTTGACCAGACGCGGTTGGCGCGCAATCAGTTCGATGGCGGCGCTGCCCCCCATCGACGAACCCAGGATGGACACCGGCCCCGCGTCCAGATGCAACACCATTTGGCGCAGTTGCTCGGCGTAGGTGGCCAGCGAGTAGTCTTCTTGCGCGGCCAGCCAGCCCGAGCGCCCGCGCCCGAGCCAGTCCATGCAAATCACGCGCCGGCTGTCTTGCAGGTCTGAGGCCAGGTAGTGGAAGCGCGTGGCCACATTGGCCACGCCGCCGGCACACAACAACACCGGCGCATCAAGCGGCCCCCATTCCGTGTAGGCCACCGTGGCGGCATAGGGTTTGCGCAGGCGCAGCGGGGTGCCGGGTTGCAGGCGCGTGGGGTGCTGGTAGTCGAAGTGGCCAGTTCGGAACTGGCCGTGAAAGCGGCCCACCACACGGCTGGCCAGGGCCATGTAGTCGTTCCAGCTGTTCACCACGCGGCGCCGGCCGGCCTGCGGCGGCTCCCAGGCGACGTCGACCAACTCACCGGGCACCGTATCGCCCAAGGCTTGCTCGCGCTCGACCAGCTTGAATGCCGGCTTCATGCGCGACTCCGTGACATCGGGCCCTGGTTGACCGCATCTGGGCCAGGTGCCGTACTTGTCAACGCGCTTCGAACCCTCATACACCCGCCCCTTGTTAGCTGCCTTTTTTGTGGCCAGCCCGAGCGGTATCGGCACGGTCTTGGCGCGCCTTGAAGGGCTTTCGCTGCCCAATTCGACTGATTCAACCCCGGCGTGCCGGATTAAGGTGTTGCCCACGTTGGCCGAAAAGGCAGGGACTGCTGGATCGCCCGTGTGGCGCCCCGGCGCTGGAGCACGAGTGATGAATTCGACAAGAGGCCGGATGGTGGCGGTGGCCGTGGTGGTCTGCGGCTTTGCCGTGGGCATGGCCGGCTTGCTGAACTACTTCAAGTACCGCAGCATTTCAAACCGCCTGGTCACCGAACGACTCGTGGTGACCGGCAAGGCGGTGGAAAACACCATCCAAAGCGCGCTCGAACTGGGCCTGCAATTCGCCGACATCGCCACGCTGCCAGGCACCCTGGACCGCGAGCGCAGCACCGACCAGTTGATCGACGGCATCGACGTCTTCGACATCGACGGCAAGATGCTGTACAGCACCGACCGGCTGCGCGCCGCGCGCCCCCTCCCCGCCAGTTGGCTGGCTGCGGCAAAGAAGGCGGGTGGCGAAAACTGGTTCTCCGAAGACGACCAGCAGGCCGCTGCCGGCATCTCGGTGAAGAACAACTTTGGCCTGACCATCGGCTACCTGGCCCTGCGCTATTCGGGTGACCGCGTGCGCGACGCGGCCTACGTCGTAGGCAAGGAGCTGGCGTTGTCGACCCTGCTCATGTTCGTGATCTCGTCCGCGTTGTCGGCGCTGGCCCTGTTGGCCGTGATGAGCCGCCTGACGGGCGACATCGCCAACGTCGAAGCGGCGCTGCGCAGCGGCGACGGTTCGCCGGCCTTCGCCAACGCGAGCCGTGGGCCGTTTGGCGAAGCGTTGCGGCAATTCGCCCAAACGGCGCGTCAGACCCATGCGCGGGTGGCCGAGCTGCGCACCCAATTGCAGCGCGGAGAGGGTTCATGAGCCGCCGGGCCGGTCCCAAGGCGAATAGCGCAGTGCGACGCACGGAGCTTGCCTGATGAACAACCGTTACCTGCGCAGCATCTACCTGCGCCTGGCCGGCGTGGTGACGCTGGTGGTGATGCTGGCACTGGCGGCCAACGCCTACTTGTCGCACCGCATCTTCGAGCGCGCCCTGGCGCCGCAAATGGCCAGCAAGGTGGGCAGCGTCGGCGCGTCGATCCGTGGCCTGGTGTTCAAGGCGGTGGCCAACGGCGTGGAGTTTCGTGAACTCTACGGCGTGACCGAGCGCTTCAAGGAGATCAAGGAAGAGGTCCCCGAAATCTCGTACATCGCGATCACCGATGCCGCGGGCACCATCTTGCATCGCAGCGCGGCCGATCCGAATGGCGCGGTCGAGCACTTCCGCAGCGCTGCCGTGCTGCAATTGCTCGCCTCGCCCGGTGAGGTGGCGCCGGTGGCGCGGGTGGGTGGCACGTACATGGTGTCGATGCCCATTGCCTCGGCCGACAAGGCCCTGGGTGTGCTGCACCTGGGCGTGAACGTCAGCTTCGTTGACGACATCGTGCTGGACATGTTGTACGACGTGATCGTGGTGCTGGTGGTGACGCTGTTCTTCACCTTCGAGCTGCTGCACTACATCGCCGGGGCCAGGCTGGAGGCCTCGTTGCGCCACCTGGGTGAAACCTTCGAACGCGGCGCCACGGGGGACTTCAGGCCCCGGCGCAGCCCGCGCGCCGGGCAGGCCTTCGGCAGCTTGATCCAGCTTTTGGAGTCGACGCTGGCGCGCGTCAACGACGCCTACGCGGCGCTGGCACGCGCCATCGAAAGCGGCCGCAGTGTGCCGGCGCACGAACGCTCGTTGGGCCTGACCGCGGCGCACAACGGTGCGCGCGAACTCGCCACCCGCTTTCGCTTCGGCGCCGAGACGGCCGAGACGCGCTCCGACGACAGCCAGCTCAGCAAGATTCGCGCGCCGCTGTTCGTGTTCATCCTGGCCGAGGAGTTGACGCGCTCGTTCCTGCCGGCGTTCAGCCAGGAACTGATGACGCCGGTCAGCGGGTTGGCGCCGCAGTTCGTGATCGGGCTGCCGATCACGCTGTTCATGTTGATCGTGGCCCTGAGCCAGCCCTTTTTCGGTGTGCTGTGCGAGCGCCAGGGCCACAAGCGCCTGATGCTGATTGGCGCGAGCGTTGCCGCGGTGGGCTTTCTGGGCACCGCCAGCTCCGGCTCGGTGTGGGATCTGATGCTGTGGCGCTCGCTGTGTGCGGTGGGCTATGCGATGGTCTTCGTTGCCGGCCAGGCTTATGTGCTGGATCACGCCACGCCGGCCAATCGGGCCAAGAGTTTCGCGCTCTTCGTGGGCGCCATCATGGCCGCCACCATCTGTGGCCCGTCGATCGGCGGCATCCTGGCCGACAACATCGGCGTGCGCCCCGCGTTCGTCATCGCCGGCCTGCTGGCCGCCGGCTCGCTGTGGGTCATTCGTGAACTGCCCGATCGCGCCGTGGCCAGCAGCGGCAAGCCCGTGGCACGCCTGCCCAAGCTGCGCGAGATTGGCGCGTTGATGATGAATCGCCGCTTCATGACCATGACCGGCCTGGCCGCCATGCCGGCCAAGGTGCTGCTCACCGGCGTGTGCTTCTACCTGGTGCCGCTGTATGTGTTAACGATCGGCAGCAGCCAGTCGATGGCTGGCCGCATCCTGATGACCTATGCCACCGTGATGGTGGTGCTGGCCCCCGTGACCGCGGCGCTGGCCACCAACCGCGAGCGCATGCACTGGCTGGTGGGTGGCGGGCTGTTGATTTCCGGCGCGGGCGGCATGCTGTTGTTGGCCGGTGGCAGCCTGGTGTGGATTTTCTTCGCGGTGATCCTGATCGGGCTGGGCCAGTCGGCGTCGATCTCAGCGCAAAGCGCGCTCGTCAGCGAGCACTGCGAGAGCGAAGTGGCGCAACTCGGTGAAGGCGTGGTCTACGGTGTCTACCGTCTGCTCGAGCGCTTTGGCAATGCGCTGGGGCCGATGATCGCCGCCGGCCTGGTCATGTTCGTGGGCTACCGATCGAGTTTTGCGGTCATCGGCGGCCTGGTGTTTCTTTGTGGTGTTGGCTTCCTGGTGGCCACGCGCCGCATGGACGAGCCCGCGCTGGTGACCGCATGAGCAACGATTGAGGAGTACTGCGCGTGAACTTCAACATCAACCGCCGTGACTGGCTCGCCGCCGCCGCGGCCGCAACGCTGCCCGGTGCAGTTTGGGCGCAGGCTGCGGCACTGCCCAAGCCCACCAAGGCATTCAGGATCTATGCCATCACCTTTCGCGGCATGACCGATGTGGAGAAGGGCTTCCAGGAGTACTTCACCTCGCGCAAGCAGCCGATCCAGATCGTCTTCCGCGACATGAATCGCGACCCCGCCCGGCTGCCCGGTTTCCTCGAAGAAATTCGCGCCACCAAGCCGGACCTGATCTACACCTGGGGCACCTCGGTGACCCTGGGCGTGGTGGGCCCCTACGACGGCGTGGTCCCGGGCCAGCACATCACCGACATTCCGGTGGTCTTCACCATGGTGGCCTCACCCACCCTGGCCAAGATCGTGCCGGATCTGACCAAACCCGGGCGCAACGTCACCGGCGTGACCCACGTCGGCCCCACCGAAGCGCAGATCAAGGCCATGGCGGCCTACCGGCCCTTCAAGACCCTGGGCATCCTGTACACGCCCACCGAGCGCAACTCGGTGGTCGTGCTCGAAGACGTGCGCCGCCTGGGGCGCGAGGGCGGCTTCCACACCGTTGAACGCACCTTCCGCCTGGATGCCCAACGCAAGCCGATTGCCGACGGCGCGGCCGACCTGGTGCGCGAACTGAAAGAAGCCGGCGCGCAGTGGTTGTACTTGCCGCCCGACAGTTTCCTGGGCACGCTGGCCGAGAGCACCGTCATTCCGGCAGCCATGCAACTGGGCTTGCCCACCTTCGCCTCCACCGAACAACTGATGCAGGCCGGCGCGTTGTCTGGGCTGGTCAGCCGCTACTTCAACGTCGGCCAGTTCACGGCCCACAAGGCCGAGCAAATCTTGCTGGGCAAGCAGGAAGCTTCGGCGATCCCCATCGAGACGCTGAAACGCTTCTCATACCAAATTCGCATGCCCGCGGCGCACAAGCTGAACCTGCCCCCGCCGCTGCCGATGCTCAGCTACGCCGAGCTGATCACGACCGCGGCCACGCCGCAGTAAGGCGCCGGGGCGCCTGGCCGGCGGCAAGCCAGGTTTCAGCTCGCCGCCACCTCGTGCCGCACCGTCAACGGCCCCAGCCGTTCTTGCACCGCATGCTCCAGCGCCTGCGCCGCGCTGCCCACCGCGCCGCGCAATGACACGCTGATCACCTGGCCGTGGCTGGCATGCGGCAACACCGCGCAATCCACCGCCAGGCCTTCAAGCAGCTTGCGCGCCACGCGGCCGATGGCATCCACTCGCAGCGCGGGCTTGAAGATCTTGCCCACGGCGGTGAGCGGCATGACCTCCAAAACATGCAGCTCCACCGGAACGGCGGCCCGCTCGGGCGTGTGTTCGCGCAGGTAGGCGATCACCTCGGCCGGGTTGATGCTCATGCCCGGCTTGGCCTGCACATAGGCCACCGGCAGCTCGCCGGCATAGGCATCGGGCTGGCCCACCAGCGCGGCCACGGCCACGGCGGGGTGGCGGTACAGCAGCTCTTCCAGCGGCGCGGGGTCGATGTTGTGGCCACCGCGAATGATCAGGTCCTTGGCGCGGCCGGTGAGCCAGAGCTGGCCCTGCGCATCGAGGCGGCCAAGATCGCCCGAATTCACCCAACCCGGTTCAACAAAGGCGGTGCGGTTGTGCTGCGCGCTCAGATAGCCGCCGAAGACGCCCGGCCCGGCCATGGCGATGACGCCGATTTCATCCACCGCGCAGTCCCCCGCCAAGCGCCCCTCGGCGTCGAGCTTCACCACCCGCGACCTTGAATACGGCAAGGCGTGGCCCACGGTGCCCGCTGTGCGCGGCATGTTCGGGTAGCCCATGGTGTGCACGCTGGCGGTTTCGGTCATGCCGTAGACCTCGAGCACCGGCAACTTCAATTCGTTCTCATAAACCTGAATCACCGCCACCGGAATGGCCGCGCCGCCGCCCGATGCGCGCTGCAGGCTCGACAGATCAGCCCCCGCGCGTGGCACCTGCAAGGCCGCGGCCAGCACCGTGGGCACGCCGCCGAACACGGCCGGGCGATAGCGTTCAACCAGCTTCCACACATTGCGCACGGCGCGCGGGTCGCGCCAGCCGGCCGCGCCCAGCACCACCAGCGTGCCGCCATTGGCCAGCACCGAAAGCCCCTGCGTGAGCGCGCCGCCCACATGAAACAGCGGCAAGCCGAACAGAATGGGCCGGCCGGTTTCAGCAATGCCCATGATGCGCAAACCCCAGGCCTGGTACACCTGGTTGGCATGCGTGTGGCGCACCAGCTTGGGCGTGCCCGTGGTGCCGCCGGTGTGAAAGTAACCAGCGAGATCACTTGCGGCAATGTGGCGCCCGCTCACCAGGTGGTCGGTGGGTTGGCGGTTGAGCAGTTCGTCGAAATCCAGCGCCACATCAGCCGCCACCACGCCGCCGCCCACCACCAGCACTTGCTCCAGCAGCGGCAGTTCGTGGCGGATCGCCATCACCTTTTCCCAGATGTCCGAGCCTTCGGTGGGCCCCAGCGTGACCAGCACCTTGGTGCCCGCGGCGCGCAAGATCTCAGCCAACTGCGCGGCCGACAACATCGGGTTCACCGGGTTGGCCACGCCTGCGGCCTGCGCGCCAAACAGCGCCACAAACGCCTGGGGCAACAGCGGCAACAACAGGCTCACCACATCGCCCGGCCCCACGCCCAGGCGGTGAAACAGGTTGCCGGCCTGGGTCACACGGGCGATGAACGCGGCGTGGCTCAGCGTGAGCGGCGCTTCATCGGGGCTCACGTTGGGCAGGAACTGAATGGCCGGCATTTGCGGGTTCAGCGCCGCGCCGATCTGCAAGGCCTGGTAGGTGCTTTGCGCGGCGACCCGGTCTTCCCAGCGCGCGGTGGCCTCGAAGGCGGCCACCTCGGCGGGCGTGGCCAGGCGCGGCAGCGCGGTGCCGATGAGGCGGTCCAGCGGATGGGCGGGGGTGGGCATCGGGTTGATCCTGGCAGGTGCGGTGCGCCGGAATCTAGGTTGCTTCACGCGGCCCTGGCAGCGGTCAAACCCGGTGGCGAGGCAAAAGAAAACGGCGCCGCGGGTTTGCACCCACGGCGCCGTTCACGCCAGCCTCAAATCAACCGGATCAAAGCCGCTCGAACACCGCCGCAATGCCCTGGCCGCCGCCAATGCACATGGTGACCAGCGCATAGCGCCCGCCGGTGCGGTGCAGCTCATAAATGGCCTTGGTGGCGATGAACGCGCCCGAGCAACCGATGGGGTGGCCCAGCGCAATGGCGCCGCCGTTCGGGTTGGTCTTGGCCGGGTCCAGCTCCAGCCCGCGCGTCACGGCAATCGCCTGCGCGGCGAAGGCTTCGTTGCTTTCCACCACGTCCATCTGGCTCACGCTCAGGCCGGCCTTCTTCAGCGCCAGGCGCGAAGCCGGAATCGGCCCTTCGCCCATGATTTCATTGGGCACGCCCGCCACCGCGTACGACACCAGCCGCGCCATCGGCTTGTGGCCATGTGAAGCCGCCACGGCCGCATCGGCCAACACAAAAAAGGCCGCGCCGTCGTTGATGCCCGAGGCGTTGCCGGCCGTGACCGTGCCGTCTTTCTTGAACGCGGGCTTGAGCTTGCCCAGCGATTCCATCGAGGTGCTGCCCTTTACGTACTCATCGGTATCAAAAACAACTTCGCCCTTCTTGGTTTGCTTCACGATGGGCACGATTTGCGCTTTGAAGCGCCCCTCGGCAATGGCCGCCGCGGCGCGGCGCTGCGATTCAACGGCCAGCGCATCTTGCTGCTCGCGCGTGATGCCCCACTTGGCCGCCAGGTTCTCGGCCGTGATGCCCATGTGGCCCACACCGAACGGGTCGGTCAGCGTGGCCACCATCATGTCGATGAGCTTGGTGTCGCCCATGCGTGCGCCGGTGCGCATGGCGGTTGACAAGTAGCCGCCGCGGCTCATGTTCTCGACCCCACCGCCCACGCCGTAATCGCAGTCCCCCAGCAGGATGTTCTGCGCTGTGGTCACGATGCCTTGCAGGCCCGAAGAACACAGCCGATTCACGCTCATGGCCACGCTGTCCATCGGCAGCCCGGCCTGAATGGCGGCCACCCGCGCCACATAGGGGAAGCGGCTTTCGGTGGGAATGGTGTTGCCCACCGTCACGTAGTTGATGACCTTGGGATCCACGCCCGAACGCTTGACCGCTTCTTTCATCACCGTGCCGGCCAATTCAGCCGGCTCCATGTCGGCCAGGGCGCCGCCAAAACTGCCGATCGCCGAACGGGCGATGCCCAACACCACCACATCACGCTTGCTCATGCTTCTCTCCTTGCCCGCGGGCGCTAATACAGCCAATGAAAACGAATGCTAGTGGCGAAAGATAGCAGGGTGGGCTGAAGGGGGGCTGACGCGGGGCAAGGTTTGTCTTGATGAGGCTACGTCATCGCGCCATAGGCGGCCAAATCGGTGGCGTGGAATTGCGTGCTTCGCATCATTGAGCTGCTAGCTGCCGCAGTGGGTTGATCAAACGCGGCCATGGCTGTCACCAGGTTGGCCACTTGGGTGTTGCTCAGCACCGTGCCGTTGGCATAGGCAAATTGTTCAACTTGGTAGGCTGTGCCCAAGTACCAGTCTTTCACCACCAGCTGGTCACTGGTGCCCGCAATGCTGGCCGTTAGGTCGTTGCCGGTACGGGTGAACACCGTGTCGGCTTGAGCGATGTTGGCGCCGAACTGAACACGATCTAAGACGCCTGTGGTGGCATCGTTCTCTTGAACCGTGTCAACGCCTGAGCCGCGGCCAAAAGCGTAGATGTCAGCGCCAGTGCCGCCAACGAGCGTGTCGTTGCCTGCGGCGCCATCCAGGGTGTCATTGCCTGCCGCACCTGTGAGTACGTTGGCAGCCGCGTTGCCGAGCAACACATTGGCTGCGGCGTTGCCGGTGCCGTTTAGCGGCAGCAGGCCGGTGAGGGTGAGGTTCTCGACGTTGATGCTCAGCGTCAAGGTAACCGATGCCATCACCGTGTCGGTGCCTTCGTTGGCCGCTTCCGTGGTGATGTCAGTGGCCAGGTCGACGATGTAGGTGTCGTTACCCAGGCCGCCCACCAACTTGTCAGCGCCAGCGCCACCGTCCAAAGTGTCATTGCCCGCGTCGCCCGTCAAGGTGTTGGCCGCAGCGTTGCCAACGATGATGTTGTCTAGCGTGTTGCCGGTACCGTTGTTGCTTAAGCTGCCGGTTAGATTCAAGTTCTCCACGTTCGCGGGCAAGGTATAGGTCACCGCGCTATTAGCCGTATCGGTGCCTTCACCAGCCAGTTCCGTGACCACGTCTTTGGTGGCATCAACAAAGTAGATGTCGTCGCCCGCGCCGCCCACCAAGGTGTCGTTGCCGGCGGCGCCGTCAAGCATGTCATTGCCCGCCCAACCCGTGAGCACATTGTTGCCGCTGTTGCCGAGCAAGTTGTTGTTCAGTGAATTACCTGTTCCGTTAATAGCCGCTGTGCCCGTCAAGCTCAGGTTCTCAAGGTTGTTGCTCAAGGTAAACGTCACCGAGGCTTGAACCAGGTCTGTGCCTTCACCGGCGTTCTCATTCACGGCGTCGGCCACGTTATCAACGACATAGGTGTCATTGCCGGTGCCACCTGCCAAGGTGTCTGCACCTGTGCCGCCATTCAAAGTGTCGTTACCCGCCGCGCCTTGCAACACGTTGGCGGCGCTGTTGCCGGTGAGCAGATTGTCTTGGCTGTTGCCTGTGGCGTTGATGGCAGCGGTACCCGTCAAGGTCATGTTCTCAACTTCGGCGGGCAGGGTGTAGGTCACCGAGCTTTGCACCGTGTCGTTGCCTTCGCTGGGGTTTTCAACCACGCCGTCAGCCAGGGCATCCACAACATAAGTGTCGTCACCCAGGCCGCCGAGCATCAAATCGTTGCCAATGCCGCCATTGAGTGTGTCGTTGCCGGCCAGGCCGCTGATCTTGTCTGCACCCGCCGTGCCCGAGAGCGTGTCTGCTCCGGCTGTGCCAATGATGGCATTGAAGGTCACGCTTGCCACAGAGGAAGTGGCGCCTGAGAAAACAGCTTCAGTCGTGCCTTGAGCATCGGTATACGACACCCCGGCCCGCAGCGGCAGGCCGGTGAATCGGGCATCAACGATCAAGGTATTGCGGTTGTTGTCAGCTACCTCAGACCACAGCGCGCCATTCAGGGCTTGCCAGCGCCAGGTTAGGGTTCCCAGGCCGTCAACGTCGGCCACCGTGCTGGTGGCAGTGAGCGTTTGGCCGAGTGCTGCCGTGCCGCTGACGGTGACGCTTCCTGTGGGAAGGTGGTTAAAAATTTGAACTGTGGGCGTTGGTGCGCTGGCCAACGTTTCCGCCGTGCCAAAGCCATCGGTGTACGTCACGCTCAAGCTCATTTGTGCGCCAACGTCAGCGTTAGTTAGCAAGTAGCTTGCCGCCGTGGCACCCGCCACGGCCACGCCGCTGCGCTTCCATTGGTAGGCAAACGTGCCCAGGCCATCAGCGTCGCTGACCGCCGTGGTCACGGCACCCAAGGTCTGGCCCACCGTCGCGGTGCCGCTGATGCTGGGCATGCCAACGGGCGCGTCGTTCACATTCGCCACGCTAAGCGTTGCGGCACTGGTTAACACCTCGTTGGTGCCCCAAGCATCGGTGTAGCTCACGCGCACGCGCATTTGTTTGCCGGCGTCAGCATCGCCCAAAGCGAGGGTGGCCAAAGTGGCGCCAGCAACGTCAATGCCGTTGCGCTGCCACTGGTAGCTGAAGGAGCCCAGGCCATCGGCATCAGCGATGCTGCTGGTGTTGGCGGACAACACCTGGTCTTCCACTGCGCTGCCTGCAATGGTGGGCGCGCCAGTGGGGGCATCGTTCACGTTGGCCACTGGGGCAGTGGCTGCACTGATTAACGTTTCGGGTGTGCCATGGCCGTCGGTATAGCTCACCTGCACGCGCAGCTGAGCACCCACGTCGGCATCGCCCAATGAATAGCTTGAGCTGGTGGCGCCAGGAATGGCCGCGCCGTTGCGTTGCCATTGGTAGTTGACGGGGCCCAGGCCGTCGGCGTCGGCCATGGCAGCGGTACTGACCGTCAAGGTGAGACGTTCCGTTGCCGTTCCCACAATGGCTGGCAAACCAGAAGGCAGGTCGTTGACATTGGCCACCGGCGCGCTCGCCAGGCTGGTAACGGTTTCTGCCGTACCGTAACCATCGACATAGCTCAACCGTGCTTGCAGCGTGGCGCCTACATCCGCGTCGCTCGGTGTGTAGCTCACGCCAGTGGCGCCGGCAATGGCCGCGCCATTGCGCAACCAGGTCACGCTGAAAGTGCCAAGGCCGTCTTCGTCTGACACGGGTGTGGCACTGACGGTCAGCATGCTGTCTTCCGTGGCCGTTCCGGCGATGAGCGGCAAACCTTGCGGCGCATCGTTAACGTTTGAAACAGGAGGGGTCGCGGCGGAGGTCAAGATCTCTGGCGTGCCACCACCGTCAACATAGGTCACACGAACCTGAATGGTCTGACCAACATCCGCACCAGCCAGGCTGTAAGTCGCACCCGTTGCCCCCGCAACCACCACGCCACCGCGTAGCCATTGATAGCTGAATGCACCCAAGCCATCTGCATCGGCCAAAGAACTGGTCACGGCGCTGAGGGTTTGGTCTTCAGCGGCGGTGCCCGCAATGGAGATCGTTCCCGTGGGCAAGTTGTTGATGCGAGGAATGGGAGCGGTTGCTGGTGACGTAGCAACTTGCCCGGCGCCGTATCGGTCTGAGAAGGTGAGCAAGGCGCGCAAACTCTTGCCGGCTTGGGCCAAGCTTGGCGTGAAGGTGGTGGATGTGGCGCCCGCAATGTCAGACCACGTTGCGCCATCTTGCACTTGCCATTGCCTGGCCGTGAGGGTGATGGTGTTGTTGCCAAGCGTGCTGATCATGCTGAGCGTTTGGCCTATCTCTGGGGTTGTGTCGTTGATCACAACACCGCCACTTGTCAACGCGTACGAATCAGCCAGCGAGTAGTACCAGGGCCACTTGATGGTCAGGTAGAGTTGTTCAACGCTTTGCAACGTATCGGTCTCTCCATTCCGACTGACGGTGTAGGTGTTGTCGGCAACGCGAGTGATTGCGTAGGAGCCAGCGGGCACCCATGCTGTGTCGTAGCCGTCGCCGCCAATGAGGAGGTCATTGCCAGCCCTACCGATGAGTGTGTCGTCACCTGCAGTGCCCGTTATCGTGTCGCTAGTGGTCGTGCCGAAGATCCGGTCGTTGCCGGGGGTGCCACCAAGCACAAGCGCTTTTACATCATCGCGATTCCACACCGTGCCGTTGGAAAACTCAAAGCGCTGCACGGTGCTGGCCGCGTGATTGCCGGGCGTATCAAATTCCCTCCAGAAGCTCACGATCGTGACAGAGTCGCTCGAATCTGCAATGGTGAGCTGTAAGTTGTAGTAGTCATTGAAGTTGACTTCGTCGTACGTCTGAGTTAGCCGTATGTCCGCAGGCGACACGCCATTTTTGAATCGCAGGGTGTTTACTTTTGTCGCTGTCGTATCAACTAAATAGGTGATCACATCCTGCCCATCACCTCGACCGAACATGTAGGTGTTGTTGCCCGTACCACCGGCCAGACCGTCATTGCCGGCGCCACCGTCAAGCGTGTCATTGCCCTCATTGCCGTAAAGACTGTCATCTCCCGCGCCCCCAGCAATGGTGTCATTGCCAGTCATGCCGGCAATAGCATCATTGCCATCACCACCGTTGATAGTGTCGCCATTGATCGTGCCCACGATGGTGTCGTCGCCAGCAGTGCCGGCCATCAGCGCAGGCACAAACGTTGAGTAATTCCAGGTCGTGCCGTCAGCAAATCTCACGGTTTGAACCACGCCGACCTCATTGCCAAAACCGCCCGCCGCGCGCCACATGCCGCCTACCGTCACTTTGTCGGCGGTGCCGACTATGCTGAACTCAATGGCCGCGTTCATCCCAAACGTGCTGTCGTAGACCTGCCTGGCCACCACGTCGCCCGGTGCAATGTTTGCCCCAAACTGCAAGACACTGTTCTTGCTCACCGTGGTGTCGGTGAAGTTTGTGATGAGGTCTTGCCCGTCGCCGCGGTTGAAGACGTATGTGTTGTTGCCAGTTTCACCGGTCAGGGTGTCGTTGCCCGGCCCGCCAATGAGGGTGTCATTGCCTTTGCCGCCATTGAGGTTGTCGTTACCGGCGCCGCCGTCGATCGTGTCTGCATTGATGGTGCCGGTGATCAGGTCGTCGCCTGTGGTCGTGGCCATCAGTGCAGGTACGAACGTCGCGTAGTTCCACGTCGTGCCATCGGAGAACCGCACCAACTGCACCACCCCGTACTCCTCGCCATTGCCACCCGCCGTGCGCCACATGCCGCCCACGGTGATCTTGTCGGTGGTGCCATTGATGCTGAACTCAATGGCTGCGCTGGTGCCCCAATAACTGTCGTACACCTGACGCGCCGTCACGTCTGCTGGCGCGATGCCGGCGCCGAATTCAAGCACGTTGGCTTTGCCAAGGGTGGTGTCTTTGAAGTTGGTGATGAGGTCTTGGCCATCGCCGCGGTTGAAGACATAGGTGTTGTTGCCAATGCCGCCCGCAAGGGTGTCGTTGCCTGGGCCGCCGCCTAGCCTGTCGTCGCCATTGCTGCCGTCCAGAGTGTCGTTACCCAGACCCCCCATCAAAACGTCAGCGTTAGCGCTACCGGTGATGTTGTCGTCGCCTGGGGTCGTGGCCAGCACCAGCGATATCAACGTGGCAGATGTCCAAGTTGTGCCGTCTGCGAATTTGACCAGCTGCACGGGTGTGTATTCACCACCAAACCCACTAGCGCCACGCCACATGCCGCTGACAGAGATCTTGTCGGTGGTGCCTTTGATGCCGAACTCGAGGTCGGCAGTCCAGCCCCAATAGGCTGTGTAGACCTGGCGTATCGACACATCTGAAGGCGCCACATTTGCGCCGAACAAGAGCGTACTGGCCTTGTTGGCTGTCGTGTCCAACACGTCTTTGATGAAATCTTGTCCACTACCGCGGCCAAACTTGAAAAGGTTGTTCCCGGTACCGCCGTTGAGCGTGTCATTGCCTGCCCCGCCATCCAGCGTGTCGTCGCCCGCGCCGCCACTCAAAATGTTCACGCCTGCATTGCCGGTCAACACGTTGGCCAGCGTATTGCCGGTGGCGTTGACGCCCGCTGAGCCCGTGAGCGTCAAGTTTTCAAGATTGTTGCCCAGCGTCCAGGTGACGGGCGACTGCACCGTGTCAATGCCCTCAGCTACAGCTTCAGTCAATACATCCGACGTGCTGTCAACAACGTAGGTGTCATTGCCCAAGCCGCCGATCAGCGTGTCGGCCCCGGGGCCGCCGATCAAGGTGTCGTCGCCATCCGCCCCTTGCAAGGTGTCATTGCCTGCCTGGCCATCAAGCGTGTCATCGAGATAGGTGCCAACCAAGGTGTCAATGCCGGCCGTGCCGTTCAGCAAAACGCCCGTTGAGCTGACGGTTAATCGAAAGACATCACTCACCGTCGCGCCATAGGTGTCTGTGGCCGATACGGCGAAGTCATAGATGCTGCCACTCAAACTGCGCGCAGGCGTGCCACTGAATCGGCGCATAGCGGGGTCGTAGGTCAACCACGCCGGCCACGCGCCGCCAGAGGCCAATGCAACGTTCCAGGTGAGGCTTTCACCATGATCAAAGTCGGTGAACATGGCCACCGGCAAGTCAAGCACGAACGGGCTCATTACAACGGCCGTCGCATCAGGCAATGCAATCGCAACAAGCGGCGCATCGTTCACCCCATTGATCGTGAACGTCAGCGTGGAGGGTGTGGTCAGCAAACCCAAACCAGAGTCACGCACAGTCACGGAAAACGCATCGCTCAAGCGCTCACCCGGCGCGAGCGACTGCACCGCAGTGCTTTGCTCGTTCAAGTCGTAGGCATAACTGCCATCGGCACCCAATATCAAAGTGCCATAGCTGCCGGCCAGGTTGCCGGCATTGGCCACGGTGAGCGTGTCGCCCGCATCTGGGTCACTGTCATTGGCCAGCGCATTGCCGCTGATTTGGCTTTGGTCTTCGGTCATGGTCACCGCGTCAGCCAGCGCCAGTGGCGCGTGGTTCAAGGCTGCCACATCAAGCACCATGGCCGTGCCCGCGCTGAAGGCGATGCTGTTCACCCGCTCACTGGCCACAAACCAACCCGCCAAGGTGACGCTGCCCGCCGCATACCCCGCCCGCGCCAACACACTCACTACCAAATCGGTGCCCGTCTTGCTGAACCGCAAATCGTCGCGGTTGATGTTCGCACCGAACTCAAGCACGTCCGCGCCTTGGGTATCCACGATGCGGTCTTGCCCATCGCCGTGTGCATAGCGGTAGCGGTCTGCGCCGCCACCGCCTTGCAGCACATCGTCGCCCGCGCCGCCGGCCAAAGTGTTGGCGGCGGCGTTGCCGGTGATGAGGTTGACTTGCGCATTACCTGTTCCGTTAATGGCTGCGCTGCCGGTGAGGATGAGGTTCTCTACGTTTTGCGGCAGCGTGTAGGTGACGAATGCCTTCACCGCGTCTGTGCCCCATGCTGTGCCGGTAAAGCCAACATGCCCATAGGTGTTGAAGCCTGCCGCATTCAACACGTTATTGGCGCCGATGAGCGCAGCTTCCGCACCACTCATGGCTTGGCCATCGGCGCGCTCAACAACCAGGTCGCCAAGGTTGTCTACCACGTACACATCGTCGCCCGCACCGCCGGCCATCAGTTCTGCGCCCGCGCCACCGTCAATGTAGTTGCTGCCCTTGTTGCCGAAGATTGAATTGGCGCTCGCGTTGGCCAGCACCTCAATGTCGTCAGCCCCGTCCATGATGAAGGTTTCAACGTTGTGTACGTAGCGCTGGTCAACCAGTGAAATCACCGTGTCATCACCGCCGCCCGCGGCTTCAAAGACGGTGTCGAACACATTGCCCACCACGTACACGTCGTTGCCGGCGTCGCCTTGCATTTGGTCTGCGCCCACGCCGCCAAATAGCGTGTCGTGGCCGGCGCCGCCAAAGAGTTTGTCCAGGCCGTCGCCGCCATACAGCAGGTCGTTTCCATCACCGCCGGCCAACACGTCGTTGCCGGCGTCGCCATAAATGTGGTCGTCGCCCGTGTCGCCATACAGGCGGTCGTCGCCCGCGTCGCCGTGCAGCAAATCGTTGCCCATGCCGCCGCTCAGCGAATCGTCGCCCCTGCCGCCGGCCAACTGGTCATCGCCTGCTTCGCCGGCCAAGATGTCGTTGCCGGCATCGCCCAGCACCAGGTCGTTGCCTGCGCCTGCGGCCACGCGGTCTGCGCCGGGGCCGGCGAAGATTTGGTCTACGCCTGCGCCGCCATGAATTCGGTCTGCGCCGCTGCCGCTGTTGATGCTGCCGCCGGCTGGGTCGGCAATGATCTCGTTGGCAGGTTCGGCTTGTTGCACCTCGCTGCTCACGGTAAAGCGCACGTCGGCTAACTTGGCGCTTGAGCCGTCAATGCGCGTATAGGCACCTATGCCAAACACCGTGGCGCCATCAACCACGCTTTCCACGTTGTCAGTGGTGAGGTTGAGGCTTTGCACGCCGGCTTGAGCCAGCGTGCGCAGCTCGGTGGGCGTTTGCAAGCCGTCTTCGTTCGCGTCTTGCCACACATAGAACTTGCTCCACTCAGCATCGGCCGCGCTGAGCGTGCCGTCTACGTTGGTGTCGAAGTGCGCCAGGCCTTCCAGGTCTGTTCGCGCACCCACCGTGTAGCCCTTGAAGCGAATCTCGTCGCGCTTGTTGATGACCCCATCGCCGTTCAAGTCATAGGCCAAGATGCCATCGGCGCCCGATGTCCAACCCGTGCGTTCACGCACACCGTCGCCGGTGAAGTCGTAATAGGCGTTCGAATCGCGGGTGGGGATGAAGTGGAAGCCGTTGCCGTTCAGGTCCAGCACCACGGGTAGGCCGGGTTCGACCAACGGCGGCGCGGCGCTGTCCCCGGTCCCCGATTCGTCAGCGCCTGCTTCATCAGAACCTGCTTCATCGGATCCAGCTTCATCAGAGCCTGCTTCATCGGAGCCCGAAGCCTCATCAGCCTCGTCGGTTTCGCCGTAGCTTTCCGGCATGCCGTCGCCTTCGTCGGCTTCGTCACCGCCGCCAATCGCGTCAGCCTCATCGCTTTCACCATTCGAGACCAAATCGGGCAGCGGTTCGCCAACGTCAATCACCACTTTGATTTCTGTTGTGCCGCCACTGCCGTCATCGGCGCGGATCACGAAAGCATCGTCCTGCCCGCTGCTGTCAGAGTGGCTGTAATGCCAAATGCCCGTCTGCGCGTCAACCACTGGGGTGCCGAATTTCGCGTCCGGGCCTTTCAACACGGCCAGGCTGATTGCGCTGGCCGGGCTGTCAACATCCGTCACCGTGAGCTTGCCCGCGTTTGCCTCGGGCAGCGCAACCGGTTGCCAGCCGAGCATTGGCGGCCCGCCGCCAGGGCCGGTGTAGGGAACCCAGGCAGAGGCAAACATGTAGCCGCCGCGAAAGCCGATCAGGTTCGCATTCCCGGCAGTCCAGTTGAAGGGGACGATGCCTGTGGTGTCAGTCACCGCTGCACCCATTTGCGCCCCAGCGGGCAGGGAATACGCGCGGCTGACACCGAATTCCTGTTGGGTGGCCACCTCCACCATGTCACCCCACTGTGCATCGCGATACACCGCGCTGCGGGTGACTACCGGCGCATCATTCACCGCCACCACTTCCACCACCGCCGTGGCCACGGCGCTGCGGCCGGTGGCATCTTGCACCGTGTAGTTGAAGCTGGCGGTGCCGTTGAAGTCAGCCGCAGGCGTGAACCGCACCACTTGCGCGGCAGCATCAAACACCGCCAAACCGCCCACTGCACCCGACACGCCCGCCACGCTCAAAGCACTGCCCCCCGCACTGGCATCATTGGCCAGCAACTGCGCCGTGCTCACGGTCAGGGTGGTGTCTTCCAGCCCATCCATCAACTCATCCACCGCCACCAGCACGCCGTCGCCGCTGGCATGCCTGTGCGCCAATACGCCAGAAGCGGTATTGCTCTGCGCATAGTCCCCCAGTGCACTGGCCAGCAAGGTGTTCTGCCCAGTCGCCTCAGCAAGCACCATCACGCTGTTGCCCAGCGCATTGCTCATGAAACCCGCGCTGTCTGCCACCAGCGCCGTGGTGTGCAGCGGTTGCGCCACGCCATTCATCACCACCTGCCCGGCATTGATGTTGATTTGGCTGATGCCGCGCTGCGCAAACGAAGACAGCTCAAACTCTTGCACCTGCCCATCGTGGTTGATGTCTTGCCACACGCGCAGGTGCGCAAACGCCGGGTCGCTGGCATTGAGCAGCATGTCGCCATCGCCATCCAATTCATCCAGCACATGCAAGCCGCGCGCGGCCATGTTCACGGGCGAATCGTTGAACATCTCGTGCCCGCCACTGACCCGCCCGTCGCCATTGGCATCGAGCACCAAGATGCCCTCGCGCGGGCTGAGCCAGTCCATGGCTTCAGCAAACCCGTCGTCATCAATGTCCACCAACACGCTGCCACCCTCGGCGCGCAGCGTGGTTTGAATGCCATTGCCATCCAGGTCAATCGTGATCAGCTGGGCGGTCTGGGTTGAACTGGCGTTCAAGCCGCCTGCGTTGCCCGGCTTGGCATCACCGGGGTTGAAGGCCAGGAGCTGGCCCTGTTCCTTGGCGCGCTGCAAGGTGGTGAAGCCGGCGTAGGGATCAACGGGCGTGCCCTGGTGGACATAGCCCGTCACCACTTCGCGCACCGGGTTGCCGTTCACGTCGTATTCCCAACCCATAACAGGCACCTCAGTGCCCCGGTGCGCCTGCGCATAAGCGGTTTGCGCCGCCCAGCGCGGCCCCAAAGCACTCTGGCCTTGATAGTCGCCCAGCGCAATCTCAACAAACTGCTGGCCCATGCTGCGGAAGAAGTTCTCATCAGTGGCTGGGTTCACAAGCAAGGCCGAATTGCCCTCACCGGCGCCGATGTACACCCCATCCACATCAAAACGCCGGGCCTGCACCACGCCCGTGGCGCTGTCGCGCCAGCGCATGGTGAAGACACCCTGGCCACTGTCAACGCCATCAAAGCGCAGCCAAGGCAGGCGCTGGGCGATGAGTACGCGGTCATCGCCGGGGAAGTGGGTGCTCAAGAAAGTTTGCAGGCCAGTGAGCAAGCTGCCCATGGCACCAAGCGTTTGCTCGCCACCCGCGTCGCCCTCGCGCAGCAGCAAGGGCGCCACGGTGATGCCATCGCTGCTGCCGGTGTACTTGGCTTCGGCGTAAATCTCGGGCTCGTTGAAGATCAAGTTGAAGATCTGATACGCCGCAATGGCCCAGCCGATGGGGCCGGCCCAGGTGTAGCCCAAGGAATTGAGCACGGCCGCAGTGGCGCCCACGATGCTCAGCTCATCACCACTCTTGATGGCCAACAGCAGGTTCAGGTAAGGCAGGGCTTGGCCGATGCTGCCGGCCAGTTGGCCCAAGTTGTTGTACTGGCTGGTCAGCTCAATGGCCACGGCATCGCCCGCGCGTTCCGCGGCCTGCTCGGCCGCGGCCAAGGTACCGAATTGGTTCTCGATCTGCCGTTGCACCAAGCCCTGCATGCCCAACAAGGCGCTGCGCGCGAAGGCCGCACCTGCAGCGGCAGCGGCCAACTCATCGCCGCGCTCGAAGGCTTTGAAGAAGTTACTCAGTTCGTTAACGGCGTTCAAAGCAGACGTGCCAATGCCAATGCCCGAGCTGGCGCCAGCGGCGCTGGCAGCCAGGTTGAAGAAGTTGATGGCAATGGGCCCAGGCTTGCCGCCCTTGAACGCGGCCACTAGGCTTTGCACTTCAGTGAGGGTGCGGCCAAAGCCCAGGGCTTCGGGTGTGTTGTACCAAGCAGTTGGGTCGGCGGCTGGGGTGGCGCCAGGGGCGGGGGCGGAGCCGGTGGGGGAGGCGGGGTTGATGGCGGTAACGAGCTGCGTTGCAGCGCCGCTGTTGCGGGCGGTGATGAAGTTCAGGCCATTGCCCGCGGCATCAATGCTGCTGGCAGCCAGGTCCTGATAGGCCGCATCAATGCCATCGAGCAAGATGTGGCTGGTGGCGTAGTCACCCGTTTGCTCGCCGTCTGCCAAAGCTGCGGCATTGGCGTGCTGCTGCAACTCAACTGCCTTGCCGGCAACGGTGGTGGCGACTACGCGGTTGAATCCACCGGTGCCATCGGGGGTGGAGGTGATGGTGCCGGCTAGGGTTTGATCGGTGTCGTAGCTCTCGGTGACAGTCGCGCCATTTGCGGTGGTGGTCGCCTTGAGGCTTGAGCCGTCGTCGAAGACTTGGACGTTCGTGGTCGATAGGGTCGCGCCTTGGCCGTCCCTCGTGACGGTGGTCTGGCTGCCATTGGGTTGCAACTCGGTCAGGCGGGTTTGGGTGACCTGGCCAAGCGCGTTGTAGGTGACTTCGAGGTTGGAAAGAGGCAGGCCAGCGCTGGTGCTGGTTGCGCTGGTGTAGGTGTGGCTGGCAAAGGCGCCGGTGCTTGCGTCAAACGTCTTTGCATCGCTTGATTGCGTTCGTTGACCTGTGAAGGGATCGACGCTGTCGCTCGTCGCTATCAACGATTGCGTGACGCCGCCAAGTGCAACACTGACACTGCATTCGCTTCCAATGATGACTGTGCCCGTGTCGGTGTTTTGCCGTATCGGCTTGACGTCAATGGTGGTGACTCTGCCGTTGCCATCGTTGATGACTGCCAGGTAGTCCGCGGTGCCCGATCCCGTCGCATTCGCGTTGAAGCTAACAGTACGCATACCACCGCCGCTAGCACCCAGGTTTCGATCTTGGAAGGCAACAGTGCAACCGGCATACTCGCCAGTCAAAATTTCTCCGGCTGCAACGCTCAGGTTCTGGGAATAGCTCGCCCGTACCAGGACTCCATCGTCGAGAAAGAGGTATTGCCCGCCCTTGTTGGCGTCCAAAGTAACGTCGAAACCGTTGATATTGACTTGGGCCAATGCACTACCTTCATTGCCCAGCACAATCTCCTCGGTGCCAAGTGCCAGCACCCACCTGCCCGTGGTATTACGCTTGAGGATCGGCGAATCGCTTTGGTTGTAGTTGCCAGAGCTGTCGCTCCACTGGCTTGCGACGAAGCGCTTGAATCCTTTCCCGTCGCTTTCAGCGCTAAACATTTGTCCAGTCTTGTCGATGCCGATGATCTTTGCCTGTCCTTCCAACTCCTTGGGTAACAGCATCAAAGCCGACTTGGATTGCGCAAGACTGTCAACAAATTTGCTGCCTGCCGCTGGGTCTCTGAACAACCGCTCCAGAACCTGGAATCGTGGATCAGAGGCAAAGCCGCTTTGGCCCAGGCCAGTCAGATTCTGGCCACCTAAGTCTGTTAGCCACACAGACAGCGGCGTGTTGGAAGTCAAGACTTTGTTGTATAGGGCCACCCCCGGCATCGCATGCTCAAAGCCGGTTTTGATGTAGTCCGCTTTCGCTCCAACGTTGACAGTAATGAAGTCCCTGATGTCGCTCCAAGACATCAGGCTGGATTCCATCAAATGGGCGAGGTTGTCGCCGGCCTTCACTTCGCGCGTTTTCGCCCAATATTCAGATTGGTTAAATAGCTTCATTGCTGCCGTGAGTACGAAGTTCTTGTCGCTGTCGTCGACGAACGACTGGTAGGTCTGGGAGGCCGTCACGCGCTCGGCAAACGCAACCTGCTTTGCGATCTGCAGCAGATCCATGGCCCATACAGCCTGACGACCTTCTGTTGTCTGCAAGAATTGGTTGAACTTCGCCTGCTCGTCCGCACTCAGTGGCCGCAAGCCGAGGTCATCGGAGTCCGCGTTGGGAACCAAGCCTTTGCGGCCTTGCTGCTTCAGCACAGAATTCAATTGATTCGCAGTGCGCCCCATCAAACGTGATGCGTCCGATCCGGCCCACGCATAGTAGGCAGTCACCAAGCCAGGTACCAATTCGGGTCGTTGGCCGAGGTCACTTTGTAGATTTCCTACCGAGTAACCGCTGTTGTTGGCAGGCAATCCATTCTTGTACGTCATCGCCCAACTGAGTACGAGACTGGATTTGTTCTTAACTTCTGACGCATAGCCAACAGTGAGTAACGCCAGTGCGCGAATTTGTTCCGAAGTAACTGTCATGATGACTCTCCCGAATTACTTTGATTGAGTGGGTTTGCCGGCCGGTTTTTTAGGCGACAAAAACAAGGCCTGCTCCAGGCGAAGGAACATTTGATTCTTGTGAATCTCCTCGTTCCTCTGACCTCTCTTGCTTTTGGCGTCAGGCAGTTCGCGGAGGATTTCATTGTTGATTCGTAGCTTTAACTCCAACAACGTACGGGCATCGATCACTCGCAGGTTTATTGGTGCTTGGCCAATGACGTCGCCAGTCTGGGCGTCGATACGCAACCGCACCGGTCGTTTCAGTGGGTATGGTGTATTGGCCATTTCAAAGGTGCCGTCAAACGGAACTCTGTATGACAGCCGATCATGTAAGGTCATCAGCCGCGATCGGACTTCAAAACCCCATAGCGTGCGGTCGCACTCTTCAAACCACACTGTGTGTCGGGCCAGATAGGACTTGACCCAAAGCTCCTTGCCGTCAGGCATCACCCGCACCAAACTGTAGATTGCGGGTTCGCACTGAGGCACTGAAGGAGTACTTGCCCAGGGTAAGTTGGGGACTGCTGTGACATACAGCGCAGCTGGCCAAACAACCTTGACGACGCTTCCATCAGGGAGCTTTAGGGAGGTTCCATAAGCAGCAGTGCTGTCCAGGGATTCTTCGACGACGGCTGGAGCTGGCCTCGCCTCGCTGTCAACCGGGTTGGATGTCTGCGTTCCCGCTCCCTGTGAACGGGCCAGAAGCGGATAGGCAAGAAGTACGGCTAGCAATGCCATCCGCAACCTTCCGCCATGAAGCCCTTGCGCGATGCGCCTTTCGCTATAGAGCTCGATACACCACGTATATGGCTGCGCTGCACTCAGGCCAATCGTCATGTCGTCGCTCCAAGTTTTGCGGCCGGTAAGGCGAACCGTTCAATGGCTTTGGCCGTTGTTCCAATTTCGGCGAACGTGCTTAACGTGGCGATGCGTGCCAAGGCTGCGTCTTTCATCTGCTCGGTATGCAGCAGCGTTTGCGCCACATCGGCCATCTCGTTTACCACGTCGCGCGCCGCATCCACCAGCGTTTGCCCGCGGGCGGCGGCGTGGCTGATGAGGGGGCTGCCGTCCAGCCCCGGGGGTAGCGCGCCGCCGGCTTTGAGCACGGCTTCGGCGATGCGGCCCTTGTGGCGCAGCACCACGTCGTCGAGCAGGTAGTCGCTCACCTGTGTGCGGCGCAGGTCGTTGATCTTCAATCGCAGTTGCACGCGCAGGCGCAGTTGTTCTTGCGCCAGTTCAGTAGCGCTGGGCGGCTTGGCCATGGCCTGCGCCGTGGTGTGCCCGGGTTTGATGGCAGCCGCCGCACCGGCCTGTGGCGCCAGTTCTTCCATCAGCCGGGTGCGGATGTGCATCAGCGCTTCTTGCGTCAGCGCCTGCTCAATGGCCACGGCAATTTGCTCGCGTTGGAGTTCGGTGTGCAACAACACCGCTTCAGTGTGTTCGTGCGCAGCCAGCACGCGCCGCGCCATGTCAGCCAGGGCGATGTTGCGGGCGGCGGCCGCGTTGGGCAGCAGCTTCAAGGTGCTTTGATCAGCCTGGCCGGCCAGCACCGCGCGCGCTTCGGCCAGCTTGCTGGCGCGCAGTGAATGGCCCATCAAACCGCTGGGTGCCACGGGCTTGCGCAGGGCGTCGATTTTTTCGCGCAGCAGTTTGCGCAGGGCTTCCTTGTTGTGGTCAAGCAGCGCCTGCGCGGGGTTGGGCGCAGGCGGCTGGCGTGCATCAATGAAGGCCATGCCGCGAAAGCGCCAGCCCCAGCAATTGCGCAGGCTCATGCCCGCGGGCAACTCGCCCACATAGGGGCTGAGGTAACACCAGTCAGCATCCGCCGGCATGGTGAATTCGGGGTCGTCGGTGAAGTAGACGAGCCGGTCTGAACGGTGCTGGGTGACGAGCAGCCAAGCCTTGCTCACCACGCCATCGGGTGGCGTGGCGGCCACTGCCGCAGTCTCGTCATGGGTGCTTGTGTTCATGTCAGGCCAGCCGGGTGGCTGAAGTAGGGGTTGATGTCATAGGCCTGCAACCCTGCGGTGTTGCTGGCCACCACCAGCGTGCCATCGGCCAGCGCAGGTGGTTGGTGATAGCTGCCGGGCAGGCCGCCTTCCCAGACCTTCACCTCAAGCTGCGGTGAAATCACCGCCAGGTGGCCTTGCTCTGAAAGTACCACCACATGGCCGCCATAGGCCACCGGGCACCAGCAGCCGGGGCTGCGCAGGCGGCAGGCCCAGCGCAGCTTGCCGTTGCCGGCATCAAAGGCCAGAAGGTGCCAGGTGCCATCCAGCACCAGCACCACATCGCCCACGGCAGTTAGAAACTGGTGCATCAGGCCCTGGCTGCAGCGCCGTTCCCACACCACCGCGCCGCTGCGCAGGCACAGCGCGTGCAAGTGGCCGCGCTCAGTGGCGGCGTAAACGCGCTCTTCGCGGATGAGTGGCCGGCCACGCACCAGGCCGTTAACCGGCGCCACCCAGCGCACCTGGCCGGTGCTGGCGTTCAGCGCCGTCAAGCTTTGGTCGTTGCACGGCGCCACCACGGTGTTGCTGGCGGCGCAATACACCGTGCTGCCGGGTGGCCACCAGGGCTGGCGGTGCTTCCAGAGCAATCGGCCACTGGCCAGTTCGAGGCATTGCACATGGCCGGTGGGTTGGCCTTCGTTCCACTGCTCGGTGTTGATGAAGACGCGGCCACCTGCCGCATCAATGCTGGGCGTGGCGTGGATGCTTGAATCAATGCGGCGGCGCCAAAGAACGCGGCCGTCTGCCGTGGCCACGCGGGTGAGCGTGCCGTCGTAGCAGCCATAGACCAGGCTGTGGTCAACGTGTTGAAGCAGTTGCACCACGCCCTTCAGCGGCGCCTGCACGCTGGGCACGGCCCACAGCGGCTCACCGGTTTGCAAATCATGCTTCCACAGCGTGCTGCGGTCGTCGGCCACGAACACGGCGCCCTCGGCAAGGACCGGGCTGCATTTGCGCGGGTAGCCCTTGTGCGTGTTCAGCTCAAAGCGCCACCAGCGCGGCGGCTGGGTGATGAAGTTGGGCGCGGCGCCTTTCATCAAGGGAGGGCGGGCGTCGAAGCTGTCGCGCGAAAGGCCCATGTCGTGGCGCGTGAACAGGGCCAGCACGGGGAAACCTTCCACGCCGAGTTGGCGTGAAACGAGGGGATCCCACATGTCATAGAACAGCGCGGCGGCCACCAAGTCGAGCGTTAACTTCTCGGCCGCCAGCGCCTGGCGCACCAGCTTGAGCGCGCTGCCGTGGCGCATGAAGTCATCTACAAACACGGCGCGTTGGCCGGCGCAGGCGTCATGGTCGCCTTCAACCCAGCGCTTCTGGTTGTGGCCCTTGCGCTTGTCGCGCACCATCAGTACCTTCAGCGGCACGCCATCATCGGCCGCCGCCATGGCGATGCTGAACACCAGCGGTGCAGCGCCAAAGCCCGGGCCCACCAGCACCTGCGGCTGCAACGGCTTGACGAGCTGCCACATCAGCCGCCCGGCGCTGCGGGCCAGCATGGCATCGCTGAGCAGCACGCGAAAGTCGTAGGTGAGGCTGCCGTTCAGGCGAATGGCCTTGGTGTAAATCTGGCGCCGCAGGGCTTCCAATTCCGGCAGCGCGCGCAGGGCGGCAGGCAGGCCGGGCGGGCGCGTGCCCAGGCGCTGCACCGTGGTGTCGGTGGCGTCGGCGCTATCGACTGTGGCGTTCATCTCAACGCTCCCGCAGGCTTTCACTCACCCGCTGCTTGATCGGGCTGAGCACGAAGTCGATGACGCTGCGCCGGCCGGTCTTGATTTCGGCGCTCAAGCTCATGCCCGGGGCCAGGCGGATCATCTTGCCGTCGATGTCAATTTGCGCGCGTTCCAGCTTCAGCGTGGCCGGGAAGGTGGCCACGCTATTCGGTGCGCCCATGCCACCGGCCGCGGGCCGTTCGCTCACCACCGCATCGGCGGTGACCCAGATCACGCTGGCCGGCACCGTGCCATAGCGCGTGAAGCTGAAGGTTTCGAGCTTCACCTCGGCCGCCTGCCCGGCCTGTACGAAGCCGATGTCTTTGTTTTCAATCACCACCTCGGCCGTCATGTGCGCGCCATCGGGCACGATGATCATCAGCTGCTGCGCCGGCGTGACCACGCCGCCGGTGGTGTGAATGGCCAGTTGCTGCACCGTTCCCGCCACGGGGGCGGTGAGTTGGGTCAGGCGCTCTTTTTGATCCGCCTTGCGGCCTTCTTGGGTGAGCTGGATGCGCTTGGTGCTGGCCTGGGCGTGGCGGTCATTCAGCGTGCGCTGGGTTTCTGCCAGGTAGGCGGCCTTGGTGTTGCGGCTTTCCACCAGCACGGCGCGGGCTTCGGTGACGCGAGCTTGCTGTGTGGCCAGGTCGCGTTCAAGTTCGATGCGTTCACGGCTGCGGTCTTGCCCGGCGTGGCCGCTGATGAAACCTTCGCCACTGAGCGACTTGAAGTCTTCTTCGCGCTGGCGCGCAAGGGGCACGGTGGTGTTGAGTTTGTTCAACAGCTCGGTGGCGGTGGCGAGTTCAGCTTCACGGCGCGCCAGTTCAGCATCGAGCTTGGCTGACTTGGCGGCGATGTCGCCCCACTCGCTGTTGAGCAAGGTGTGGATGCGTGGGTCTGCCTTGGCGGGCAAGTGCGGTGCGAGGCCGGCTTGAAGTGCGACCAACAAGGCGGCACTGCGTAAGGCCTCGCTGGTGCTGGCCAGAAGCTGTTCTTGCACGTTGCGTGAGTCGGCGCGCACGCCCGTGGCATCCAGCTCCACCAGCACCTGGCCGGCTTGAACATGATCGCCATCCTTCACGCGAATGGCTGCCACCACGCCGGCTTCAAGGGGCTGGATGAGTTTGGTGCGGTCACTCACCACAATGCGCCCGGGCGCAACGGCCACGATGTCAACCTGGCCGACGATGCTCCAGGCCAGCACCACCACCAACAGCGCCATGATCAGCCACATGGCGCGGCGTGGCGCCGGGTGAACCGGCGTTTCTTGCAGGCTCAGCGCGGCGGGCAAGAAGGCGGCTTCATCGGCCAGGCGCTTGGGGCCTGCGAGTTCATGGCGCACAGCCCAGGCTGCGGCCAGGATGGCGCGGTAGCGCGAGAGCAGTTCCAACGAGGCGTGCCGAGGTGGGCGCGGAGGGCGGGTCATGATCACCAGTCAGCACAACAGCAGGTAAGAATCAACGCGCTGTATGCGGTCTGAACTTTGGCGCTGGCCAAATCGTCATCCAAAACCTGCGCGATCTTCGATCTGCGGAATTGAAGTTCCCCGATGTGTTGCCGATCACGCCGGCCCAGTTTCTGAAACTTGAGGTGAAACCATGAGCCCGCCCGGCCGCCCGAAGGGCGAATCCCTGAATGCGAAGCAAGAAGGTTCCCAATGAGCGCATTGACCATCCGTTTGCCTGACGACAAGTACGAGCGTTTGAAAGTTTTGTCGAAGCGACGCGGCACCAGCGTGAACCGGCTGATCGACGAAATGGCCACCTTGCTGTTGGCTGAATTTGATGCCGAGGCGCGCTTTGCCTTGCGTGCCGAACGCGGCCGCGGCAAGGCTGCGCGCGGCGTTGAGCTGTTGCGCAAGGCACAGGGCCAGTAGCTCGGCGGCGGCTTGGCGTCATGGCACCGGCCCCGCCGCTGCGGGCGCGCGTGATGGAGCGGCTTGCACAAGAGCGTTTTGCATCGCCCACAAGTGTGCGTAGAGACCCTGGTGCTGAAGCAATTCATCATGCGTGCCGGCTTCAACAATGCGCCCGCGATCCATCGCCACAATGCGGTGCGCCTGCCGCACGGCAGACAAGCGGTGCGCAATGACGATCACCGTGCGGCCCTTGCAAATCACGCCCATGTTGGTTTGCAGAATGGCCTCGCTTTCGTAGTCGAGCGCGCTGGTGGCTTCATCAAGAATCAGGATGCGTGGGTTGCTGAACAGGGCGCGGGCAATGGCAATGCGCTGGCGCTGGCCGCCCGATAAGCCCACGCCTTGCTCGCCCACGATGGTGTCGTAGCCCTGCGGCAGCTCGCTGATGAATTCATGCGCGCCGGCCATGCGCGCGATGTGCATCACCGCTTCAAGCGGCGCCGCCGGGTCGGCGATGGCGATGTTTTCGCGCACGCTGCGGTTGAACAAAAAGTTCTCTTGCAGCACCACGCCCACCTGGCGGCGCAGTTGCGCGGCGTCGACCAAACCGATGTCGATGCCATCAACCATGACCCGCCCTTGCTCGGGGCTGTACAGGCGTTGCACCAGCTTGGTCAGCGTGCTCTTGCCGCTGCCACTGCGGCCAACGATGCCGATCATCTCGCCGGCCTGAATTTCAAGACTCACCTCGTGCAGCACGGGCGGTGCCTCGGGGCGGTAGCGAAACGTGACCTGGTCGAAAACAATGCGCCCTTGCAGCGCCGGCAGTTGCGCGGCGGCGTTGGGCGCCACCTCGGTGCGCGAATTCAAGATGTCGCCCAGGCGGTGCACCGAGATGCCGGTTTGTTGAAAATCCGTCCACATCTGCGCCATGCGCATGATGGGCTGCGCCACGCGGTTGGCGAACATGGTGAACGCCACGAACATACCCACGGTGAGCTGGTTGTCCATCACTTCATGGGCACCAAACCACAGCACCGCGGCCGATACCAGCTTGCCGATGAGGTTCACGCCTTCATGCGCCACGCTGGCCAGGCTTTGCGTGCGAAAACTCGCCGACACATAGGCCGCAAGCTGCTGGTCCCAGCGGCGGGCAAAGGCTGGCTCCAAGGCGCTGGCCTTGACGGTCTGCACGCCGGTGATGCTTTCCACCAGCAGGGCCTGGTTCTCGGCGCCGCGGGCAAACTTTTCGTCCAGCCGCGTGCGCAGCACGGGCACGACCAGCAGGCTGAGTGCGACGTACAGCGGCAAGCTCAAAAGCACGATCAGCGTGAGCTTGATGCTGTACAAGAACATCACCGCAATGAACAGCACCGAAAACAGCACGTCGAGCACCAGCGTGAGTGCGTTGCCGGTGAGAAAGCTGCGGATGTTTTCCAGCTCACGCACGCGCGCCACCGAGTCCCCCACCCGGCGCACTTCAAAATAGGCCAGCGGCAGGGCCAGCAGATGGCGGTACAAGCGCGCACCCAGCTCCACATCAATGCGGCTGGTGGTGTGGCTGAAAACATAGGCGCGCAAGGCGGTGAGCAGGCTCTCAAACAACATCACCACCACCAGGCCAAAGGCGATGACGTTGAGCGTGCTGAGACCCCGGTGCAGCAGCACTTTGTCCATTACCACCTGAAAGAACAAGGGCGATGCGAGCGCAAAGAGTTGCAAGCACAAGCTCACCAGCATCACTTCAGCGATGAGCTTGCGGTGCCGCACCAGGCTGGGAATGAACCAACTGAAATCAAACCGCGCCAGCTCGCCGGCCAGGCTGGCGCGGCTGCTGATGAGGATGAGCTCGCCGCTCCAGGCCCGAGCGAAGGCTTCAAGCGGCTCGATCAGCGGCCGCGGTTCGGTGCCAGGGGCGAAGCGCTGCAACAGCACGCGCTGGCTGTCAGCCCGCGCCAGCACGGCCACGCTGCCATCAGACATGAGCGCCAGGGCGGGCAGGTTGCTCAGTGTCAGGCGGTCGATGCGCGTGCGGCTGCGCTTGGCACGCAGGCCCAGCAGTTTGGCGGCCAGGAGCAGATCTTCCGGCGTGCCCGCCTGTCTAGACGATTTGCCGAGTTGGTGCGCCAAGTGTTCGGGCTCGGCAGCCACCTGGTGCAGCCGCGCGACCAGGGCCAGGGCCTGCAAGGCCACGCCCAGGCTGGGCACCAAAATGCCGTCGCCACCTTCGGTATCGCTTGCCGGCGCGTTAGCCTCAGGCAAACACGCAGCCGCGCCAAATCCAACAGGATTCACACGCCCCCCTTTGCTGCGTTGCTCTGGCCACCTGAAGGCAGCTCTCAAAACATTGGCGTGCAGGCTAGGGGTGGCGGGCATCATCCGACATCCTGGCTATCCCTGAGCATGCCTACTGTTACACGTTGAAGTGACTGAAGCGACCTTTCCATGAACACACTGATGCGCTGCGCTGCAGCCTGCCTGCTGGTGTTGTTGTATAGCCAAGCCGGCCAGGCCCTGGCACAGCGCATCCAACCCAACGCTTGCGATGGCACGGCCTGGCAGCACACCTTGCGCCCGGCGCCGGCGGGCATGCCGGCCGCTGTGCAGGCGCATTGGGTCAGCCGTGAATGGCTGGTCTGGCCCGGGCGCAGCGCGCAGCCCGGCGGGCGTTTCGTGCTGGCTCATTCCTCCGCTGCGAAGTTGACTGCGGCAACGGGTCAGCCTTTGCTTGGCGCCGATTTGCGCGTGCCACTGGGCGTGGCTGGCGCAACCTTGCCTGCGGCCTTGGCTGCGCGCTTCAAGTGGCTGGCGCCTGGCCTGGTGTTGCGCCTGCCGGCCGCTGGCACTGAGCAGTTGCGCCGCATGCTCAGCGGCCAGTTGCTGCTGGTGGAACTGGACGATCAAGGGCGCGTGCGCAATGCCGCTGCCGTGCAGATGCCGGGTGTGCTCGACGATCTGTTCGCATCTGCCCAGACCGTGCCTGACCTCGGCGCCGTGGCCACCGCGCAGCGCACCAGCTTCAAGCTTTGGGCACCTACCGCACAAGCCCTTGGGCTGTGCCTGCACAGCGGCGCGACCCATCAGCCCACACAGCCCCGCGCCATGCGCTTTGATCGCCGCAGCGGCGTCTGGCAGCTCAGCCTGCAGCGCGATCTGCGTGGCCAGCGCTACACCTACTTGGTGGATGTGTTCGTGCCCGGCGTGGGCCGGGTGCTCAACCGCGTGACCGACCCGTATTCAGCCAGCCTCACGGCCGACTCGCAACGCAGTGTGGTGCTCGATCTGAACGACCCTTCTGCCCAGCCCGCTGGCTGGAAACAGGCCGCGCGCCCGGCGCCGCTGGCCGCTGCAACGGATCAGATGATTTACGAGTTGCACGTGCGCGATTTTTCCGCCAGCGACGAGACGGTCCCGCCCGCGCTGCGCGGCAAGTACCTGGCCTTCACGCAAGGTGAGTCGAACGGCATGCGCCACCTGAAAGCGCTGGCCGCTGCCGGCATGACCCACGTTCACCTGCTGCCGATTTTTGACTTCGCCACCGTGCCGGAAGCCAACCCAATCACACCGAACGTTAGCGGCGCACCCGACGGCACCACCCAGCAAGAAGCGGTGGTGGCCACCAAGGAACGCGACGCCTACAACTGGGGCTACGACCCGCTGCACTTCAACGCCCCCGAAGGCAGCTACGCCACGGATGCCGCAGACGGCGCGGTGCGCGTGCGCGAGTTGCGCGCCATGGTGATGGCCTTGCACGCTGCTGGCCTGCGCGTGGGCATGGACGTGGTCTACAACCACCTGTCAGCCAGCGGCCAGCACCCGCACTCGGTGCTCGACCGCATCGTGCCCGGCTACTACCACCGGCTTGATGCGAACGGCAAGGTGGAAACCTCAACCTGCTGCGCCAACAGCGCCACCGAGCATGCCATGATGGCCAAGCTGATGATCGACTCGGCCGTGCATTGGGTGCACCACTACCGCATTGACGCCTTCCGCTTCGACCTGATGGGCCACCAGCCGCGCGCGGCCATGGTGCAGTTGCAAGCGGCGGTGGACCAAGCCGCCGGCCGGCGCGTGCATCTCATTGGCGAAGGCTGGAACTTTGGCGAAGTGGCCGATGGCGCGCGCTTCGTGCAGGCTTCGCAGTTGTCGCTCAACGGCAGCGCCATCGCCACCTTCAGCGACCGCGGGCGCGACGCGGTGCGGGGCGGCGGTGCGGCAGACGACGGCGCGGCGCAGCTTGAACGACAAGGTTACGTGAACGGTTTGTTCTATGACGCCAACGAAGCCGCCCTGGGCCAGGCCACGATCGAAGACCTGAAGCGCAGCGCCGACCTGGTGCGCCTGGCCCTGGCCGGCAGCCTGCGCAGCTACAAGCTGCACACGGCCAGCGGCGACACCCTTGCGCTGGAGAAGGTGAACTACGCCAATCAAGCTGCCGGTTACGCCAGCCAGCCTGATGAAGTGGTGAACTATGTTGAGAACCACGACAACCAGACCCTGTTCGACAGCCATGTGTTCAAACTGCCGCGCGCCACGTCCAGCGCAGAACGCGCCCGCGTGCAGACCCTGGCCGCGGCCGTGGTGGCCTTCAGCCAGGGCATCGCCTACTTTCATGCCGGGCAGGAGTTGCTGCGCAGCAAGTCGATGGACCGCAACAGTTATGACTCGGGCGACTGGTTCAACCGCATCGACTTTGCCGGCCAGACCAATCATTTCGGCAGCGGCCTGCCGCCACAGGCCGACAACGGCACGAGCTGGCCGTTCATGCGCCCGCTGCTGGCTGATGCGCCGCGCCTGGCCCCCACGCCGGCCGACATTGCCTTCACGCGCGCGGCGTTTCAGGATTTGCTGCGCATACGCGCCAGTACCAGCCTGCTGCGCCTGCGCACGGCCGAAGAGGTGACGCGCAGATTAACGTTCCACAACACCGGGCCGCAGCAAAACCCGGTGTTGATCGCCGGCCACCTGAACGGCGCGGGCCTGGCGGGTGCGGGCTTCAAGGAATTGATCTACCTGATCAATGTTGACAAGCAGCCCAATGGCCTGGAGATTGCCGCGCTGCGAGGCCGGCCCTTCAAGCTGCACCCGGTTCACGCCCATGGCGCCGATGCGCGCGCCCGCGAGTCGAGCTTTGACGCCGCGCGCGGCACGTTTCAGATTCCGGCGCGAACGGCCGTGGTGTTCGTGGTGGATTGATGCCTGCCCCGGCGCTTGACCGCATGCCACACCGGCGCCGCGCCTTGGTTCGTTTCGGCGCCCTGGCCCTGGGCGGTTGGGGTGCCGGCTGTGTGCTGCGGCCGGGCACGATGCAGCCTGCAACGCCGCCCCTAGCCGACACCGCCGCCGGCTTTCGCCTGGCCGGTGAGTGGGAGCCCGTGCAGGTCATGTGGCTGGGCTACGACGCGGGGCACGAAGCCTTCACGGTCGAGCTGGCGCTGGCGCTGCAAGCGCATGTGCCGCTGAAGCTGCTGGCCCGCGACGAAGCACAGCTGCAAGCGGCGCGCGCGCTGTTGGCCCAGGCCGGCGTGAACGTCAGCGCGGTCGAGTTCATGGTCGATGAGCTGGCGATCTTCTTCCTGCGCGACGCGGCGGTGTTCACGGCCGGGCCCGCAGGCCGCAACGGCGTGGTCGATTTCAAATGGAGCCAGTACGGCCTGCCCGCGTGGTGCGCGCGCCGCCATGGCACAGGCACAAACCAAGCCCTTGAGCGCTACGCCGCCTGCGCCGCCGCGGTGGACCCGGCGCGCGACGAGCAAGACCGCCGCATCGCCCGCCTGGCCGGGGCCGGTGTGTTCAGCAGCCCGCTGGCGCTGGAAGGCGGCGGCATCGAATGCAACGGCCGCGGCGTGGCGCTGGTGAGCGCGGCGCTGGCGCAGCAGCGCAACCCCGGGCGCAGCCTGGCTGAAATGCAGGCCGAGTTCTTGCAACTGCCCGGCATCAGCAAGCTCATTTGGCTGGCTGAGGGCCTGGCCTCAGACCCGCACTTGCGCGCCACCATCACCGGCCCCTACGTGGCCTGGGGCACCGGCGGGCACAGCGATGAGTTCGTGCGCTTTGCCGATGCCCGCACGTTGCTGCTGGCCTGGCCTGATGATGCCGACGCGGCCAGCCACCCGGTGGCGCGCTTGAGCCGCCAGCGCATGGCGCGCAACTTCGACATCCTGTCGCAGGCCACGGACGCCAACGGCGCGCCGTTTCGCATCATCAAGGTGCCGTTGCCACGCGCCATCGAGCGGCGCGTGGTGCTTTGCGCGGCGGCCGACGCTGGTTTTTCCGAGCAGTGGACGGCGGATTACTTTGCCCCCGCCGAACAGCGCCGCGAAGGCCAGGTGCTGACGCAGGTGGCCAGCGCCAGCTACCTCAATTTTGTGCTGGCCAATGGCGTGGTGGTGCTCCCCGGCTACGAAGCGCACGGCACGCCGCGCAGCGTGGAAGCACGGGTCAAGGCCTTGTTTGAGCAAGCCTTCCCGGGCCGAGTGATTCGTTTCGTTAATGCACTCGGCCTGAACTGGGTTGGCGGCGGCGCGCACTGCGCCACCTTGTCGCAACCGCGCGCCTGAGCGCCAGGCGCAGCGTCTCAGCCGTTGTGCGAGGTGATGTGCGAAGTGATGTGCGCAATGAGCGCAGGCGCAGACGTGGCTTCAATCGCTGCGCCCGCGCGCGCCGGCGTGGCGCCGGCGCTTTCGCCGCCCTGGCGCATGGCCACGCCAACGGCCAGCATGTCCACCACCAGCAAGTGCAGGATGCGGCTGATCATGGGCAACTGCGTGGCCACGTCTTCGGCATGGTCGACGATCAAGGCCACGTCAGCCTTGCGCGCCAGGGGCGACTGGTTGGCCGTGATGGCCACCACCTGCGCACCGCGTTCACGCGCCATGTCGGCCACCGCCAGCAGCTCGCTCACGCGCCCGCTGGAGCTGATGATCAGCACCACCGCGCCGGGGTGCAGCACGGCGGCGGCGAGTTGCTGCACGCGCGGCTCGGTGCAGGCCGAGGTGGGCAGGCCCAGGCGCAAGAACTTGAACAGCGCGTCTTGCGCCACCACGGCGCTGTGGCCGCTGGCGTGCAGCTCCACGCGCTGCGCGGCCACCAACATGTCGGTGGCGCGGGCGATCAGCTCGCGGTTCAACTGGTCGCGCAGGTGCAGGATGGCCGAGGCGGTGTTGCTCAGAACTTTCACGCCCACCTCCAGCATGCTGTCTTCACCCGTCACCAGGGTGTGCGTGACGGGCACCGTGCCGGTCAGGCCCGAGGCCAGACGCAGCTTGAAGTCAGACAGGCCTTCACAGCCTAACGATCGACAAAACCTGATCACCGTGGGCTGGCTCACGCCCGAAGCGCGGGCAATTTCGGCAATCGGGTCGCTCAAGGCACTGCGCGGGTGGGCCAGCACCTGCTCGGCCACGCGGCGCTCGGCCGGTGACAGCGCGGCCAAGCTGCGGCGGATCTGGCTCATCAGCGCCGGGCCCTGCTGGCGCTCGAACAGCCCCACATGGCGCGCCAGAATGACCGCCGCGCCCATGAAGGTGGCCCGCGGCTCGGTGATGACGAAGGTGGCAATGCCACGGCAGTAGTCGCTGAAGCGGCCCTTGTCTTCGAAGCGCTTGCGAAAGGGTGAACGGTCGAAGTGTTCGCCCAGGCGCGGCACGATGCCGCCCCCGATGTAGATGCCGCCAAAGGCACCCTGCGTCACCGCCAGGTTCGACGCCGCCGTGCCCAGGATGGCGCAGAACGCAGCCACCGTTTCGGTGCACAGCGCATCACCACCGGCCAGCGCGCGGCGGGTGATTTCCGGTGCAGCCAGCGGTTTGGCTTCACGGCCGGCCCGGTGCGCCAGGGCGCGGTGGATGAGGCTCAGGCCGGCGCCCGACAGCAGCCGCTCGAATGAAACATGCGGGTGCTGCTGCCAGGCGAATTGCAGGATGGCCAGTTCGCGTTCGTCATGCGGTGCGAAGCTGGCGTGGCCGCCTTCGGTGCCCAGCGCGACCCAGCCGTCGTCCGCCGGGATCAGGCCCGACACGCCCAGGCCGCTGCCCGCGCCCAGCAGCCCCACCACGCTGCGCGCGCGCGTGGTGCCGCCGCCCACCTGGCGGCGCTGGTGCCCGGCCAGGCGCGGCACGGCCATGGCCAGGGCGGTGAAGTCGTTCACCACCAACAGGGTTTCCAGGCCGAGTTGTTGGCGCAACTGCTCGATGGAAAACGCCCAGGGGTAGTTGGTCATGCGCACGGCGTCGCCCTGCACCGGGGTGGCGATGGCCAGCGCGGCATGCCGCGGCAACCCGTGCGGCCCCGGCGGCAGCGTGGCCAGGTAGGCGCGCACGGCGGCGTGCAGGTCTTCGTGCTCGGCGCTGGTCAGTTGCGCGGCATGTTCAAACACGCCCGGCGCGGTTTCCAGCGCAAAGCGGGAATAGGTGCCGCCGATGTCGGCCAGCAGGCGTGGCGACTCGAATCTCATCCTGGCAAGGCGTCAAGCGCCTGCGCCGCGCCCAGCAACGCCGGCGTGGGCGCGGTGATCAGCCAGGCAGGCACTTCGCGCAGGTAGGCGGCGAAGCGGCCTTTTTCTTCGAAGCGGCGGCGGAACAGGGCGGCATCAAACGCTGTGCCCAGGCGTGGCACCACGCCGCCGCCGACGAACACACCGCCGCGCGCGCCCAGCGTGAGCGCCAGGTTGCCCGCCACGTTGCCCAGCAAGCTGGCAAACAAGGCCACGGCGCGGGTGCAGTGCGGGCAGGTGCCGGCTTGGGCTGCGGCACTCACCGCGGCCGGTGTCAAGGCACGCGGTGTGGCACCGGCCAGGGTGCAGGCCGCTTCGTACAGGTTCACCAGCCCGGGGCCAGACAGCGCACGCTCGGCCGAGGCGTGGCCGAAGCGGCGGCGCAGCAGCGCCAGCACAGCGGCTTCACCATCGTCGGCCGCGGCCAGGGTGACATGGCCGCCTTCGCCGCTGAGCGCCACCACGCCGCCAGTGGCGCCCGGTACGACGCCCGACACCCCCAGCCCCGTGCCCGGCCCCAGCAGCGCCAGCGGCGCGCCGGCCACCGCGGCGCCGCCGCCCAGGGCGTGCAGGTCGCCCGCGCGCAGGGCGGGCAGGCTCAGCGCCAGGGCGGTGAAGTCGTTGATCACCAGGCAGCGCTGCACGCCGAGCTGGCGCTTCAGTTCAGTGATCGAGAACGCCCAGGGGTGGTTGGTCATGCGCACCTCGTCGCCGGTGACGGCGGTGGCGATGCCGATGCCGGCGCTGTGCGGCGCGGCCAGGCCGTGTTCACGCAGGTAGCCCCGCGCGCAGTGGGCGATGTCTGGGCTGTGCGCGCAAGGCATGACGGCCACATGCTCGATGGGCGCGCCGCTGGCGCCTTGCCAGGCCCAGCGTGCATTGGTGCCGCCGATGTCGCCCAGCAGCCTCGGGAAGGCCCCAACCATGCGCGCGAACTCCTTGGCGGCCGGCTGAAGTGACCCGGCCGCACGTAGTTAAACAACGAAGGGACTCTAGCGTATAGCCGGGCCTCTGCTGAGCGTGGCTCCCCGCTGCGGCGGCAGAAACGGGGTGCCACTTTGTACTTTTGCTACGGCATTGGTGCAGCCCTGAGGGCCCGTGGTCAGGGCAGCAAGAAGGGGCCGGCGTCGTCCATCACCAGCGCGTCTTGCGCGCCAAGGCCGCCGCCAAACTCGAACGGCTGCGGCTGCGCGCGCAGCGGCCGAAAGCCGGCGTCGTAATCCCAGGTGCTCACATACACCCGCGCCCCGCTCAGGTTGGGCACGCGGCCTAACGCGGCATTGCTCAGCAGCAGGGTCACCGTGCCGTGCTGCGGGTTGGCCAGCAGTTGCGCGGCCACGCCCAGCGGCGTGCCTTCGTTTTGCGCTGAGGCGCCTTCAGCGCCGAACAGCGCGTTCGACCAGCCATGCGCGCGCAGCCGCACATGCCAGCGCATGCCCGCGGGCAGCTCGGCGTTTTGCAGCGGCATCACACGCGCGCCGCCGGCTTGGCCAGGCAGCTCGATGAAAACGGTGAAGACCACATGGTCGAAGCCGTTGGCCGGGTTCCAGCTTTGGGTGACGCGGTTCATCTTCAGCTCGATCTTCAGCGCCCCGCCGGCGCCTTCAACGCGCACGTTGTGAATGTCGAGCTGCCGGTTGCCGGCCCAGCCCGGGTCGGTGGGGTAGCGGTAGGTGCCCGTTGGGCCGTGGTCATCGCCCACCGGGTCGGCCTGGTCAAGCAGCGGCAGCCAGGGGCGCTCAACGCTGAACTCCAGCGCGCGCGACAGCGCCGGCGTGCCGGGCGCGCCACCGGCTTGCCAGGCCACCAGGCGGTGGCGTGTGGAAGGGTTGACCATGGCCGCGGTGTCAATGCGCGCCTGCCAGGCCCCGCCCGGTCCGGGCAGCACGGTTTGGGCGTGGGCCAGGTCGCCATCGACCACCAGGTGAACGGGTGCCGCCGCAGCGCCGCTGCCGTGAATGGTGAAGTCGCCACCGAACGGCGCCGTGCCCCGGGCGTGCAGCTCAAGTGGCGCGGGCTCGGCTGCGGCCTGCGCGGCCACACCCGGCTCAAGCAGCCAGACCTGCCCGCTGCGCGGCGCCAGCCGCAGCGTGACGCTGTTTGAAGCGCCCAGCATCAAGTCGCCCGGCACACCGTGCAGCCCGAAGCGGCCGCGCCAGCGCGTGCCCGCTGCGCTGCCCAGTTCAAGCCGATCAACCAGCACTTCGTGATCAGCGCTGTTCAACACCACCAGCGCGCGCCGCGCCGCGTGCGCCATGGTGTAGGCCAGCACGCCCGGCGCGGCGGCATTGCTGCGCAGCACCTGCGGGCGGCCGCGCGAAAACAGCTTGTCGCCCCGGCGCAGCGCCGTTAACTGCTGGATGAAGCGGTACAGCGGCGCACCGGTGTCGAAATGGTCCCGCCCGCCTGAGCCCCAGCCGGTGGCGAACATCGAAGCCCGGGTTTCGGTGAAGCCCTGCTCGGTGCCGTAGTACAGGGTGGGAATGCCCGGCAGCGTGAACAGCAGCAGCAGGGCTTGCTGCAGTGCTGGCTCGCCCGCGCCGCGCAGGAAGCGGTCAACGTCGTGGTTGTCCACAAAGCTGGGCATCCAGTGGATGCGCGGGTGCAGCGCCATCATGCTTTCGATGCGATGGCCCAGCACGGCACTGGGCGCGCCGCGCGCGAACACCTCGTTCAGGCTGCCGTACAGCGGAAAGTTCAGCATGCTCGGCAGCACGGGGCCGGCGCTGTGCATGTAGGTTTCGATCTTGCGCGCCTGCACATCGTCAAACGGCCTGTCGATGCCGAAGCCTTCGCCAAAGACCAGAAAGTTCTTGCGCCCGGTGCTGCGTGCCGCACGCACCATGCCCGGGGCGCGCGGGTCGGTGGTGTGCATGAAGTCAGCCAGCGCGGCGGTGGGCATGTAGAACGCCGTGTCGAGCCGAAATGCATCCACCCCGGCGCGCTTGATCCAGTGGCCGAAGCTGTGCCGCAGCGTGCGCCGCACCAAGGGGCTGTCGCTGTTCAGGTCGTCCAGGCCCGACATCTGGAAGTTCAGCTCCTGCTCGCGCTGCGTGTAGTCAGCCACGTCGGGCGTGAAGTGGTAGATGCCGGCCTGGCGGTGGCGCGGCAGGCGTGCATCGTTCAAGCTGAAGGGCCACTGCGTGGGCGCACTGCGGCCGCGGTCTGGCGCATTCAGCTTGAAGCTTGAGCCGGGCTGCGTGGCCTGCCAGGGCTGGGTGTGGTGGAAGTAGTCGCCCACATGGTTGAGTACGATGTCTTGCACCAAGTGCATGCCGCGGCCGTGCAAGCCGCGCGACAGGCGCTGCATGTCTGCCCATGTACCCAGGTGGGCATCAACCTGCATGAAGTGCTCGGCCCAATAGCCGTGGTAGCCCGTGGTCTGGCGCGTGCCGTCCCACCAGCGGTTGGCCACCGGCGGAGTGATCCACAGCGCTGTGGCGCCCAGGCCCTGGATGTAGGCCAAGCGGCGCGTCAAACCGGCCAGGTCGCCGCCGCTGAAGTGGCTGGGACGCGTGGGGTCGAACTCGCCCTGGCCCTGGTTGTTGTTGCGCGGGTTGCCGTCATCGAAACGGTCGGTCATGACGAAGTACATGACCTGGTCGCGCCAGTCGGGCGAGGGCAGGTGCAGCCCGGCGGCGGGCGCCCGCGCCGGTGCGCCGGCCGCGCCGGCAGGCGCCAGCGCGGCCAGGCACATCAGCCAAGTCAGCACACAGCGTTGCGCAACAGGCAGCAGTGGCATGAGGAGCAGCAAACCGCCTCCAAGCAGCAAGTTGCGGCGCATTTTGCGTCAGCCTGAGGCGATGCGGTTCAGTGTCGCCAAACCTGTAGTTGCACTACATGGGCATGGCCTTCGTCGTTGCCTGTCAACCTGCATCACATGCGATGGAGCCATCGGTTACGTCTTGATAACGCTTGTTTTCCTTGCATGAGGGCTGAAAACTTGATGCCGAGACGCAACGCCTAGGGTTTACTTGCCTCTTCAGACAATCTAGTTTTGGTACAAATACAGTCGAAATTCTGGGCACCGAGCGCCTTGCCACGCCCGCATGCCGGCGCCTGAAACCCACAACAGCCCGCACGAGGAGACCCCATGACATCAATCCGCACGCAGCGCCGTGGCCCAATGTCCGCCGGCCCGCTGTTCACGCTCAACCCGGTTTACGCCGGTTGCCTCACGGCTTTGGCGTTCAGCACGAACGTCATGGCGCAGCAGGCGCAAAGCGTCACCGTCACCGGCATTCGCGCGGCCATTGAAAGCGCCATCAGCGTCAAGAAAAACGCCAGCAGCATCGTCGAATCCATCAGCGCTGAAGACATCGGCAAGATGCCTGACGCCACCGTGGCCGAGTCCATCTCCCGCCTGCCCGGCGTCACGCTGCAGCGCGACGCCACTGGCCGCGGCAAGAACGTCAGCGTGCGCGGCATGTCTGCCGACTTCAACGGTGCCACGCTGAACGGCCGCGAAATGGCCTCCACCGGCGACAGCCGCGGCGTCGAGTTCGACCAATTCCCGGCTGAACTGCTGGGCAGCATCACGATTCACAAGACGCCCACCGCGGCGCTGGTGGGCCAGGGCCTGGCTGCCACCATCGACATGCGCACCATCAAGCCGCTCGACTTCCGCAAGCGCACGCTGGCGGCCAATGTGCGCACCGTTCGCACCGGCGTGTCTTCTGGCGCCGTAGAGGGCGACGGTGACCGCCAATCGTTCTCTTACATCGACCAGTTCGCCGACCGCACCATCGGCGTGGCCTTCGGCTTTGCCAAGAGCAACGAAACGGGTGCGGCGCTGAGCAATGGCGGCGGCAATGCCTGGGGGCGTTGGGAGCGTTCGCTGCTCGACGGTGCGGCCAAGGTCATCGCCCCGGCTGGCTTTGGCGAAGACGTGATCCAGAACACGCTCAAGCGCGAGGGCGCCATGGCCATGTTCCAGTTCAAGCCCAACAAGGACTTCGAAACCACACTCGATGTGTTCAAGTCCAAGGGCAGCTTTGCCAGCAAGAAGACCGGCATCGAAGGCGCCATCTCATGCCAGGTCACAGGCAACGACGCCGACACCTGCAACAACTTTCCCTACGACCCGCTGACCAGCATCGTGGCCGGCGCGCCCAAGACCGTGACCACGGTCGGCGGCAAGGTCTACCTCGAAGCCGGCACCGTCAATGGCGTGAAAGGCGTGGTGCGCAACCACCTTGAAGCCGGCGCCGACAAGCTCGACGCCTGGGGCTGGAACACCAAGTTCAAGGCCTTGGGTTGGGACCTCAGCACCGACCTGGCGCAATCAAAAGTCAAGCGCGAGAGCGACCGCTTCGAAACCACCGCCGGCGTGCCTGGCCGCAGCGCCGTGGGCAATGTCGGCACGGCGTCATGGATCGGCTTCAAGCCGGGCTCGCCCGTCTTTGAATCAGCCTTGACGCTGGCCGGGGTGGACTACGCCAGCCGCAGCGCCGTGAAGTTGACTGACGTGAACGGTTGGAGCGGCGGTGAAACCTTCCCGCAGGCCGGCTACAACGCCCACCCCACGGTCACCGACAAGATCAACACCGGGCGCCTGAGCGGCCGCAAAGACTTCAGCCTGGGCCTGCTGGTTGGCGCTGAAGCCGGGCTGAACTTCACCGAACGCAACAAGGTGCGCATCGCCCCCGAAGGCGTGCTGCGCATCCTGCCGGGTACCGACCCGTATGGCGCGGCCACCGTGCCGGGCACGGCCACGACCTTGCTGCCCACGCTGGGCATTTCGGTGGTGTCGTTCGACCCGCGCGGCACCGTGGGCACGATCTTCCAGCGCGTGGACAAGATCGACAAAGACATTCTGAACAAGGACTGGTCGGTGACCGAGAAGGTGACCACCGGCTACCTGAGGGGCGATATCGACGGCAAGCTGCTCGGCCTGCCGGTCAGCGGCAACCTGGGCTTGCAACTGGTGCACACCAACCAGTCTTCCAGCGGCTTCAACGTTGATGGCGCCAAGTGCAATGACGCGGTGTCGTGCGCCGCGGGCGGCGTGTACGTCATCAGCAGCGCCGGCGCGAGCTATGTCGACGCCAACCCCAGCCTGAACCTGAATTTCGACCTCGGCGCAGACCAGGCGCTGCGCCTGGGCCTGGCCAAGGTGATGGCACGGCCGAACATGAACGACATGCGTTCGAGCCTGACCTACACCATCGGCAACACGGGCGTCGTTGGCTCGGCGGGCAACCCCAAGCTGGAGCCGTTCCGCGCGCTGTCGGTTGACGTTTCGTACGAAAAATACTTCGGCAACAAGGGCTACATCAGTGCGGCAGGTTTCTACAAGAAGCTGGACTCGTACATCCTGAATTCGATCATCGGCAACTACGACTTCTCGCGCTTCCTGGCGCCGGGTTCCACCGTCAACCCGATCGGCATCCTCACCATGCCGGCCAATGGGTCGGGTGGCAACATCAGCGGCATCGAGCTGTCGGTGAACGTACCGTTCAACCTGCTGACGCCGGCGCTGAACGGCTTCGGCATCATGGCCAGCACGGCCATCAATGACAGCAGCGTGCGCCTGCCGGTGTCGGGCTTCAAGGTGGCTGATCTGGACGGCATCAACATCCCCATGCCGGGCCTTTCGAAGAGCGTGACCAATGTGCGCGTCTACTACGAAAACCACGGCATGCAAGTCTCGCTGGGCGCGCGCACCCGGGCTGACTTCCTGGGCGAGATCAGCAACTTCCAAGACGAGCGCTCACTGAGCTTTATCCGCGGCAGCACCGAGGTTGATTTGCAGCTCGGCTACGAATTCCAAAGCGGCTACCTGAAGGGCCTGGGCGTGTTGTTCCAGGGCACCAACCTGACCAACGCGGTGTTCGAGCGCTACCGCGACGTGCCGGCCAATTCGCTGGGCAAGATCAAGTACGGCAAGTCATACCTGTTCGGTTTGAGCTACAAGTACTGATGCGGTTTCGGGGGCGAGCCCCGAGCTGTTGAATGGGTTTACAAAGGGGGCCGGTGTGCCCCCTTTTTCATAGGTCGCTCATGAACGATCCCAACATCCAAAGCATCGTCATCGTTGGCGGCGGCACCGCCGGCTGGATGACCGCGGCCGCGCTGGCCACCGTGCTGCGCGGGCAGGTCAGCATCAAGCTGGTGGAGAGTGACGAGATCGGCGCGGTGGGCGTGGGCGAGGCCACCATCCCGCTGATCCGCCGCTTCAACCAGATCGTGGGCATCGACGAGAACGACTTCTTGCGGGCCACGCAAGGCACGTTCAAGATGGGCATCGAGTTCGTGAACTGGGGGCAACTGGGCAGCCGCTACATCCACGGCTTCGGCGCCATCGGGCGCGACCTGTCCACCGTGCCGTTTCACCAATACTGGTTGCGCCTGGCCGCTGCGGGCAAGGCACGGCCGCTGGGCGAGTATTCGCTCAACCAGGTGGCCTGCGCGCAAAACCGTTTCATGCCGCCGCGCACTGATGTGCCCGAGTCGCCGCTGGCCGACCTGGCGCACGCCTATCACTTCGACGCCGGCCTGTACGCCAAGTACTTGAGCAAGCTGGCGCAGGGCCTGGGCGTGCTGCGCATTGAAGGCAAGATCGTTCGCGCCACGCAGCGCGAAGGCGATGGCTTTGTGCAAAGCGTGGTGCTCGAAAGCGGCCAGCAGGTGGCGGGCGAGTTGTTCATCGACTGCTCGGGCTTTCGTGGCCTGTTGATCGAAGAGACGCTGCACACCGGCTACGAAGACTGGACGCACTGGCTGCCCTGCGACCGCGCCTGGGCCGTGCCCTGCGAATCGGTGGCGCCGCTCACGCCCTACACCCGCGCCACCGCGCACCGTGCCGGCTGGCAGTGGCGCATTCCTTTGCAGCACCGCATCGGCAACGGCCATGTCTTTTGCAGCGCGCAAATGAGCGACGACGAGGCCGCGGCCGTGTTGCTCGGGCGGCTCGACGGCCAGCCGCTGGCCGCGCCGCGCCTGCTCAAGTTCACCACCGGCATGCGCCGCCAGGCCTGGAACCGCAACGTCGTGGCCATCGGCCTTTCAAGCGGCTTTCTGGAGCCGTTGGAATCGACCAGCATCCACCTCATCCAGGCCGCCATCATCCAGTTGATCGAGTTCTTTCCGAGTGCCGGTTTCAACCACGTTGAGGTGGACGAATACAACCGCCAGTCGCGCTTTCACTTCGAACGCATCCGCGACTTCATCATCCTGCACTACCACCTCAACCAGCGTACCGACTCGTCCTTCTGGCAGCAATGCGCCGCCATGCCGGTGCCCGAAACGTTGCGCCACAAGCTGAGCCTGTACGCGCATGCCGGCCGCCTGCTGCGCGTGGACAACGAGTTGTTTGCCGAGGCGGCCTGGCTGCAGGTGATGAACGGGCAAGGCCTCAAGCCGCAGGCCTGGCACCCACTGGTCAACCTGCACACCGAGCAGGCGATTGCCCAGTACCTGGAAGACGTGCACGGCGTGGTGTTGCAGTGCGCCACCGTGATGCCTGAGCACGCGGCCTACATCGCCGAGCATTGCGCGGCGCGCTCGGGCTGAGCCACGATGGCGGCGCCAGAGTCGACCCTCAACTCGGCGCACGGTGCGCTGGTGCGCGTGGTCATCGTGGGCGGTGGCAGCGCGGGCTGGATGGTGGCCGCGGCGCTGGCCCAGGTCTTGCGCCAGCGCTGTGCGATCACGTTGGTGGAATCTGAAGAGATCGGCACCGTGGGCGTGGGCGAGGCCACCATCCCCATGATCCGCCTGTTCAACCAGGCCTTGCAGCTTGACGAAGACGCCTTCATGCGCGCCACGCAGGCCAGCTTCAAGCTCGGCATCGAGTTCGTGAACTGGGGGCAACTGGGCGAGCGCTACATCCACGGCTTTGGCGGCATCGGCCAGCCGCTGGGTGCGGTCGACTTTCACCAGCATTGGCTCAAACTGTACCTGGCCGGCAAGGCGCCTGATCTGGAACGTTATTCAATCAACCGCATGGCCTGCCGCGCCGGCAAGTTCATGCGCGCTGACGCCAGCCGGCCGAATTCGCCACTGGCACACATCGCCCATGCCTTTCACTTCGACGCCAGCCTGTATGCGCGCACGCTGCGCCAATACAGCGAACAGCGCGGGGTGGTGCGGATCGAGGGCAAGATCACGCAGGTGGTGCAACGCGCGCACGACGGTTTCATTGAAGCTGTGATGCTTGAAAGTGGCCAACGCATCGAAGGCGACTTCTTCATCGACTGTTCCGGCTTTCGCGCGCTGTTGATCGAACAGACCTTGCACACCGGCTTTGAAGACTGGAGCCACTGGCTGCCGTGCGACCGCGCCTGGGCCGTGCCCAGCGCACCGGGGGCTGAGTTCACGCCCTACACCCGCGCCACCGCGCACAGCGCCGGCTGGCAGTGGCGCATTCCGTTGCAGCACCGCACGGGCAACGGCCATGTCTACGCCAGCCGTTTTGTCAGCGACGATGAAGCCGCCGCCACGCTGCTGGGCAACCTCGATGGTGTGCCGCTGGCGCCGCCGCGGCCACTGCGCTTCACAGCGGGCAAACGCAAACAAAACTGGCACCGCAACGTGGTGGCCGTGGGCCTGGCCAGCGGCTTCTTGGAGCCGCTCGAATCCACCAGCATCCACCTGGTGCAAGTGGCCATCGACAAGATCATTTCGTTCTTCCCAGACACCGGTTTCAGCCAGGGTGACATTGACGAGTTCAACGCGCAGATGGACTTCGAATACACCCGCATCCGCGACTTCATCATCCTGCACTACAAGCTCACGCGCCGCAGCGATTCGCCGTTCTGGCGCCACTGCCGCGACATGCCCGTGCCCGACTCGTTGACCCGGCGCATGGCGCTGTATGCGCAGCATGGGCGCATTTACCGCGAAGGCAACGAGCTGTTCACGCCCACGGGCTGGTTGCAGGTGATGCACGGGCAGGGCCTGCGCCCGGCGCGCCACCACCCGCTGGCTGATGTGCACACCGAGGCCGAGACGAGCGAGTTCTTGCACAGCGTTGAAAGCGTGATCAAGCAGTGCGTTGACAGCATGCCCACGCACGCGGCCTACCTGGCCCGGCATGGCGCGGCGGCGCCGGCGTGATGCACAACCGCAGGCAGTTCCATCGCAGGCTGGGTGGCGGCGTGCTCACCGGCCTGGCCGCACCCTGGGCCGGCGCCGCGCCGCCGGCCGTATCGCCCAAGCGCGAGCCCCTGGTGATGTGGTTCACGGTCGAAGGCGCCAAGGCCATGCGCCAGCAGGCCGTGGCCTTCACCGCCGCCACCGGCGTGGAAGTGATCGTTGAAACGCCCGACGACGGGCCGGCCAAATACCAGCAGGCCTCGGCCGGCGGCAAGGGGCCAGACGTCTACGTCTACGCCCACGACCGCATCGGCGAATGGATTGGCAGCGGCTTGATCCAGGCCGTCACACCCAGCCAGCGGTTATTAAACGACATCGCGCCGCTGGCCTGGCGGGGCTTCAGCTCGCGCGGTCGGCTGTGGGGCTACCCGTTCGCCATCGAGGCCGTCACGCTGGTCTACAACAAGGCCCTGGTGGCCACGCCGCCCAAGACCTTCGACGATGTCTTTGCGCTCGATGCGCAGTTGCAAAAGCAGGGCAAGCGCGCGCTGATCTGGGACTACACCAACACCTACTTCACCTGGCCGCTGCTGGCCGCGAATGGCGGCTACGCCTTCAAGCAGCGGCCTGACGGCAGCTTTGATGCGCGCGACTGCGGTGTCGCCAACGCCGGTGCGCTGCTGGGCGCCCAGTTGCTTGAAAGGTTAGTAAAGGAAGGCCTGATGCCCGTGGGCAGCGGCTACCCCGAAATGGAAGCCGCGGTGGCCCAGGGCCGCGTGGCGATGATGATCAACGGCCCCTGGTCCTGGGTGAACCTGAAGCGCGTGGGCATCGACTTCGGCGTGGCCAACATTCCGCTGGTGGCGGGCAAGCCGGCCGTGCCCTATGTGGGCATCAAGGGTTTGATGATCAACCGCGCCACGCGCCAGCGCGAGCTGGCGGTGGAGTTCATTGAAAACCACCTGCTCACGCCGCAAGGTCTGCGCGCCATCGACCAGGCCGAACCGATCGGTGCAGCGGCCAGCATGAGCTACTTTGCGCAGCAGGCCAGCGACGCGCGCATTGCCGGCATCATGGCCTCGGCGCAGCAGGGCGTGCCCACGCCCAGCATCCCTGAAATGGGGCGCTTCTGGGCGGCGATGAAGACCGCGCTGACCAACCTGAGCGAAGGCCGGAAAACCGCGCCGCAGGCACTGGCCGCGGCGCAACGGCGCATCGTGCAGCCATGACGTTCGCGCTGCCGCGGCAAGGCCTGTGGCGCGGCGGCGCGGCGCGCGGGGCGGCCGCCACCGTGGCCGTGCTGGGTGCTCTGGTGCTGGTGCTGCGCGTGCATGCCGCAGGGCAAACGCTGCTGGCCGCAACCTTGCTCACGCTCACCGTGCTGGCACTGTGGACCTACACCTCAGCGCGCACGCAGGCGCTGCGCTACCTGTTCCCGGGCGTGGCCGCGGCCCTGGTGTTCGTGGTTTTTCCCATGCTCTACACCGTGGGCATTGGTTTCACCAATTACAGCTCCGCCCATTTGCTGGAAGAAGAACGCGCACGGGCCTACTTGCTGGAAGAAACGACTCCTTCCGCCGGCTCGGCGCGGGCCTTCAGCCTGCATGCTGAGGGTGAGCGGTTTCGCGTGCGATTGGAGGCGGCGCCTGCGCAGCCGGCATTGAACAGCGCAGCGCTGGCGTTGAGCGCCGCCGCACCCGCCAAGCAAGAGGCCACGCTGCACGAAGCCACCACAGCACCGGGCCCGGCGCTGCCCTTGCGCGCCGTGGTGAACCAACTGGAGGCGCTGCGCGAACTCACCTTGCGCGACGCTTCGGGCCAGGCGCTGCGCCTGATCAGCCTGCGCGAATTTGCCCAGGCCCGGCCGCTGTATGTGGCGGCTGAAGGCGGCGCCCTAACGGATCAAATCACCGGCATCACCTTCAAGCCCGACGCCACTGAGGGCTTCTTCACCAGCGCCGAAGGCCAGCGCCTGACGCCAGGCTACCGCGTGGCCGTGGGCGCGCGCCACTATGTGCAGATGTTCAGCGAAAGCAAGTTCCGCGAGCCCTTCGTGAGCGTGTTCGTGTGGACGGTGGTGTTTGCCGCGTTGAGCATCTTTTTTGCTGCCGCGCTGGGCCTGCTGCTGGCCGTGCTGCTGAACTGGGAAGCGCTGCAGGGCAAGGCCGCCTACCGCCTGGTGCTGTTCCTGCCCTATGCCGTGCCGGGCTTCATTTCCATTCTCATCTTCAAGGGCCTGTTCAACCAGAACCTGGGTGAAATCAACCTCATCCTGCATGGCCTGTTCGGCATCCGCCCGGCCTGGTTCTCAGACCCGCTGCTGGCCAAGATCATGCTGTTGACTGTTAACGTTTGGCTTGGCTTTCCTTACATGATGGTGCTGTGCGCCGGGCTCATCAAGTCGATTCCGGCGGATCTGTACGAAGCCTCGGCCGTGGCCGGCGCGGGGCCGCTGACCAACTTCTGGCGCATCACCTTGCCCTTGATCCTGAAGCCGCTCACGCCGCTGCTGATCAGCGCGTTCGCCTTCAACTTCAACAACTTCGTGCTCATCAGCCTGCTCACCAACGGCCGGCCCGATCAGCTTGACGCCACGCTGCCCGCGGGCACCACCGACATCTTGGTGAGCTACACCTGGCGCATCGCGTTTCAAGACTCGGGCCAGCAGTTCGGCCTGGCCGCGGCCATCTCAACGGTGATCTTCCTCATCGTGGCCGCCATCACCCTGGTGCAAATGCGCTTCACGCGCATCGCGAAATGAAACACCCCCTACGCGCTTCGCGCGCCCCCTCAAGGGGGCAACGCCAGCGGCCCGGCGAAGCCGGTTCCGCGGCGTTCGCTTGGGCCCGCCTGTCTCATGCGTCGCTGGCGGCGCATGGTGACGTGGAAGACTGACATGCCAATAGTTCAACCCAAGTCACAACGCTGGCGCCTTGTGCTGGCGCACGCCTTCTTGCTGGCGCTGTGCGCGGTGGTGGTGTTCCCCTTCATCGTGGTGTTGTCGGTGTCGCTGCGCCCGGGCAACTTTGCCAGCGGCTCGCTCATTCCGGCCAGCATCAGCCTGGAGCATTGGCGCTACGTGCTGGGCCTGCCCTATGCCGGGCCCGACGGGCAGATGCTCACGCCCGATTTGCCCGTGCTGCGCTGGCTGTGGAACTCAGTGAAGGTGGCAGCGCTGTCGGGCGTGGTGACGCTGCTGCTGGCCACCACCGCTTCGTATGCGCTGGCGCGCATGAAGTTCCGCGGCCGCCGCCACCTGCTCACCGGCCTGATGCTGATGCAGATGTTCCCGGCCGTGCTGGCGTTGGTGGCGCTGCACGCCATTTTTGACCGCCTGGGCACGGCCATGCCCGCCATCGGCCTGAACACGCATTGGTCGCCGGTGCTGGCGTACTCGGGCGGCATTGCCATGCATGTCTGGACGCTCAAGGGCTACTACGACACCTTGCCGGCTGAAATTGAAGAAGCCGCGCGCGTTGACGGCGCCACACCGTGGCAGGCCTTTGTGCGCGTGCTGCTGCCCATGGCCGCGCCGATCCTCATGGTGGTGTTCATGCTGGCCTTCATCGGCGCGGTCATCGAATACCCGGTGGCCTCGGTGCTGTTGACCCAGCAAGACCAGCTCACCCTGGCCGTGGGCTCCAAACTGTTCGTGCATGAACACAACTTTCGCTGGGGCGACTTTGCCGCCGCGGCGATTCTTTCCGGCGCACCGATCACGCTGATTTTTTTGCTGGCGCAGCGCTGGATGATTTCGGGCCTGGCCGCCGGGGGCGTGAAGGGCTGACGTGCCCACCGCGCCGCGGCGCGGCATCACAAGGAGTTTGATCATGCGCGTTCGTTTTGGCTTGGCCATGCTGGCCGCCGTGTTGGCCCTGGCCCGCGCGGCGGTGCACGCCGCACCGCCGGCGGCCGCCGTGCTGTTTCAAGACCCGGTTTTCAGCCAGGCACAGCTCGCGCCAGACGGCCGCGCCGTGGCCATGCTGGTGGGTGCGCCGGGCCAGGGGATGCGCCTGGCGGTGCTCGATTTGCAGACCATGAAGCCCAGTGTGGTGGCGTCATACGGCGCCGATTCCGTGCGCTCGTTTGCCTGGGTCAACGACAAGCGCCTGGTGTTGAGCATGGAGCAAACACCCAGCGGGCCAGGCCGCGCGCAATTCGCGCCCGGCCTGTTCGCTGTGGATGCCGACGGCGGCAACTACCGCCAACTGGTGGAAACCACGCGCTCGTTCGTCAAAGCGCCGCCCAGCGGCGTGCCCTTGCTCGACTGGCGTTACGCGCTGCTGCCCGCGCGAGCCCGCGCTTTTGGCGACGACGTGTTTGTCTACGCCGCCGAAGAAAACAGCCGCGAGAAGGTGGGTTACTTCAAACTGCTGCGCCTGAACACCATCACCGGGCGCAGCGAGGAAGTCGACGCACCGCTGCACACGGTGAACTGGGTGCTCGACGCGCAGGGCCAGGTGCGCGCGGTGCTCACGCGCCAGGCCAACACACTCACCGCGCAACTGCGCCAGCCTTCGGGCGCATGGCTGAAGGTGGCGGAATATGAGCGACGCAGCCTGAACGTGCTGGAGCCGCGCTTTGTGGGGCCTGACGGCACGCTGTATGTTTCGGCCATGCACGGCGACAAGCGCGCGGTGTTCACCATCGACACCGCCAGCGGCAAGCGTTCGGCGCAGCCGCTCACGGTGTCAAAACACTTCGACCTGCATCCCAGCTTCATCGCCAACGAGCACAAGCTGTTGGGCTTGCGCTACTTGGTTGATGCCGAGGTCACGGACTGGATCGACCCCGACATGAAAGCTTTGCAAGACGGCGTGGACGCGGCCTTGCCTCACACCGTGAACCGCTTGAGCGTGCCGGCGCATGGCGATGCGCCGTGGGTGCTGGTGCAGGCCTTTGCCGACAACCAGCCCGAGCTGACCTATGTCTACAACCGGCAAACGAAGAAGCTGCTGCGCCTGGGTGCGAGCCACCCGGGCATCGACCCAAAGGCGCTTGGGCGGGCTGACTTCATTCGTTATCAAGCGCGCGACGGGCTGGAGATTCCGGCCTACCTCACGCTGCCGCCCGGCCAGGCCAAGAAGAACCTGCCCCTGGTGGTGTTTGTGCACGGTGGCCCCTGGGTGCGCGGCGGCAGTTGGCGCTTCGATGCCGAAGTGCAGTTCCTGGCCAGCCGCGGCTACGCGGTGCTGGAACCCGAATTTCGCGGCAGCACCGGCTTTGGTTCGCGGCACTTCATGGCCGGCATCAAACAGTGGGGCCGCGCCATGCAAAACGACCTGGCCGACGGCGCGCGCTGGGCCATTGCGCAAGGCGTGGCCGACCCGAAGCGCATTTGCATCATCGGCGCTTCATACGGCGGCTACGCCACGCTGATGGGCCTGGCCAATGACCCCGATCTGTTCCGCTGCGGCGTCAACTGGGCGGGCGTGACCGACCCGCAGTTGATGTTCAGCGTGAACTGGAGCGATGTGAACGACGAAGGCAAGCGCTACGGTTATGCCCAACTGATTGGCGACCCGGTTGCCGACGCCGCCATGCTCGACGCCGCGTCGCCGCTGAAGAACGCGGCCAAGATCAAGCAGCCGCTGCTGATGGCCTATGGCGCCTGGGATGTGCGGGTGCCCCTCATCCACGGCGAGAAGTTCCTTGCCGCCGTGAAGCCGCACAACCCGAACGTGGAATGGGTGGTCTATCCCGATGAAGGGCACGGCTGGTACAAGCCCGAGACGCGCATCGACTTTTGGGGGCGGGTGGAAAAATTCCTGGCGCGCAACATGGGGCCGCCGTGAAAGGTTTGCGCCCCGCGGCGCGACCCATGCAGGCTCGTTGAACAAAGGACGCACCATGACCCGCCGCCAACTCATGCAATGGATTTCAACTTTTGGCGTCAGCGCCGCCGCTGCCAGCAGCGCGGCCGCGCAGGCCGTTGGCCGGCTTGAACTGACCGCCGCGCAGTGGAAGGGCCGGCTCACGCCTGCGCAGTTCGACGTGCTGCGCAACCACGGCACCGAACGTGCCGGCACCAGTGCGCTGAACGCAGAAAAGCGCGCCGGTGTCTACCACTGCGCCGGTTGCGACTTGGCGCTGTTCGCATCAAGCGCCAAGTACGAAAGCGGCACCGGCTGGCCGAGCTTTCACACCCCACTGCCCGGCGCCCTGGGCACCAGCACCGACTTCAAGCTCATCTTGCCGCGCACCGAGTACCACTGTGCGCGCTGCGACGGCCACCAGGGCCATGTCTTCAATGACGGCCCGCAACCCAGCGGCAAACGCTATTGCAACAACGGCGTGGCACTGACATTCAAGGCGGCAGCATGAACAAAGCCCTTGCACTGTTCGCGCTGGCCGTGGCTGCGTTCGCGGCGCAGGCTCAATCTGCACCACCTGCCACGGCCAAGGCCACGTTCGCCGGTGGCTGCTTCTGGTGCGTGGAGGCTGACTTCGACAAGCTGCCCGGCGTGCTGGCCACCACCTCGGGCTACATCGGCGGCAATGTGGCCAACCCCACGTACCAGCAGGTGTCGGCCCACACCACGGGCCATGCCGAGGCGGTGGAAATCGTTTACGACCCGGCCAAGGTCAGCTACGAGCAACTGCTGGCGCACTACTGGCGCAACATCGACCCGACCACCCAAGACCGCCAGTTCTGTGATGCCGGATCGGCCTACCGCCCGGCCATCTTCACGCATGGCGAACAGCAGCTCGCTGCGGCGCGCGCCTCTTTGGCAGCGCTGGAAAAGAGCAAGCCGTTCAAGGAGCCCATCGTGACGCAGATCGTTGCCGCCAGCGCCTTCTACCCGGCCGAGGCGTATCACCAGGACTACTACAAAAAGAATCCGGTGCGCTACAAGTACTACCGCAGCGGCTGCGGGCGCGACGCGCGGTTGGCGCAGTTGTGGGGGCCGCCAACGGCGCCGTGACGCCGGGCATGGATGCGCGGCGCGCATTGATGTGGCGCAATGGCGCAACGGCCCTTGCGCCAACGCTGCCATGCGCGCTGGCGAGAATCAGCGCCCCGCACCGCGCAAGGATTCCGCCATGGCCACCGCCTCCGCCACCGCTCACGCCTTTGCCAGCACCCGCGCCGCCTTCACCACGCCGGGCGGTGCGCGCGGCACGGTTTACTCGGTGCCGAAACTGGGCCAGGCACTCGATGTGGACGTGTCGCGCCTGCCGCAGTGCTTGCGCATCGTGCTGGAAAGCCTGCTGAGACACTGCGACAACCAGCGCGTCACGCCCGAGCATGTGCACGCGCTGGCGCGCTGGCAGCCGAACGCGCCGCGCACGCAGGAAATTCCCTTCGTCGTGGCCCGCGTGGTGTTGCAAGACTTCACTGGCGTGCCGCTGCTGGCCGACCTGGCCGCCATGCGTGACGCCGCGGCCCGCCTCGGGCGCAAGCCGGCGCTGATCGAGCCGCTGGTGCCGGTGGATCTGGTGGTGGACCATTCCATCGCCATCGATCATTTCGGCAACAAAAAAGCGCTCGACCTGAACATGAAGATCGAGTTCGCGCGCAACCGCGAGCGCTACCAGTTCATCAAGTGGGGCATGCAGGCCTTCAACAGTTTTGGCGTGGTGCCGCCGGGCTTCGGCATCGTGCACCAGGTGAATCTGGAATACCTGGCGCGCGGCGTGCACCAGTCGGCTGAAGGCGTGTGTTACCCCGATTCGTTGGTGGGCACCGACAGCCACACCACCATGGTCAACGGCCTGGGCACGGTGGCCTGGGGCGTGGGTGGCATCGAGGCCGAGGCCGCCATGCTCGGCCAGCCGGTGTTCCTGCTCACGCCCGACGTGGTGGGCGTGAACCTGATGGGCGCGCTGCGCGAAGGCGTGACCGCCACCGACCTGGTGCTCACCGTCACCGAGCTGTTGCGCGGCCACAAGGTGGTAGGCAAGTTTGTTGAATTCTTTGGCGACGGCACGGCTTCACTCAGCCTGCCCGACCGCGCCACGCTGGCCAACATGGCACCCGAGTACGGCGCCACGCTGGGCTTTTTTCCGGTGGATGAAAAGACCCTGGCCTACTTCAAGGGCACGGGCCGCAGCAGCGAGCAGATCGAACTGTTCGAGGCCACGTTCAAGGCGCAAGGCCTGTTCGGCGTGCCGCGCGCGGGCCAGATCGACTATTCGCAGATCATCACGCTCGACCTGGCTGCGGTTGTGCCCAGCCTGGCCGGCCCCAAGCGGCCGCAAGACCGCATCGCGTTGAATGACGTGGCCAGCAGCTTCGAGGCGCTGTATTCGGCGCCCCTGGCCAACGGCGGCTACGCCTTGAAGGCGGAGCGATTTCAGCAGGGCGTTCGCACCGCCGGCGGGCTTGAGGTGAGCAATGGCGATGTGCTGATCGCGGCCATCACCAGTTGCACCAACACCAGCAACCCGGGCGTGATGCTGGCCGCCGGCCTGCTGGCCAAGAAGGCGGTGCTGGCCGGGCTGAAGGTGCCGGCGCACATCAAAACATCATTGGCGCCGGGCTCGCGCATCGTCACCGAGTACCTGGCCAAAGCCGGCTTGCTGCCTTATCTGGAACAGTTAGGCTTTGCGGTGGCGGCCTATGGCTGCACCACCTGCATCGGCAACGCCGGCGACATCGCGCCCGAACTCAACGCCGCCATCCAGCAAGGCGGCCTGGTGTGCGCCGCGGTGCTGTCGGGCAACCGCAATTTCGAAGCCCGCATCCACCCCAACCTGAAGGCCAACTTCCTGGCCAGCCCGCCGCTGGTGCTCGCCTATGCCCTGGCAGGCACGGTCACGCGCGACCTGATGACCCAGCCCGTGGGCTGGGGCCATGACGGGCGGGCCGTGTACCTGGGTGACATCTGGCCGCGGGCCGATGAAATTGAGGCGCTGATGGCACTGGCGCTCGATGGCGCGGCCTACCGCGCGAACTACGCCAAGGTGATGGCCGAACCCGGCGCGCTGTGGCAGGGCATAGAAGGTCGCAGCGGGGCCACCTACGACTGGCCGGCCAGCAGCTACATCGCCCGCCCGCCGTTCCTGGATGACTTCACGCTGGCACCCAAGCCTGTGCAGCCAGGCTTTAAGGGTGCTCGCATCCTGGCGCTGCTGGGTGACTCGATCACCACCGACCACATCTCGCCGGCCGGCAACATCGACGAAGCCTCACCTGCCGGCCAGTGGTTGATCGCCCAAGGCGTGCGCAAGGCTGACTTCAACAGTTATGGTGCGCGCCGCGGCCAGCATGAAGTGATGCTGCGCGGCACCTTTGCCAACGTGCGCGTGCGCAACTTCGTCTTGCCCCTGGCGGCCGACGGCAGCCGCAGCGAAGGCGGTTTCACGCTGCACCAACCTTCGGGCCAGTTGATGACCATCTTCGACGCCGCCCAGCGCTACCAGCGCGACCAGGTGCCCACGGTGGTGTTCGCGGGCGAGGAATACGGCACCGGCTCGAGCCGCGACTGGGCCGCCAAGGGCACGCTGCTGCTGGGCGTGCGCGCCGTGGTGGCGCGCAGCTTCGAGCGCATCCACCGCGCCAACCTGGTGGGCATGGGCGTGCTGCCGCTGCAATTCAAACCGGGTGATGCGTGGGACAAGCTCGGGTTGCGTGGCGATGAAACGATTGACATTACCTTGCCGGCAACCGTGCAGCCGCTGTGCAGCGCCGTCATGACGATCACCAGCGCCGCCGGTGAGCGCTGCAACTGCGAACTGGTGTTGCGCATCGACACCGCCATCGAGGTGGCTTACTGGCGGCACGGCGGCATCTTGCCTTATGTGTTGCGGCAACTGCTGGCCTGAAGGCGCCTCCTAAAATGGCTCGATGCAACTAATTGTCCGCGGCGCTGCCGCCTTGCTGGCCGCGCTCGCCCTGCACGCCCAAGCCCAAACCCCCGCCGCACCCAAGCCAGAAGCTTTACAGGCGCCGGTCTCGGCCAGCGGCCAGCGCATCTTCGAAGGCAGCCGCACCCAACTGCTGCAAGTGCGCACGCTGTTGAAGGATCAGGACAGCCAGGCCTCGGTGGGTTCGGGCTTCCTGGTCGATGCCAGCGGGCTGGCCGTGACCAACTACCACGTCGTCAGCCAGTACGCGCTGCGCCCCGAACGCTACCGGCTGAGCTACACCCTGACCGAAGGGCGCACCGGCGTGCTGCAACTGCTGGGCATCGACGTCGTCCACGACCTGGCCCTGGTTCGCCTGGTGCCGGCTGAGGGCAGCCTGCCCTTCACCGCCGCGCCAATGGCGTTCAGGCCGGCGGCGCAGGCCTTGAACAAGGGTGAACGCATCTATTCGCTGGGCAACCCGCTGGACGTGGGCTTTGCGGTGGTTGAAGGCACCTACAACGGCCTGGTCGAGCGCAGCTACTTGCCGCAAATCTTCTTCGGTGGCGCACTCAACTCGGGCATGAGCGGCGGGCCCACGCTGGATGAAGCCGGCCGCGTGATCGGCATCAACGTGGCCACGCGGCGCGATGGGCAGCAGGTCAGCTTCCTGGTGCCGGCGAACTTTGCGCAAGCGCTGCTGGAGCGTGGCCGCAGCGCCGCGCCGCTGGTCAAGCCACAGTATGAAGAGGTGACGCGCCAGCTCAAGGTGCACCAGGCTGCGCTGGTGGAACGCTTCTTGGCGCAGCCCTGGCGCAGCGCCAACCATGCCCGCTACCGCGTGCCCGTGCCGCAAGAAACCTTCATGCGCTGCTGGGGCTCAACCAGCCCGGCGACCGACAAGTTCTTGAAGTTCGAGCGCAGTGATTGCACGATGGACCAGGCCGTTTTCGTCACCCCATGGCTGCGTGCCGGCGCCATCACCGTGCGCCACGAAAGTTACGACGGCCAGCGCCTGGGGCCATTGCGCTATGCGCAGAAGTATGGCGAGAGTTTTCGCAATGAAAGCTTCGGCGGTGGCCCGGCCGTGACGCCGCCGCGCTGCAAGGAAGGCTTCACCGACCGCGACGGCCTGCCCCTGCGCACCGTGGTGTGCCTGTCGGCGCTGAAGCGCTTCGAAGGCCTGTTCAATCTGGCTGTGCTCACCACCACGGTGGACCATGCCACCCAAGGTGTTCAGGGCCGGCTCGACGCCTTCGGCATCGACTTCAACAACGCCATGCGGCTGACCGAGCATTACCTGCAAGGCTTTGCGTTGAATCAGAAGGTGGCGCCATGAGACATCCGCACGGCCGCCCGAAGGGCTCATTTACCGCAGTGCGCAGCACGGAGGTTGCCTGATGAGCGCGTTGGCCCGCTTGGCGTTGATCGAGGTGCTGGATGCCGAAGGCCGCGTCACGCACGCCTTTGATGTGACCGCATGGCCCGTTCGCCTGGGCCGCGCGCTCGACAACGAGTTCGTGCTGCACGACCCGCAGGTGGCGGCGCACCATGCCACGCTGGAGGTCGACGGCGCCGGTGCGCTGACCCTGCGCGTGGGCAACAGCCGCAACGGCGCGCGCATCGAGCGTGGCCGTTCCCTGGTGCCGCTGGCGGCGGGCGAACAAGCCACGCTCGAACCGCTGGCGCGCTGGCAACTGGGCGCCAGCATGCTGCGCGTGCGCCGGCTGCACGACCCGTTGCCCGAAGAAGCCGCGCAGGCCGGCTTGGCGCAGCAGGCTCCGCGCTGGCTGCTGCCGGCCTTGGCCGCGGCCGCGCTGGCCTGGGTGGGCATCACCCTGTGGCTGAGCAACAACCCCGATTCAGGCTGGGAAGACTACGTGCCCGCGCTGCTCAGTGCGGTCGGTGGCCTGGCGGTGTGGGGCCTGCTGTGGGGCCTGGCGTCCAAGCTGTTCACCCACCGCTTCGTCTTCACGCCGCACCTGCGCCTGGCGCTGGGCTTCAGCTTGGCCATGTTGGCCAGTGAGCTGGTGCTGTCGATGCTGGCCTTTGCGTTGGACTGGCCCTGGGCCAGCCGAGCGCGCCCTCTGGTGCTGTTGGCCCTGGGTGCGGCGCTGGTGGCGCGGCACTTGCGCCTGGTGCTGCCGCTGGCCTGGCGCCACGTGCGGGCGGTGGTGGTGGTGCTGGCCGTGCTGAGCGCGGCCGTGCAAATGGCCACGCAGTGGCAACGCAATGAACGCTTGGTGGATGAGCTGTACGCCTCCACGTTGCTGCCCCCGGCCTGGCGCCTGGTCGGCGCGCAGGCGCCGCAAACCTTGGTGCAGGAACTGCGAGCACTGGAAAAGCCTTTGCGTGAAAGTGCGCGCAAGGCGGCCGAGAAAGACTTCGAGCCTTGACCTGCTTGCCCGCGGCCGCGCGGCGCGCCGAAAGCCGTGAAGGTTGGCCGACAATGCCCCGCTCGCGCCCGTTCGGCGCGTTTGCCTTTTTAGCGCCGTCCGGCGCCACACCTCAACCCTCGGAGATAGAAGATGAGTTTTGCCAAACTGCTGCTCGCCTGTGGCACCGCTGCGGCCTGTCTGAGCAGCGGCGCCTTCGCCGCCACGTTCAACCTGAAACTGGGCCACGCCGTCAACACCACCGACGGGCAGCATGCCGCGGCCGTGAAGCTGGCCGAACTGGTCAAGCAGCGCAGCAACGGTGAGGTCGAAATCACCATTTACCCGGCCAACCAACTGGGCAACGACGCAGCCATGATCAACGGCGCACGCGGCGGCACGATCGACATCGTTTCAAGCGGCGCGTCCAACTACAACGGCATCGTGGCCAACACCGCCGCGATGGAACTGCCTTTCGTGTTTCGCAGCGCGCAGCATGCCTACACGGTGCTTGACGGCGCGGTGGGCACCGGCGTGCTCAATGAACTGGCGCCGCACGGCCTGAAGGGCTTGGCCTACTGGGAAAACGGCTGGCGTGCCTTCACCAACAACAAGCGGCCGGTGCGCACGCCCGACGACTTGAAGGGCCTGAAGATCCGTTCCACGCCCAACCCATATCACATCCAGGCATTCAAGCTGCTGGGCATGAACCCCTCGCCGATGCCGATCGCCGAGCTTTACACCGCGCTCGAAACCGGCACCTTCGACGCCCAAGAGCACCCGATCAACGTCACCTGGTCGTCGAAGTTCTACGAAGTGCAAAAGCACCTGACGGTGAGCAACCATGTCTATTCACCGCTGATCCTGGCCATGAACAAGACCAAGTTCGACAGCCTGCCGGCCAACCTGCAGGCCATCGTCGTTGCCGCCGCGCGCGAGGCCGCCGCATACCAGCGCGACCTGAACGCGCAAAACGCCGGCAAGGTGTTGGCCGAGCTGAAGAAGTCGGGCATGCAGGTGGTGGAGAACGTGGACATGGCGCCGTTCCAGAAGATCGTTTCCGACGCCATCGCCAAGACCTTTGCTGAAAAGAACGGCCCGGCGTTGCTGCAGGCCATTGCGGGCACCAAGTAATCATCCGGTTGTAGGCCAGCCAACCGCATGAAGAAGCTCAACCAGCTCTTCTTCCGGCTCGCCGAAACGCTGCTGGTGCTGATGCTCAGCGCCATGGTGGTGATGGTGTTCGGCAACGTCGTGCTGCGTTATGGCTTCAACTCGGGGCTCGATTTCTCGGAAGAACTGTCGCGCTTCTTCTTCATCTGGATCACCTTCCTCGGCGCCATCATCGCCATGCGCGAGAACGCGCACCTCGGGTTGGACACGCTGATCCGCGTGCTGCCGCGCGCCGGCAAGAAGGTCTGCTTCGGTCTGTCGAACGTGCTCATGCTCGGCTGCTGCATCTTGATGTTCCTGGGCACCTGGCGCCAGCACCAGATCAACGCCACCACGATGTCGGCGGTGGTCGGCCTGCCGATGATCTGGGTCTATGGCGTGGGCTACCTGGCCAGCCTGGCCATGGGCACGCTCATTGCCGCCAACCTGTTCAAGCTGGCCACTGGCCGCATCACTGACCGCGACCTGATCCAGGTGCATGACTCGGAAGAAGATGCGTTGGCGCATGGGGTGCCCGACGAAAAAGCGGACGGCAAAACGCAAACCCAGGCGGACAGCAAGGCGGCGTTGCGATGACCATCCTCGTCTTCGTCGTCTCGCTGCTCGGCGCCATGGCGCTGGGCATGCCGCTGGCCTTTTCGTTGCTCGTCTCAGGCGTGGCGCTGATGCTGCACCTGGACCAGTTCGACACGCAGATCGTGTCGCAAAACCTGATCAGCGGCGCCGACAACTTTCCGCTCATGGCGGTGCCATTCTTCATGCTCGCCGGCGAGTTGATGAACGCCGGCGGCATGAGCCGGCGCATCGTCAATTCAGCCATGGTGTGGGTGGGGCACTTCCGCGGCGGCCTGGGTTATGTGGCCGTGTTTGCCGCGCTGATCATGGCCAGTTTGTCGGGCTCGGCAGTGGCCGACACGGCCGCACTGGCCGCCGTGCTGCTGCCGATGATGCGCAAGGCCGGCTACCGCATGGACCGCTCGGCTGGGTTGATCGCCGCGGGCGGCATCATCGCGCCGGTGATCCCGCCGTCGATCGGCTTCATCCTCTTCGGCGTGATCGGCGGCGTGTCGATCTCCAAGCTCTTCATGGCCGGCATCGTGCCGGGCCTGTTGATGGGCCTGGCCCTGCTCATCACCTGGTGGATCGTGGCGCGCAATGACGTTGTTCAAAGCGCCCCTCGCGTTGCCATGCGCGAACGTGTGCGCGTCACGGCTGACGCCTTCTGGAGCTACCTGCTGGCCTTCACCATCATCGGCGGCATGAAGGCGGGTATCTTCACGCCCACCGAGGCGGCGGTGGTGGCGGTGGTTTACGCGCTGCTCGTGGGGCTGTTCATCTACCGCGAAATCAAGGTCAAGGACTTGTACCGCATCGTGCTGGCCGCGGGCAAAACCTCGGCCATCGTGATGTTCCTGGTGGCTGCTGCGCTGGTGTCGGCGTGGTTGATCACGGTGGCCAACATCCCCGCGCAGGTGGTGTCGCTGATGCAGCCGTTCATGGACAACAAGACCTTGCTGATGGCGATGCTGATGCTGCTGGTGGTGGTGGTGGGCACGGCGCTGGACTTCGCGCCCACGGTGTTGATCCTCACGCCCGTGTTGATGCCGCTGGTGCGCCAGGCGGGCATCGACCCGGTTTACTTTGGCGTGCTGTTCATCATCAACAACGCCATCGGCCTGCTCACGCCACCAGTGGGCACGGTGCTCAACGTGGTGTGCGGCGTTGGGCGCATCCCGATGCACGATGTGATCCGCGGCGTGTGGCCGTTCCTGGTGTCGCAACTGATCGTGCTCGCGCTGCTGATCGCCTTCCCGGCCATCGTGATGGTGCCGCTGCGCTGGTTGATGGGTTGAAGCGGGGCTGAATCCGGGCCGCGTTCAGGCCCCGTTTTGGGGTCAGGTCTTGCCTTTCTCAGGCCGTTTTGGGCCGTTTTGGGGTCAGGTCTTGCCTTTCTCATGCTGATTCCAGTTCGCCCTCACCCCAAGGCCTCGCGCACAAAGTCCAGCCGGTCCTGGCCGAAGAACATCTGCTCGCCCACAAAGCAGGTGGGTGCCCCGAATACACCCCGGGCAACGGCTTCGTCGGTGCTGGTGATCAAGGCCTGTTTGACTTCGGCGTCAGTCACCAGGGCTGTGAAACTTGCCGCTTCGAACCCGGCTGCGCTCAAGACCACAGCCAGATCGCTCGCATCGCCCAGGTTGCGCGGCGCCACCCACATGGCATTGAACACCGCATCGGCATAACGTTTGAAATCACCCGGTTGGCGCAGCAGCAGGCCCGCCGCACCGCGCATCAGCGTGAGCGTGTTGATCGGAAAGTGCGGGTTGAACGCAAAGGGCACGCGGTAGCGCTGGGCCCAGAGCTGAATGTCTTGCCCCATCCAGCGGCCCTTGGCCGGCACGCTCACGGGGCTGGCGTTGCCGGTAGCCTTGAACACGCCGCCCAGCAGCATCGGCCGGTACACCAGTTGCGCCTGTGCTTCGTGCGCGATGCGCGGCAACTGGGTGTGTGCCAGGTAGGTGGTGGGGCTGCCGAAGTCGAAGAAAAACTCAATCGTCTTGGTCATTTGATGGCTTTCAAAAGGCTTCCATCCAGGGCCGAAGGTCCAGCTCGTGCGTCCAGGCGCTGCGGGCCTGGCAATGCAGTTGCCAGTAGCTTTCGGCGATGTGGTCGGGGTTGAGGATGCCGTCTTGCGCCTTCAAGGCGTAGCGCTGGGGGAAGTTCTCGGCAATGAAGGCGGTGTCGATGGCGCCGTCGATCACCACATGCGCCACATGAATGCCTTGCGGGCCGAGTTCACGCGCCATGCTCTGCGCCAGCGCACGCAGCGCGAACTTGGCGCCGGCAAAGGCCGCGAAGCCGGCGCCGCCGCGCAGGCTGGCCGTGGCGCCGGTGAAAAGTATCGTGCCGCGGCCGCGCGGCAGCATCACCTTGGCCACCTCGCGGCCCATCAAGAAGCCGGCCAGGGCGCCCATTTCCCACACCTTGCGGTACACCCGCTCGGTCATGTCGGTGACGGGAAAACGCACGTTGGCGCCGATGTTGAAAACCGCCACCTCAATGGGCCCGATGTCGCGTTCGATCTGCGCCACCATGGCCGCGGTGGCGGCCTCGTCGCGCGCATCCACGCCAAAGCCTTGCGCCTGGCCGCCCTCTGTGCGGATGCGCTGCACCAGCGGTTCGAGTTTGCTGGCCTGGCGGCGCGTGACGCAGGCGGTGAAGCCTTCGCGCGCAAAGCGCCGCGCGATGGCGCCGCCCGTGGCGTCACCGGCGCCGACGATGAGGGCTGCTTTGTTTGGATTCATTCACTTCACTCCCGGGTTCAGCCGCGTGTCCACCACCAAGCGTTCCTGCTGCTGCAGCGCATAGTGGCCGCTGGCCAGATCGGGCGCAAACACCAGGTTCCAACTGCGCTTGGACACCGCGCTGGGGAAGGCGACGAAGGCGTGCCGGGCCAGCAGCTCGGCGCCGAAACGCTGCTGCCCGGCGCTGGGAATGCCGCCATGCAGCCAGGCCGGGTTGGGCAGGTCTTCAGGCCACACCACATGCACCGCTGCACCGGGCACCACGGCCAAACGAGTGAGGGTGTGGGGTTGGGTGTCGAGCACGTCGAAGCCGCGGTGCACGGCGGCTTCGAGGATGCAGGTGGCAGGGTCGAGGCTGCAATACACCGCCTTCATGCCGCGCGGGTTCCAACGCCCGCCCTGGCGTTCGGCGCCGATGCCGCTGTTCCAGTGCGGCGCGTGGCTGTTCGCGTCGAGCCGCCAGGCCACCAGGCCCGGCTCGCGCTGCAACGGTGAAGGCAGTGGCGTCATGTCGCGCCGCGTTCAGTTGTAGACGCCGTGTTCAAGCCGATCCAGAAATTCGTTCACCAACTCGGCCCCCTGCACCGTGCGCAGCAGGGCAATGGGGCGGTGCCCATCCAGGCCCATGGCGGGTTTGCCCATCCAGCGCTCGGCGGCTTCGCGGCTGCCGAACACCGTGCTGGCCTTGGCCAGGGTTTCGGCCAGCATCCAGGTGCGGCTGCCCAGCTCAACGGGCATGGTCTTGGTGGGCGTGTCTTTTTGCCGGCGCAAGGTGCGCGGGCTGATGCCGGCGGCTTCAATCACTTCATCGGGCGCCAGCTCGGTGAGGTGGGAGACGAAGAACACCAGCGCCGAATAGGGCAGGCCGCGCACGATGGCGGCATGCACATCGGTCTTGGATTCGGGCGCGCGCTTGAACAGCTTGCCCGCGCCGAGGTAGCCCACGGCGATGTGGGCGTTGGCTGCGGGCAGTGCGGCCGTTGCCGCCCGGGGCAGGGGTGAGCCCATGTGAACCTCCTTGGTGAGTGGCCAATTGTCATAAAGCGCTGGCCAATTGTCAAATACCGGCCTCGACTCACCCACAGCGCACGGCGCTCACACTCACTGCACCCGCTTGTAGTTGGTGTAGCCCCCGGGCGGCGCCACCTCGGGTTTGAGCACCAAGCTGCTGCGGGCCGGCAGGCTCACGTGCAGCAAGGCCGCGCGCAACGTGAAGGGCTCATCGGTGGGCGTGCCCAGCAAGTCAAGCATGCGCGTGCCGTCCATCAGCTTGCTGTTGGCCAGCATCAGGGTTTCACTCACGGCACTGTCGCTGGGGTTGACCAGCACGAGCACGGTTTCGGCCACATGGTCTGTGTAGCGTTCGAAGGCGACCAACTTCTCCGCCACGATCGGCCGGTAGTTCCCCACCTTCAACGCGCGTTCGCTCTGGTGCAGGCGGATGAGGTTTTTCGTCCACTGCAAGGCCGGGTTAGCGTCGTTGACCTGCTCCCAGCGCATGGGCCCGCGCATGGCCGGGTCGTCGCCACCTTGCAGGTCGACTTCGCCGCCGTAGTAAAGGTTGGGCGAGCCGGGCAGGGTGAATTGCAGCACCTGGGCCAGGTGGCGCGCGCGCGCCTCGGGCAGGCTGGTGGCCAGGCGCGGCGTGTCGTGGTTGTCGAGGTAGAGCCAGCTCTTGAGCAGATTTTCAACGCTGCAGTCTTCAACCATGCGCCCCAGCATGGCGCTGAATGCGGTGGCGCTGAGCCGCCCGCCGGCCAGGGCCAGGATCAGTTGGCGCAGGGCAAAGTGCATCACGCCATCGACCGGCCCCAGCCAGTCACGCGGATAGTTGGGAATCTCGCCCACCACCAACGAGCCGGGCTTCTCGTCATGCGCAGCACGGGTCAGCTCGCTCAAGTAGTTGAAGCCGATGTCAAAGGCCACGTCGAGCCGCCAGCCGTCAACCCCGTCGCGCAAGTAGCTGCGCACCACGGAGTCGGGTGCGTCGTACAGGTGCGCACGCACGGCGGGGTTTTCCAGGTTCAGCTCGGGCAGGTTTTCGGCCCGCCACCAGGCGCGCGCGCCGCCGGCAAACTGCTCGCCAAAAACAAACCAGTCACGCAGCGGGCTGTTCACATCGGCCTGCGCTTGTTCAAACAGCGCTGACTTGCGGCCCATGTGGTTGAACACACCATCCAGCACCAGCTTCATGCCGCGCGCATGCACCTGCTCGGCGAGGGCCTTCACGTCTTCGCGCGTGCCGTATTCGGGCGAGATGGCCAGGTAGTCGAGCGCGTCGTACTTGTGGTTGGTGTAGGCCAGGCAGATCGGGTTGAGGTACAGCACATCAGCGCCAAGCGCTTGCACATGGCCCAGCTTGGCCGCGGTGCTGGCCAGGTCGCCGCCCCAAAAGTCAATCTCATGGCTCCACAGTTTGTGTGCCTCCAGGTAGCGGCCGGGGGTGGGCTCTTCATCCCAGGTGCGCAGGGTCTTGGGCGCCGGGTAGAGGTGGCGCTTGGCTTGCAGATCGGCCGCCGGCGCGAAGCGATCAACCAGCACCTGGTAGACCACGGCGCCATTGCGCCAGTCTTGCGCGCGTGCTGCAAAAACGCCGGCCAGTTGAAGATCGGAGGTGTTGGCGTAGTTCATGCTGACGGTAGAAAAAAGTGTTGTGAAAAGTTAAGACACGCGCTTGCAGCGGTTGTAGCCGCCCAAGGCCTTGGGTTTGGGTTGTAGCACCAGCACACTGTGCGCACGTCGGCGCCGAGCTGCTGCACATGGTCGAGCTTGCTGATGGCGCTGGCCAGGTCGTCGCCCCAGAAGTCGAGCTCGTGTGCCGAGAGCTTCTGGCCGGCGAGATACGGGCCGGGCTGGGGCGTTTCGGTCCACGCGCGAAGTTGCTTTGGCGCCGGGTACAGCGCGCGCTTGGCTTCAAGATTGGCGCTGGGCACGAAGCGGTCGACGATGATCTGGTAGACGATGGCGCCGTTGCGCCAGTCGCGCTCGCGGTCTTCGAACGGGCCGGCATGCGCGGCGCCGACGGCGGCGGCCAGTGTCAAGGCCAGGTGTTTTCTCATCCCTTCACGCCCCCCGCAGTGAGGCCGGAGACGATCCACTTCTGCGCCGCCAGAAACACCAGCGTGATCGGCAAACCAGACAGCACGGCCGCGGCGGCAAAGTCGCCCCACAGATACCTCTGCTCGTACAGGTAGAACTTCGAGCCCACCGCCAGCGTGAGGTTGGGCTCTTCGCGCAGCAGCACGCTGGCCACCGGGTATTCGATGATGGTGCCGATGAAGGCCAGCACAAATACCACCATCAGGATCGGCACCGCCATGGGCAGCAGCACGCGCAGAAAGACCTGCCAGGGCGTGGCGCCGTCGACGCGGGCGCTCTCTTCAATTTCCACCGGCAAGGTGTCGAAGTAGCCCTTGATCGTCCACACATGCATGGCCACGCCGCCCAGGTAGGCCAGCACCAGCCCACCATGGGTTTCAAGTCCCAGCCATGGCACGTGGTCACCCAGGCCTTCGAACAGCGCATACACGGCCACCAGGGCCACCGCCACCGGGAACATCTGCAACACCAACATGGCGTTCAACAGGCCTTGCTTGAAGCGGAACCTCAGGCGGGCGAAGGCGTAGGCGCCGGTGGTGGAGATGGCCACGATCAGGAACGCCGAAATCGCCGCCACCTTGACGGAATTCCACAGCCACAACAACACCGGGAATGGCGGGGGCACCAGCGTGCCGTCGGCCTGCAAGACGGGGATGCCCAGCGCCAGCTTCCAGTGCTCGAAACTGATTTCGCTGGGGATGAGCGAGCCGGTGGCAAAGTTGCCCGGGCGCAGCGAAATGCTGATCACCGCCAGCAGCGGGAACAGGGTGACGACGAGCAGCAGGATCAAGCCCACATGCGCGCCAAATGCGCGCCAGCGCTGCCGTTTGCCGGTGACGATGGCCATGGTCAGCCTTGTTTGCGCTGCGTGAGCTTCAGGTTGACCAGCGACAGCACCGCCACCAGCATGAAGATCAGGGTGGAAATGGCCGCGGCCAGGCCGAAGTTCTGCCCGGCGTCGGTGAAGGCGATGCGGTAGGTGTAGCTCACCAAAATATCGGTGGTGCCGGCAGGCAGCTTGGTGTTCAGGTAGTCGGGCCGGCCGTCGGTTAACAGCGAGATCAACACGAAGTTGTTGAAATTGAAGGCGAAGGCGCTGATCAACAACGGCGTCAGCGGCTTGATGATCAGCGGCGCGGTGATCTTGAAAAAATTGGTCAGCGGTGTGGCCCCGGCAATGGCCGAGGCTTCGTACAAGTCAGCCGGAATGGCCTTGATCAAGCCCGCGCACAAGACCATGAAATACGGGTAGCCCAGCCAGGTGTTGACGATCAGGATCATCGCCCGGGCCAGCCCCGGTTCGGCAAACCAGGCCGGCTTGATGCCGAACGCGGCGTCGAGCAAGGCGTTGATCTCACCGAAGTTCTGGTTGAACAAACCCTTGAACACCAGGATGGAAATGAACCCCGGCACGGCATAGGGCAGGAACAACAGCGTGCGGTACAGCGCGCGGTGGCGCAAGCCTTCCCAGTTGAGCAGCACGGCCAGCGCCATGCCGATGCTGGCCGAAAACACCACGGTGAGCAGGGCGAACAGCACGGTCCAGATGAAGATGGAAGCAAACGGGGCGCGGAAGTCGGCATCACCAAACATGCGCGCGTAGTGCGCCAGGCCAACGCCCACTTTGAAGCCGGGTTGCAGCCGCAGGCCTTGGTGGTCTTCAAAGAAGCCGCTGTCGTGGTTGGGGCGGAAGACCTTGCCGCTGGAGACTTCGGTTAACGCGCCGGCCTCGGCGCTGCGCCACAGCGGCTGGTACGGTGCGTACTCGTGCAGGCCGGCGTAGATGAGTTGGCGGCCATCGGGCAGCAGCAGCTTCAGGGCCAGCAATTGATCGCGCCGCTCAATCACTTGCCGCAGTGTCAACGGTGCGCCGGGTGCGGCTTCAAGCAGCGGCGCCATCAACACCTGCCCTGGGCTGTTGCCCAGCGGCGGCGAGACGAAGCGTTGCGCCGGCTCGCTGGGTGCCGCCAGCACCAGGCGCAGGGCACCGGCCTGTTCATGCAGGGTGAAGGCATGGGCTTGCGCTTCATCGGCGTCGGCCTGGTCGAGCAGGTATTGGCGCGCGCGCTCTTCACTGAGCAGGTTGTTCGACGAATAGTTGCTCAAGCTGATGACCACCGTGTACACCAGCGGCAAGGCCACAAAGGTCAACATCGCCACAACGCCGGGGAACAGGTAGCGCCAGGCGAAGGTCTGGCGGCTGGTGTAGGCAAACAGTGCCAGCGCGGCAAAGCCCAGCAGCGCCAGCAAAGCAGGGCTCATCACTTGACCACCATGCGCGCGGCGGCGCCGTTCAGCGCGTCGCGCGGGCTTTGGCGGCCGTTGGTGATGGCTTCGAGCGCGGCGTCCATGGCCGGCCAGAAGCGGCCCACTTCAGGGATGTTGGGCAGCGGCTCGCCGGCGCGCGCGTTGGCCATGGTGGCGGCAATGTGGCTGTTGCCGGCCAGCTCGGCGTAGTAGGCCTTGTTGGCCGGTGTGCCCAGCGGCACATCGGCCGAGATCACTTTCAAACTGTCCACCTTGAGCAGGTGGTTTTCAATGAACTCGCGCGCGATGTCCTTGACCTTGCTGGGCGCGGCGATCATGCAACCCAGCACGCCCACGAAGGGCCTGCTGGGCTGGCCGGGCAGCACCGCGGGAAGCGGCGCCACCATGAAATCAATCTTCGCCTTGCGCGCGTTGTCCCAGGCCCAGGGGCCGCTGATCATCATGGCCACCTCGCCGCGGGCGAAGCCGGCTTCCATTTCGGCGTAGCGCGCACCGCGCGGCATCTGGCCGTTGTCGATCAAACCCTTGAGCACTTCAGCGGCCTGAATGGCGCCGGGGGTGTTGACGCCGACCTTTGTGGCATCAAGTTCACCGTTAGGCAGGCGGTCAAAGACATAGCCGCCGGCTCCGGCCAGCAGAGGCCAGGTGAAGAAGCTCTTGTTGTAGTCCCACAGCAAGGCCTTCTTGCCCTGTGCGCTGAGCTGTTTGTCCAGCGCCACCACCTCGGCAAAGGTGGCGGGTGGTACCGGCACCAGCGCGCGGTTAACGATCAGGCCAATGGCTTCAATGGCCAGCGGGTAGCCCCACAGCTTGCCTTGGTAGGTGAAGGCCTGCCAGGCCGCGGCTTCGATCTCGCTGCGCACCCGCTGGCCGGGCTTGATGGGCGTGAGCAGGCCCGAGCGCGCCCATTCGCCCACGCGGTCGTGCGGCCAGCAAAAGATGTCGGGGCCTTTGCCGGCGCCGGCTGCGGCCTGGAACTTGTCGGGCGCACCTTCGGGGTGCTGCACCACCACCTGCACGCCGCTCAGGGCGCTGAACGCATCGCCTACTTTCTGCAAGCCGTTGTAGCCCTTGTCGCCGTTGATCCACACCAGCAGCCTGGGCGCGGCCTGGGCCGGGGCCAGCGCGGCCAGCAGCAGGACCAGCAACAGCGCAGCGCGCTTCACGCCGCCAGCGCGCGGGCGCGTTCGCGCTGAGGTGGCGCCAGGCGCCGCAGGGCCAGGCCATCGGCATTGAACACGTAGCAGGCGTTGGGTGGCAGCAGCAGCGCCAGCTTGTCGCCACTGCGCGCGCCGTGTTCGTCATCGAGTGTGCAGGTGAGTTCTTCTTCCGTGCCGGGGTAACTGCAATAGCCCTGGGTGCTGCTGCCCAGCGACTCCACGAACGTCACGTTGGCTTCGATGCTGTTGCCCCCGCTGCCCGGGCGCAGGTGTTCCGGGCGAATGCCCAACGTGACCTTCTGGCCCGGCGCGCAGCCGCTGGCGTCTACCGTGCAATGAATGGCGGCCCCGCTGGTCAACTGCAGCGTCACACCCTGGGCGCTGCAGGCAGTGATCTGGGCCGTTAGAAAGTTCATGCGCGGCGAACCAATGAAGCCGGCCACGAACAGGTTGCAGGGGTGGTCGTACAGCTCCAGCGGCGAGCCCACTTGTTCGACCTTGCCGGCACTCAGCACCACGATGCGGTCGGCCAGGGTCATGGCCTCAACCTGATCGTGGGTGACGTAGATCATCGTCGTCTTCAGCTCTTCATGCAGCTTGGCGAATTCATAGCGCATGCGCACGCGCAGCGCGGCATCGAGGTTGGACAGCGGCTCGTCGAACAAAAACACCTCGGGCTTGCGCACGATGGCCCGGCCAATGGCCACGCGCTGGCGCTGGCCGCCGGAAAGATCTTTGGGCTTGCGCTGCAGCAGGTGTTCGATGTTCAGCACCTTCGCCGCCTGGTGCACCAGGGTGTCGATCTCGGCCTTGGGCAGCTTGGCCAGGCGCAAGCCGAAGGCCATGTTTTCGTACAAGTCCATGTGCGGATACAGCGCGTAGCTCTGGAACACCATGGCGATGCCGCGCTCGGCCGGTGGCACGTCGTTCACCAGCTTGCCGCCGATGTGCAGCGTGCCGCTGGTGATGTCTTCGAGCCCCGCAATCACGCGCAGCAAGGTGCTCTTGCCGCAACCCGAAGGCCCCACGAAGACCATGAATTCGCCGTCGTGCACGTCGAGGTCGACATGGTGCAGCACGGTCGTGATGCCGAATGCCTTGTGCACGCCCACCAGTTTCAGACCCGCCACACAGGCTCCTTTGCGCAGTTGGCGCGCTTGACATCGCGCCAACTCTAGCGCCCGCCATGTAGTTTTGTAACGGTGAAACCCTTATATTCTGCCAACCGGTTCCAGGCGTTCATTCAAGGGCGAAGGCCGCTTCGTGCGTAGTAAAACTACTTCATCGCAAACCCAAGCCGTGGCTGCCCGCTCAGCGCCGGGTGGCCAGCCAGATGCTGGGCAAGATCAGTGCGGCACCCATGGCGTGATAAGCCTTGGGCGCTTCGCCCAGCAGCGCCCAGGCCAGCAGGGCGGCATACACGGGCGCCAAGTACAGCATCAGCGCCGTGCGTGCCACGCCCAGTTCGCGCTGCACCACGGAATACGCGGTGTAGGCCAGCGCGCCGGGCAGCAGTGCCGCGGCCAGCCCCAGGCCCAAGGACTTGAGGCTGAACGCCGGGGTGTCCACGACCAGTGCTTCAAGCGCGGTGAAGGGCAGCATCACCACCACCCCACCCATGGCAATGGCGGCCAGGCGCGGCGCGGGCGCGAGCACCGATTTCCAGCGCATCAACAACACCGAATAAGCCACCCAGGCGCAGGCGGCCACGGCGATCCACAGGTCACCGGCACCCAGGTTCACCTGGCGCAAGTGGGCCAGGTCACCGCGGGTGATGATCACCACCACGCCCAGCAGCGCCAGCGCCGCGCCCAGTGCCCTGGCCGGCGTCACGCGCTCGTGCAGCAGCTTGGCGCCGAGCCAGGCTATGCCCACCGGGCAGGCGGCGTAGATCAGCCCGATGTTCAGCGCGCTGGTG
>JANOXU010000008.1:0-54860 GCA_031418595.1 Burkholderiales bacterium
GAACCAGTCGAGAAGCTCTTGTGGGTTGCTCACGGTCGCCGACAGGCCGATGCGCTGGAGCGGGCGTTTCAGGTATTGATCGAGCCGATGAAGCACCGAGCGCAAATGCCAGCCCCGGTCATCAGCCGCGAAGGCATGGAGTTCATCGACGATCACCGCTTGCAGGTTGCCGAACCAGGCCTGTTGGTCGACGCGGGTCGAGATCAACATGGCTTCGATCGATTCCGGTGTCGTCAGCAGGATGTCCGGCGCATCCTTCAAAGCGCGCTGCTTCCGAGACTGCGACACATCACCGTGCCACACCTCGACACGTCTGCCCACCAACCCGGCGTAGTGCGTCAGGCGTTGTTCCAGGTTGTTCAGCAGCGCCTTGATCGGGCAGACGTAAAGCACGCTGGCGGCTGGCCACGCCTCCGTCAGCATGCGTGACAGCATCGGGATCGCCGCTGCCTCGGTCTTTCCACCAGCGGTCGGCGCGAGCAGAAGGCAATGCGTGCCGGCGTGGATGGGCGCAATCGCGGCCAGTTGCGTCGGCCTCAACGTGCTCCAGCCCAGCGTGTTGACGACGTGGTACTGCAGCGCGGGGTGTAGCTGGTCGAACTCTCGCATCAGGGCCGCTCCGCGCGCTGCGCTGCGCTCTCGCGCTGATTGCACATGTGATGGCGGCCCGGCGCGCTCACAGCTCGATGTCGTCCACCGTCGGTGCGCCCACGGCTGCACGTTCCGCCACCGACATCTCGCTTTCTGCCAAGGTCAGCTTGTAGTGAAGCTTGGGATCGAAGTCCTGATGCAGATCGACACGATCCAGCACGTCGGCCACCAACTTCTTGAGGAACAAGCGTGGCGCGACACCAACCTTGCCACCCAAGCCGCCGGCCACGGCCCGGGCGAGCGTGTCGAGGTAGGCGTCGTCCACGACCGTGCGCAGCCGCTGCTCATGCTGCCGACCGTCGGCATAGATGTCGCGCACGCGGCGGCCGACGGATAGCAAGGCGCCATGGTCGAACGGCGACAGCCGAATCTGCACCGCGCGCGGATTGTCGAAGCGCCTATCGGTCCCGAAGTCGACGTGCAGCCGTTGCGCCAGCGGCGCGCAGCGTTGCACGCCTTGCGGGCCATCGAAAAACGCGGGTGTCCCGGTCACGACGAGATACAGGCCGGGGTAGCGGCCGGCGTCGATCTCGTCGATCCACTGGCGCAGCGCGTTCAGGCCCTTCTCCCGCGTGTCCGTGCGCATGCGCTGCAGCGTCTCGACCTCGTCGAGCACCAGCACGAGACCAGCGAACCCGCTGTCGCGCAGGATCGTCAGCAGGCCGACGATGAAGTTCGTCGCGCCGAAGTGGTCCAGGTCGCCCTTGATGCCGGCCGCGCGCTTCACGCTGGCGGCTACGTTGGGCTGACCCGCCAGCCAACTGATCAGGCCGTCTGCCAACATCGCATCGCCGTCGGCCACAGCACGCCGATAGGTGCGCAACACCGCCGAAAAGGCAGGCGCGGTCTTGTTGATGGTGGCCAGCCGGGCTTCCATCAGCGCGTTGGTACGGGCCAGCAAGTCGTTCGCGTTGGCAGCAATCACCGACGTGTCAGCCAGCACGTCTTGCTCCAGCGCGTAGAACCAGCCGTCGATCACGCCGCGGAATGCACCAACGCCGGTGTCTGCCGTGCCCAGCCGCTCAACCAGTCGGCGGTACACCGTCTCCAACTTGTGCAGCGGCGTTTCGGTTTCGTTGATCTGCACTTCGCTCGCAGCGAAGCCGCGTGCTCGCGCACGCTCTTGCAGCCAGCGGGCGAAGAAAGTCTTGCCGGTGCCGTATTCGCCACGGACGGCCTTGAAGCCGCCTCTACCGGCCGCCACGGCGGCCAGTTCTTCATCCAACGTCGGGGCGAAGGTCTCGATGCCGACGGCCAGTGCGTCCAGGCCGCTGCAGGGCACGGTTCCACGGCGCAGAGCGCCGACGATGTCTTCGCGTCGGGCTTCGCTGATCATCGTGGCGCTCCGTGGGCGCTGGCGCGGAACTGCTGCATCAGCAGTGCCCGGTTCAGTTCAATCGTGCCGGCTGATTCGTCTACGGTCAGCACCGGTGCCTGATCCACGTTCAGCATGCGCCGCACGGCGCTCAGCAAACCGACAAGGCGTACCTCGGGCAGCGCGAGTCGCTGGGCCAGGGCAGCACGCGACAGCTTGCCGCCGCGCTCGGATAGCGAGACGAGCAGCAGACGCATCTTGTCGTCGGGCAGCGCCACGCGTGCTGCCAACTGGCGCTGCGAGGCGTAGATCGAGCTGGACAGCAGCGCCCCGATCCAGTCGTCGGCAGCAGCGGCTGCCGCGATCGGCGAAGGGGCGGGCGCCTCATGCGGCTCGAACAATGAGGGCTGCGCCACTGGCGGTGCTGGTGCCTTGCGACCGCCCTGGCGGGCCGCAGGAGCCGGCGCAATGGCCTGCGTCGGCGCAGGTGCCAGGTGCGGCATCTCCCACCACTCGGGTTGCGCCGGGGGCGTCAGCTGCCAGCTAGCCAGGTTCATGCCCAGTGGCACGATCACGCTCAGAGGTACCGTCACCTCCTGCGGCGATACACCGCCGTGATAGCCGTTCTTCCTGCCCGCGTACCGCGTGCTTTCGCCCCACAGGCACACCACGGCCTTCGTGTTGTCCGCTGTCACCACCCGGCCGCCGCTGAATGCCACTTCGTGCGGGGTGCGTGCATCGCGGCCCGGGCGCCAGCGGTCACTGATCTTGTCTGGCACAGACGCGCCAGACACCTGGGTGGTGCCGTCCTCCAACAGGTGCCCGTGGTCGGCGGTGATCACCACCACACGCCGCGCTTCGCGCGCCTCCCGCAATAGCGGCAGCAACAGGCGCAGGTCTTCCAGTGCCCAGCGCTGATGCAACTGGTCAGGCCCGCTCAGGTGGTCATCCACGGCGTTGTAGACCACGCCCACCACCCGCTGATGCGGGTTGGCGATCGTTGCGCGGACCTCTTGCGACAGGTTGGTCGAGTCGGCCAGGTCGCCCTTGTGGAACAGGCGCGGCGGCACTTCGCTGCGGCTGTGCGCCAGCAGCGCGGGGTGGCTTGCGAATCCGGTCTTCTCGTTGGCAGCGGTGCCCAAGGCGAGCCGGCCGCAGAGTAGGCTCGTGCGGCTTACTTCGGTGACCGTCGGCAGCGCGGCCAGGCCGATCAACGGGCGCTCCACATCGGCCGGCACCATCTCGACCCAACCGAGGCTGTTGATGCGCGAGAAGAGCTCGCGGTAGATGCTGGTGCTCAGGCCATCCATCACCAGCAGCAGAACCGGCTGGCTGGCGGCGATCGGGCCGAGCACGCGGTCCAGCACTGATTCAATCGGCACCACACGTCCGTCGGCGCCAGGCGTCTGTGCGTTCCACTGCAACAGTGCTTGGGCGAATGGCTGGTCAAAGGCATTGCGGCGGGCGATTGAGGCGGCACGCAGCGCGTCGTAGGCATGATCGAGTTCGGTCAACTCATCGCCGCCCAGCAGCCTGAAGCGCGCCCAGTCGACAAACGCGCCTTCGTCCGCCTGCCAAGCCACAGCGTTGGCCACGGTGGTGGCCGAAGGTGCCGGCAGCATCAGCCATCGTGCCAGGCGCCTGGCCATCTCGACTCGGTCCATGCGCTGCTGTTGCAGTGCGGCCAGGGCGTGCTTCAGCACGCCGTCTGCCAGCTGCTCTACATGTGCAAGTTTCGATTCGCTTGGCGCAGCAACGTGTGCAGACAAGCCTGCAGCAAATGCCCGCATCCTTTGGTCCAACGAAGACGGCAGCAGGTCGCTCAGGTGCGCGAACTCCGCGATGCGCAGCTCGTTGAGCAGACTGTCGGCTCGCTCCACCGCACCTCGCATGGCCACGTTGGCAAGTTCAGGCCCGGCGGAACGGACAGCCTGCTCGGCCGCCTGCGACCAAGCACGGCCTTCGGCGATGCCGACATGTTTGTCACCCACGTAGCGCTCAAGGCGAATGGCCGCCTGGCCCAGCGCGGCTTGGCCTTCGCCAGACGGCGCGTAGACCACGCCACACACTAGCCCCAGTGCCAGCGCGTCCGTCGTGCGGCCTGCCTCCATGCAGGCCAGGACCATGGCGCCGGCCGTGCCAGCGGCCTCGCCTAGCCAGCGTGTGAGGTCGGTTCGCGTTGCGGCCGGCAACAGCCTGAGTGAAGCATCAGAGCCCGGTAGCGTGCACCACTGGAGCAGCGCCACGGCATCAGGCCGCGCCGACTTCAGCCTGAGAAAGCGTTGAAGTACCTCGCGCCACGCAGTCTCCAGATCGAGAAAACCGTTGGCCACCGGCGTGTATTGCCCTTGAGCTGCGCCGTCGATCAATGCCTGAGGCATCCATGCAAAGCGCCCGAGCCGCGCATCGGTTTCCTTGGCCTGGAAGAGCTGACGGACGATGTCCCAGCCCTCGGGCTGGTACACGCGCCCTCGGGCCAGCCTGGCCGCGATGTCTTCGGCCACCTCGTGCGTGGCCAGCGGCGTGATCACCACGAGCGCGGCCGTTGCCGGATCGTGCTGCTCGTTGTCGCATAGCGCTTCGCGAATCGCCAGTGACGATTCACACCATCGCAACGCGAACTGCCGGCCGCGCTGGGTGAGCGACTCGGGCCACGGCTGCCGCGTGGTGGCAAGGATTGCCACCGCCGCAGCGGTCGGGTCGCTGCTCAGCACCCGATCCAACTGCGCGGCGATCTGAGACGTCGACAAACTCACAGCTGCGTTCCCTTGCGCTGCAGCCGCCAACTCAGCGTCAACTCAAGGTCCTGGTCCTTCGCCATCCGAGCCTTCAGTTCGTCCAGGGCTGCGGCGGCTGCCGCCCCGCTCAGGTGGAGCTGCTGCTTCTCTTCCACCACCTCGGGGCCCATTGCTGCGGGTGCAGGCAAGGCCACTGGCGCAGGCGCCTGGGCCGGCGGGGTGCCGGCCGGTGTCGGGGCAGGGGGTGGAGGTGCCGCGGCCGTGAGCAGCCGCATCGCATCACGCTCCAGTTCCTCCAGGCGCGACTTCAGCGGCAGCACATGCTCATCGCTTGTCAGCACCTCGCTCAGGCGGCTCAACACGGACGCTGCGGCGTCGCGCCGGTGATCGTGCAGATCACGCATGGCGTCGAACATCTCCCAGCGGGTGTTCGTCAACGCATCGGCGCAGGCCAGTGCCTGGCCTAACGTGCGGCCGACCGCTGCATCGGATGTCTGCAAGGTGGCCGATGCCAGCGTGGCGACCATGTCACCTTCGGCTGCCTGCACCAGCGAGGCGAGCAGTGCCTGAGCAGACTCCGCCGTCTGCTGCCTCGCGCCGACCGCGCCCGGTGCATACCGCGTTGACCGATCACGCACTTGAGACACCAGCCGCGCCGTGGCGTCACGCTTCTGCGTGGCCGCCTGTCTCACGTCATCCACCAAACGCCCGACGTTGGCCGCATTCAGCACCTGTGCCGGCGTCAGGCCAAACAGCCCCGACGCTCGTTGCACCGCGGTCTGCCAGTGGCCGGCATCCGGCAGCGACTGCTCGCGCAATTCCAGTTCGTCAGGCAGGCTGTCGATGCTGGGCTCGACCGGCCCGCCGCGCATCACGAAGCGGCGGTTCGTCGTCGCAGCAAACGTCAGGATGATCAGGTTCTGCAGTTCCAGCGGCAGCCCCATCGGTGCCGGCGTATCGATCCACAGTCTCAGCTTGGCCACGGTGATCGGGCCGCCGCCGTCGCGGGCATGGCTCTGCGCAAAGCGCGCCTGCCAGTGCGGTTCGATCAGCAGATGGGTTTCGCCCATCTGCCCGAGCTTGCAGGGGTTCACCACAGATCGCACCAGCTTGCGCGTGGAGGCGTCTTGCACCAGGCCACGTTGCCCCGGCGCTTCAATGGCCTTCTGCACCTCGGGCCACACTCGTCTGATGACGCTGGCCTTGATCTCGGTGTTGAACTCGGGGTGCGCCGGGTACTGGTGCGCGAAGAGCTGGCCGAGCAAGCTCTCGAATGCGGATCGGAAATCGGCACCCACCGGCGGCCGTGGCGACAGCGTCGGGTCCAGTGACTTGAACTGCTGGTCGGCAGTCATCGGGTTGCTCACAGCATCGCGCGGCTCGGTGCTGATGCCGTAGGCCACCTCAAGCTGCGAACGCAGCTTGATGCGCAGCTGGTCCAGCTGGTTCTTCGCCAGCGCCTTGGCTTGCACGCGGTCGACGAACGACAGGTGCCCCGCATAGTTGTCGAAGCGGTCGCCCTGCAGGATGTAGTCCAGCACCACCAGGCGCCCCAGGTCGGCCAAGGCCTTGTTGCTCAGGAACGAGGGCAGCCACACCAGCGTGCGCGTGTCGCCGCCTCGGTACTTGTCGAGGTGTGCAATGTCGTCCAGCGGCCCGAAGTGCCCTTCATCAAATGGAAAATCCAGCACCACAGTCCACGCGCCGCTGCGCCCGCGCAGCCGGTCGTCGGTCATCTCCCGCACGTTTTCGTACAGCAGTTCGACCTCGCGCTTGGTGCCGCGCCAGTTGAGTTCGTAGGTGGTGAACAAGCCGCCGCTGTCGGGGATGTTCAACTCGCCAAACAGCGCCTCGCGAATCCGCTTGCGGCGGTTGCCGGCGTTGTCGTTGGCCTCGGCCGCGCGCAGGATGGGCTCGATGTCGACGCCTGTGACCTGAATGGAGACCACCGGGTTCTGGTCTTCGGTGATCTTGATCTCGCCGATCTCGCTGGCCCAGTCACGGCACTTGCGCAGGATGTCCGCGCCCTCGCGACCCTGGATCGGGGATCGGAATGTGCCGTGATTCAGCGCTGCCAGACGCGGGCCGGTCAGCGCCTTCAGTGACTCGACTTCCGGGACCAGCGCGCTGAGCAGTAGGGTCTTCAGCAGCCGCGCGTCGTTGCGCAAGTTCTTGGCCGCGGTGGCGTCGGCCTGCCCCAGCTTGATGCTGTCTTTGCAAGTGAGCCACGTCACCCCATGCTGGCGTTCCAGCATCGGCAGCAGCCGCTGTGTGTACAGCCGTTTCGCGTTCTCGAAGTGAAGGCGCATGCCCTCTGAGAACGGCTCATCGCCTTCGGCGATCGCGTCGTACAGGTCGCCCACCGGGATCAACTGGCCCAGCTCCAGGTCGGCACGCCGGTCCACCAGCAACTGCAGCATCAGCTTGAGCGCGGTGCGCTCGCGCTGCAGCGCGGCCGACACGGCAATCAGCGTCTGCACAAGCGCTGGGCTGAACGGGTAGACCTTGCGGAACATATCCCGGTCGGCCGTCGTCGTGAGCAAGGTGTCGAGCACGTCCTTGCGCATCTTCAGGATGTCGTCGAACGCGGCCTGCATCGTCTGGCGCGCAGCCTCGTCCACCGGCCGCAACACGCGCTTCTCGGCGATGGCGGGCAGGTTGCGGTCTTCCAGCGTGATGCGGTGGAAGCGCGCTTCCCAATGCTTGAGCACATCGCTGAACTGCACCTGCACCACGCCGGCCAGGTTCTCGCCCACCAGGTCGCGCAGGTCACGCTGCCGTGCCACAAAGCTCACCAGCGGGATGGGTCGGTCGGCGTTGGTGGCCTCCACCAGCTTGACCAGCTTCGTGCCCTCGCGGCTGACGAAGTTGACATCGGCTGCATGGCTGGCCAGCCACAGCACCAGCTCGTCGAGGAACAGGATCACCGCGTCGTAGCCCAGGTCGCGGGCATGCCGGCTCATGATGCTCAGGCCGTCGTCCAGCGACACATACGACTCGCCGCTGCCCGCCAGCGTGCGGTAGGCCGAGAAGAACTGGCTGATCAGGTCGCCCACCAGGCGCGAACGCTCTTCGCCGTTGGGCGCTTCGAGCATGGCCGCTTCGAGGCTTGTAGCGTCCCAGCCGCTGTCGAAAGAGCCCCAGCCGCTGGCGCCGCCACTGCTGCCACCGTCGCCACTGCCATCACGTTTGGCGCCCTCGTTCAGCTTGGCGAAGAACGACTCGTCCCCCATGCGCAGCCGCAGCGCACTCGCGTCCTTGAACATGCCTTCGGCAAGGTAGAAGCCCGGCACCGGCGCCTCTGGGTGCTTCCTGCGCACGAACTCGGCGTACTGGCCCAACACCGCGCTTTCCATGTCGCGTGCGCCGACCATGTGGTACGGCACCAGCAGGAACTTGCGGCCAGTCGTCCAGCCGTTGCGCGCCACCACGTCAGCCAGCTCGGGCGTGGCGCGCGCCTGCGTGTTGCCGGCCAGCAGCAGGTTCAGCACGGCCATGAAGTGGCTCTTGCCCGAGCCGAAACTGCCGTGCAGGTAAGCCGCCTTGCTGCCGCCCGTTTGCACCGCCTGCTGGATGAAGCCCAGCGCATTGCCGAAGGCGTCCACCAGCTGGGGCGTCACCACGTAATCGCGGAGCGTCTGGTCGGCGTGCGTCACGCCTTCCGACAGCTTCAGGACGAAGTCGCCTTGGTGCACCCGCTCCGGGATGTGAATCAGGTCCTTCAACAGCGGCACAGTCAGGCTCCTTCCAACCCGCCTCGTGGGGCGGGCATGTTCTTGGGGTTCAATGGCTCGGCGACGGCGTCTTCGCATCGCTCGCGCCACAGCGGAATCTCGACGCCGGCCTTGTCAGCCAGCCACTTCAGGCTGTCCGGCATTTCGATGGCCATGGTCAGCAGAAGCGTGGTGCTGGCGTCCGGATAGGTCGCCTCGTTCTCGTACCGGGAGAACGCGATCTTTCCCTTCCCGAAGAGGCGTGCGGCGGCCAATTGCGTGAGGCCGTAGCGCTTGCGCAGGCCCACGATCTCCTCGCCCAGCAACACGTCGCCGTACTGCGCCTTGCGGGCGGCCAACCTGCGCAGGTTCTCGTCGTGCTGCGCGGCGCGTGTGGTCGCCACACCGCAGGCATCGCAGCGCGAGCCCAGCAGTTCCACCGTCACCAGCCTGCCGCGCGGCCTGAAGTCGCGGGTCCGGGTGACTGTATGCAGCTGGCCCGCCTTGCAGGCGGGGCAAACAGATTCGGCGCTTGTGTCACACACGATGTCGGGGAGGGCACTGCGGCCGGAGGTTGCCGGCCAAAACTTATCACGATGATAAGTCCGGGCCGGTCTCGGCCGGGTTGCCGCTGGCCTGTCGGCTCGGAGCGGATGTGTTGGCCAAACGAACATGTCGCCAGAACACGTTAAAAAACATCGCCTGTTTTTAACGTGTTTGGCGTCCATGGCGGCTGAATGGCTCATCGCGTCAGCAGCTCGAACAGCGCCTGGTTGATGAAGTACACCTCGCGGCCGATCTTCTGGCCGTGCAGCACGCCCAGCCGCTCCAGTTCGCGCAGGTATTTGGAGCAGGTCTGGCGGGTGCCCATGCCCGCGCGTTCGAGGAACTGAATCTTGCAGTAGGGCTGCCGGAAGATTTGCTCGATCAGGTCCTTGCTGTACACACCCGGCGCCTCGCGCTGCACGCGTTCGCGCACGGCTTCCATCAGCGCCAGGATGTCGGTGATCTGCTGGCGCGTGCGCAACGAGGTCTGCTCCACCGCATCCAGCATGTACAGCACCCAGTCGCCCCAGGCGCCTTCCTCGGTCACCCGCCGCAGGCCTTCGTAGTAGGCAGGCTTGTGGTCGATGATGTAGCGCGACAGGTAGAGCACGGGCAAGTTCAACAGCCCCTGGTCCACCAGGTACAGGATGTTCAGGATGCGCCCGGTGCGCCCGTTGCCATCGGGGAAGGGGTGGATGGCCTCGAACTGGTAGTGCACCAGCGCCATCTTCACCAGCACGTCCAGGCCATCCTCGGCGTGCATGAAGTTCTCAAGGTCACGCAGCTTGTCGCGGATGACGGCTTCGCCCTCGGGCGGCGTGTAGATCGTCTCGCCCCGGCTGTTGGCGATGCGCGCGCCGGGGGTACGACGCACGCCGGAGTCGGTCTGCTTGATGAGTTGCGCGACCTCGATGAACAGGCCGGTGGCGAGTGGACGTTGGGGCCGTTCCTTGATCTGCCGGAAGCCGTGGTTCAAGGCCTGCCGGTAGCGCAGCACTTCCTTGGCTTCGGCGCTGGCGGGCAACGACTCATCCGACGCCGCCTTGAACAGATCATCGTTCGTCGTCAGGATGTTTTCGATCTCCGACGACGCGCGCGCTTCTTGAAGCACCAGGCTGTCGATCAGTATGGCCTGGTTGGGCATGCGCTCGGCCATGCCCTTCAACTCGGCCAGCGCGCGGCTGGCCGCGATTGCCTTCTTCAAAATGGCTGGCGTCTCCACGTCATCGGTGGGCGGCAGTGGAGGCAGGGCGTTGAAGGCCAAGTCGCGCTTGAACATGGTTGCCATCCGAGTCAAGCCTGCGCCTTGACAAAGGGGCTGAACATCGGGTTTGCCAACAGTCGCGCATAGTCGATCAGCGCCACGCTGGGCACATCGGCCAGCGCGATACGGCCACGCATGCGCTGGTTCAAGCTGTCGCGAAGGCCCGGCAGATGAACGGCCAGGTGCGCAGGCAACTCCACTGCAACGACCAGTTTCAGCGGCAAGCGAGACCGTGCTACTACTGGCAAGTCAGTCTTGATCGATTTCCCGCAATCGGTGTCGGCCCATGTGGCCAAAAGCATCAAAAGCGAATCGGTCAGTTTGTCGATCAATGCTTCATAGCGACGCGGCAACGGTTTGTCCTTGACGGGTGCGAAATCGCCACCCGTAAGCGTTTCCGTCACTTGGGAGTAGCTGCGCACCTCAAGAAGGATGAGCTTGCCCTCGTGGACCCAGGCAAAGTCCATTTCCTTCAGGTGCTGACCGTTCAGCAGTTTGTAGGCTGCGAGATCCGCAAAACGAAAGTGCTGCCCGTCAGGCAGATCCAGGCACAGGCCGGACTCGTTGTATGTCGCCACCGGCTCAGTCCGCCAGGTCGAGTTGCACGTCGCGGTCGAAGAGCCTCAGCGACTCTTCGACGATCGGGTTTTGAGGTAGACCTTTGGCCAACTGGGTCACGGTACCGGTGACCCCTGCACCTTCTTGCTTGCGCAGGTCCAGGAGCGAATAGTCAGTCTTCTTCTCGCGCGCAAGCTGTTCAAGCCGCTTGAGCAAAAAGTAGCTGTGGGTTGTTAGGTAAACCTGAATGCCGGACTGCGCGAACTCATGCAGCATTTCGGCGAAAAGCACGATGGCTTTCGGGTGAAGATTCACCTCGGGCTCGTCGACGAACAACATGCACCCGCCGGCAGGCGTCAAACGCCGGTTGCGCATCAGGCGGGACAGGATGCCGATCTTCTTGATGCCCTCGGCGGTCTGGTGCATGTTGAACACCTCTTTGCCGCGTCGGAAGACGATGTTGCCGTCTTTCTCCATCTCGACTTCGCCACCGCCGGTGACGTTTTCAAGGTGAACCAGCGCCTTCTTGATATTGGCTTGAAGATTGCCTGCGGTCGTGGGCTGTCGGTAGTCCTGCACCAGGTCGTAGTAGGTATCGTCGAACGCAGCAATTTCGACCGTCTCTCGTGTGGCCACGATCGCATCGAAGATCGACAGGATTTCCTTCGGCGGCAAGAAGGTGGCCTTGCTGCCGCTCAGCTCAGGCAGCCCGTTCGTTTGCAGCTCGACGATCTTGCTCACCGTGTCTTTGCCGAAACCAAATTTCAGGTGGCCTCCGCTGTTCCAGCACAGCTCGACACTAAGGCGGTTGCCCGAGCCGCGCGTGACCAGTCGGCCAAGCTCCAGCTTCTGCGGCAGAAAAGTCCAGCGTAGCTTTTGAGCGAGTAGCTCAGACAATTCCTTGGGTTCCGGACCCGCCTGCTTCTTGGAGTGGTCCTCGATCGAACGACTCATTGCGTATAACAACTTAAGCAGATGCGTCTTCCCGGTGTCGTTCTCGCCGATGATCACGTTCAACGAGGCGTGTTGGGTCCATCTCAACGGCTGCTGAAAGGCGACGAAGTTTTCGACGAAGAGGGATTTCAGTGCTGTCATTCGGCAAGCTCCTCAGAGTTGTTTGGGTATTGTCTGTAGCTCACGCAGACGCTTTGCGCCGGCCGCGTTTGGCTGACGCTGCTACTGGCTTCCAGGCCCTCAAATCATCCAGCGTGAAGCCCTGCGCACGAGCCTCCTCGGACACGAAGCCCCGGTAGTACGCGCCCATGCGCTCGCCGTAGACCGGGTCCAGCTCGTTGTGCCACTGCTCCAGCCAGGGCACCAGTTCCAGCAGCCCCGCCAGCAAGGGTTGCAGGCGCGCAGGCTCCCAGCCTTCGGTCTCCTTCATGTCCACGTAGTAGCCGGCCAGGGCGGTGGCCTGCTGCAGATGGTTCCAGCCGGCCCAGGCCAGGGCCAAGCTGCCGTCGGCGCCGCGTTCGCAGCCGGGGTAGCTGACCCAGCGCTCCTTGGGCACGTCCAGGCCGCCGCGCAGGCGCCAGCAGTCGGTCTTCAAGAAGTCCTTGCTCTGGTACTTGGGCGGTACGGGAATCTTGCCCACGGCTTCGCCAGCGTCTTCGGCACGTTGCATCGCCCAGGTGGTTTCCCACTGGTCGCGCTTGCGCAGGCCGGTTTCGGTGTAGCGCAGCACGGGCAGCACGGGCACGGACTCAGATGCCACCAACTCGGCCACCAGTTGGTGGAGGTTGAAGTCGGCATGGCCGGCGCGGCTTTGGACATACAGCGCCGCCATCTGCATGAAGTCGGCATCGCGCTGCAGGGCGTCGGCCAGGCGGGCGGTAGAAGTGATTTGGGGCGGCTGGTCGGCTGACGCCGGCCAGAGTGCCGGGGCTTCCATGCGTGCCAGCAGCCAGTCGCGCAGCGCCGCTTGTTCCAGGTCTGCCCACTTCGGGGAGTTCCAGCGGCGTTTGAACTCGGGCCGCTCAATGAGGCCGATTGTTTTGTCGCGCTCGATCAGCGTGATGCGGCGGGCGACCACCTGGCGGTAGGCCTCGGGCCAATGTGCCGGGATGTCGGTAGTGGGCTTGGAGCGATGGCGCTCGAACCAGGTGGTCTGCTCGGTGCCGGCGGCGATGCGGCGAGCCAGCACGATCTCGAAGGCGCGTTCGCCAAGCTTGATGCGACCCGGTACGGCCTCCTCAACATCACCGGCAGACACCTCGGCTGGGAGCAGCCCGTACAGACCGTAGCAATGCCAGTCCAACTCCTCCTGTCGTCCGATCAGCAGTTCGCGAAACTCAGTCGCGTTGTGATGGGCGAGGTCCAGGCTTGCTCGTGTGGGCACGTGCCCATCGGCGAGTAGTTTGAAGGGCAGATGATCCTGCAGCTTGGAGGCCAGCCATTCAGCATGTCGGGCAATATTTAGCGGGCGCCCTGCGGGCAAAGGGAAGTCGGCGACCTGGGACGCGTTGTGGGCATATCGCAGTTCCCACTTTTCGTCGGAAATTCCGCCGCCAATTCCACCGTTGCCCTTGTTGAAGCAAACCTGCTTCAACCAGAAGCACGCCACCGACGAATTCAGCAGCCCGAGCAGCCCTAGGTAAGCGTCTTCGCTGCTGCCAGCGGGTAGCTTGATCACGGGCGCGGTCTGCTTGAAGACCTTGCCGCCGCGGTCGAGGACGAAGTGGTTGTGGGTGGCGATTTCGGCGAAGGTAATGGTCAGCGGCTCGGCGATCCGCCGCAGAGCGACCTGGTGCCATGCCCACCATGGACGACCTTCATCGAAATAGGTGCTCTTGCCGAAAGTCGCTCGATTGCCGAGCACCGTGCGACTCAGCCAAACCCATCGTGCAAGCTTTGGCGCGTCCTCAAGCGGCGCAGTCTGCTGGCCTGCATAAGGGAACAAGACTTCATCAGTCGTTGCAACCGTCCAGTCCCGGACAAGATCGCCAACGATGAGTGGCCGCCGGAACTCAGCCTCGACGCCTTGGCGCTCGAGAGCGGAGCGTGGGGCCAACATGACCTCATCAGCATTGGTCATGCCGAAGACGCCAATTTCTTGGGCAACGACTGAGAGCGTTTGACTTGACGCCGCTTCGATCGACTCCTTGATGTCCGCCGCACCGCCGCCCCCAATGCTCCACGGATGTTTGCCAAACGTCGCCCGCGGCGTATCGGCCACGCTGACGAAATCGCTCTCGCTGCCTGCCTGGTCAAGCTGCCCGACGATGGCGCTCCAGACCAGCCCCTTCGCCGGATCGTCCGGCGTGCTGGGCTCGCCTTTGATTCCCATGACCGTACGCACGTCGTCGCCTACCGGCGCACGATGTCGGCCAAAGAGGATGACCGTTGGCGTTCCGTGGCCCGGGATGTAGGCGCCCGAGGTGTCCACCACATGCGTCAAGTCCAGCCGGGGCAGCACGTGCTCGATGAGCTTCGCTCCGAACTCGCGCTTCATGAACGAGTTGGCGGTGATCAGGCCCACGTAGCCGGCGCTGCGGCCATCGACGGGTGGCACCGCCAGCTCGAAGAAGCGCTCGGTGAACGGTGCGCCGAGCGAATACTTCATGTGGCAACTCGCGTACTTCAGCCGATAGGCCGCGTTCAGCGCGGCGTCTTTCACCACGATGTACGGCGGGTTGCCGACCACGGCGTGGTACTGCCGGCCCAGGATGTGCTGCACCTCGGCCAGGTCTTCGCTGGCGTAGGCGTGTGCCAAGCCAGTGTCGGCATGGCTGGCTGCCGCGTCGAACAGCGACTGCGTTTCGGTCAAGCCAAAGCGCGTGCCATGCAGCAGGCTGTCGCCAATGGCCACACAGACTTGATAGTTGTGTGCCTCAGACAACCGCCGCGTGCCCGATACCTGCAAGGCCGCCACAAACAGCCGGAAGCGCGAGATGGCAACCGCGAAGGGGTTCAGGTCCACGCCGGCCACCGCGTCCAGCGCCTTCTGCGCAATGTCCACCGCGTTGCGGCCGGGCTCGTGACGTTGCCACTCGGCCACCAGCCGATGGAAGCCATCCAGCAGAAAGTGGCCTGAGCCGCAGGTGGGGTCGATCATCCGCACCGCGCGGAAACGGAATTCGTTGATGGCCGGCGTGAGCGTGCGGTCGAGGATGAACGCTTCGACGAACTCGGGCGTCTGCAGCAGCGCATAGCGCTTGCGGGTGGCTTCGCTCAGGTCTTGATACAGGTCGCCCAGGAAGCGGGTGTTCCAAGTGGTGTCGGTGAAGTCGTGCGTCAGGGCGCCTGTGTTGGGATCGATCTGCTGCCAGAACTGGCGCAGCGCCATGGCGGCGTCACCGCTGATGCCGATGCGAAAGACCGGGTTGTGCGCTTCGTCGAAGAAGGTGCGCAGGCCGGGCAGGGCACTGGCTTCACGGAAGGCGGCCAGCAGGTAGTCGCGGTCGCTTTGCAACGGATGGGCCTGGAAGTAGGCCTCGTGCCGGTCGCGGGCCAAGGCCAGACGGCCAGATTCAGGTGTGCCGCCCAGCCAGGGGCGGTCGACCAACTGGTTGTCTTCGATGAAGCGGAGGAATACACAACTCAGCAGCCAATGCACGCCGGCCTGGGTGATGACCTGTTCGGCCCAGGTCTCGAAGGTCTCGGCGCAGCGGTCAGCGTTGCGGGCGGCCTGCCACTCGGCCCGCAGGCTGGCGTCCAGGTCGGGCTGCTCGGGGGCCGTCAAATGGCGCTGGCGCAGGTCGTCTTCCAGGCGCTTGAGCTGGCGGGTCAGGTCAGCCAGCAGTTGGCGGGCGTTGATCACGTGTTGGTTGTCCCTGGGGTCTTGTTCTGTTGGCTCAGGCTGAGGCGCCTGTGTATTCAGCCGGACCATCCAACGCGCCGGCCTGTCGCCGTATGAAGCGTCCGAGCAGCGGCACTGCGAACGCATAGCGGCCATGCCGGTTCTTGAAGATCAGGCCAGCTGCGGCCAGCGACGCCAGCATCTGGTTGACGTGGCTGGGGCTGAAGGGTTTGCCTGCCGACAGCTTCGATTGCGCGACGATCTCCTGCACCGCGAACTCGCCATCGGCGTTGGGCAGTTCCGCAATGATCGACATCAGCTCGCGCTGACGGTCCGTAACGCGCGCCCAGCGCCCTGCGAAGAAATCGGCATCGAGCTTGTTGACGATGGCCTCGATCGGCGCCCTTCGGGTTGCCGGCTCCTGCTGAACAAAGACATCGAACACCTCGCGGCAGATGAACTGCACGAAGTACGGGTAACCCGCGGATTCGGTGACGATGCGCTGCACCGTGGTGGGCTCGAAGCTGACCGGGCACTCGGGTTTGTCCGTCGGGCGCACGATGGCCTCGCGGCTTTCCGCTTCGGACAGCCGGTCGAGCACGACCACATGGAACATGCGCTCGGCGTAGGTTCGCGCCTCGACGAGTTTCGGGAACAGCGTGGGCAGGCCGGTCAGGATGAGCAGGTAAGGCAACCCCTTTTTCTGCAGCGACTGGAAGACGTCGAGCAGCATCGACAAAGGATACTGTTCCTTCAATGCATGATCGCTGAGGTTCTGCGCCTCGTCGTAGGCAAACACCACGCCGTGGCCGCGCGACGCCTGCGGCAGGGCTTGCCAGACGAGCTCGAGCGCGTGCTTGAGCTTGTCGGCCACCAGCCCTGGAGCATCGCCGAACACGCTGCGCAGCACCGAGTAGTCCAGGGTCTGGATCACTCGGGTTGCGCTTGAAGTGAAGCCGGGTCCGCGCACCTCATGCTGCGCGATCGGCATCGACGAAGTGATGACGGACAGATCGGCCAACAGGCGGGTCGCCAGGCTGTCTTCGCTGATCGAGGCGGATTCGGAGAGATCCGTTCCCACCCAGTGCCAGTGCTGTGCGATCGCTTGCGGCTTGATCGTCTCCAGCAGCACGGTCTTGCCTACGCCACGAAGCCCAGTGAGGACGATGTTGGTCAGGATCGCATCCTGGTCCAGATACCGAATGACCTCGTCGATCGCCGCTTCACGCCCCGCCAGATACGGGGGCATGTGGCCTGCACCGGGCTTGAACGGATTCCGAAAGGTGGTCATGAATTTACACTCAATGATGTTTGTGGATAAATTTAGTGAACATACTAAGTTTATTCATGAAACTACACAAGGGTAATGATCAGGACGGCACGCGCCGACTCTGTTTCCCGGAGGTTCTAGTTCTGCTGAATCAGGCCACAGTGCCTGCGCGGTGCTGGTTCTCGACCCAGCCCTGCGGCAACGCCAGCGCCTGGGTGTTGTTGATGTTGTTGACCAGCGGCACCGCCACGCCGTCGATAACCGGCAGACCTTGATGGGCGGTGGGAAGCAGCAGCCAGACGCTCGGCGTTTGCGCAGGGCGGCCGGCAGCCGCCTCGATCTCGGTGATCAACGACATGAGGTCATAGCGAGCCAACAGGCCGGCGCTGACCAGCAACAGCGGCGCCGGGCTTTGCAGCAGCGCGGTGCGCAGTGCGGGCAACGTGCGCTGCACCAGCCGCATCAGATTGGTCCAGTCGCGGCCACCTCGGTCCGCTGCATCGGCTCGCAGCACGACGTTCCAATCCACATTCGCAGTGGTTGCCTGCTCCCGCAGTGCTTTCAGCAGCAGCGCGTCGAAGTTCAGACGAGTCAAGGGGAGTGCGTCGCCTGTAGCGCCGCGTGGACCTCCCCGCGCTTCCTCTGGTTGACGGAAGCGGTGCAGCAACTCTGTCTCGGCGCGACGCGCGATGCGGGGGTCGACGGTGATCACGAGCAAGCCTCCCTGCCGAAGGCGGCGTTGCAAGCGCGCCTCCGCCGCGGCGGCGTCGGCGACGGTGCCGTCCGTTCCTGCGCCAGTGCTTTGCAGCGTGGTCTGCCGGGAGAAGTGTGTCGTGGTGCCGGCGGTCGCCGTGCTGCCCAGCGTCGCTGCCCTGTAGGCACCCGCGCCGTCAGCGGCGGTGGGGTCCCAATGCAGCGGCGCGCCGGCCTCTTCGAGCAGGCGGTCCAGCTCGGGGCGGCCGGGCAGTGGCGTGGCCTCGGGGTAGCGGCCACGCACGCGGGTCTGCAGTGCGGAAGGGCTGAGCGTGGCGCCGACGAGCGCGTTGATCGACTGCTTCAGTGCCTGCAGCGCGGGCATGCCGCGGGGATAGATTTCTTGCCGGCTGGACAGCGCCGCTTTGCGTGAAGCAGATGCGGCCAGCCGCAGCAGGCGGGTGGACGAGAGGGGCGTGATGGCCCCTCCCACTGCGGCGGGAGGTGTCACACCTTCCAGCGCCTCCAGCACACGTGTCGGCGGCAGCAAGGGGTCGGCCATTGCGCTGGCGTCGGCTGCGGTGCCGAGCTGTCGTGCGTAGTCGGCCCATGCGGCGGCGGTAGCGATCAGCGTCACCGGCGCGTTGTCGAAGGCCTCGAAGCGCGGCTGGTCGAGGTGCGATTCGGCTTCGACTGCTGCGCGCAACACGGCGCTGGCCTGGCGAACGCGCTCGCTGTCGTCTTGCTCGGCGCAGCCGCGCAGCGAGAGCAAGGCCATGGCCGCCTCTTGCGCGCTCATCACCTGGCCTTGGCTGCGCAGCAGGGTTTCGAGTTGCTGGCGCAGTTCAGTGAAGGCGGTGTTCCTGAGCCAGCGTTCGCGGGCCTTGATGAGCGCGGTGGTGAGCACGCTGCGGTCTACCTGGCTGGCCTGCGCCGCTTCACCCACGGTGGGCCATGTTTTCGCAAGGACATCGGCCGGAAACGTCAGCCCCCGGCCACCGGGTACGGTATCCGCCCCCCGCGGGGGCAGCAACTGAGCTTGGGGCGGCCCGGCGCTCAGTTGCTGGGCATCGTCCAGGCCGAGGTAGTGGGCAAGGGCGGCTTCTTCCGGGCGGTCATCGCCGGCAGGGCGCCGGGGCAGCAGTTGGGCGGCCAATTCATTGACGCTGACGGCGCCGCCCGCGTCTTCGTCCACGTCGTGCGCCGGGTTGTGCAAAGACGTGCGGCCTTGCGTGAGGTCGGGCCGCAGGCGGGCCAGTTCCTTGGCGGTGAGGCGAATCTCCTTGCGAATCTTGTCGCCCACGCCGCGCAGGTAGCGGAAGCGGATTCGATCGACGGCCAGCAGCTCGCGGGCGTTGTGGATGCCCATGCGTTCGAGCACGTCTTGCGCTTCGAGGCTGTAGCCCAGCTCGGCCATGGTGGTGAGCGGCGTGGCGGTCATCGCCGCATTTCGCAAGGTCGCGGGCAGGCCGCTCTCGGCACCGCCGTCGCCCGGGTGCACGGTCTGCCGGGCTGCGAAGACGGCGCGCCAGGCACGCAGCATGTCTTCGGCGTTGTCGTAGCGCTGGCTGTAGTCGCGCTTCAACGCCTTGCGGAAGAAGACCGTGAAGCCCTCGCGGGTGACGGGGTCGAATACATCGCTCTCGATGGTCGCTTCCACGTCCAGCATGGCGGGCGAGGTCTGCCCGTCGCCCCACACGGGCGGCTGGCCGACGGCCATTTCGTAGAGCGTGACGGCGGTGGCGAAGCGCTCGGCGTACAGGTCCCACCGCGGTGGCTTGCGCAGCGAAAGAAACGGGTCGAGGTAGGGTTGCGTGCCGGCGGTGATGTTGTCGGTGGGCGTGCGGCACAGCGAGAAGTCGAACAGCACGAGCTGCAGCTTGCCGGTGCGGTTCTTGGTGATGCCGATGTTTTCGGGCTTGATGTCCCGGTGCGCCACGCCCTCGGCTTCAAGGTGGTTCACCGCCTCGATGAGTTCTTCGCCAAAGCGCTGCAGCATGTCGAGCGACAGGCGGCCTTGCTCGCGCACATCCTTCAGCGTTTCCGCCAGCGTCTTGTCGCCGGCCGTCTTGAGCAGCAACGCGGTGCGGCCGGCCACACTGAGCGTGCGGCGATGCGCCACGATGTTGTGATGGTGCAGCTTGGCCAGCACCTCGCCTTCGGCGACCAGTCGGTCGTTGTGGGCCACATCCAGCGCGACCTTGAGGATGTGCTCTTCGTCGCTGCCACTCTCTTTGGTATCCAGGCGCACCAGCAGTGCATCGCTGGACGAGCCTTTGCCCATGCGCTTGACGACGGTGAAGCCGCCTTCGAGGCGATCGCCGATCCCGGCGACGCTGGGGTCGACGGTGGCCTCGGGGTCGGGCGTGGTCAGTTCGTCTTCAACGCCATCGAGTTCGTCGAGGAAGCCGCGAATGGTGTCGTAGCGGGCCAGCACCTCGGGGCAGGTGGCGACGTGAACGAGTTCTTGCTGTCGTGCGCCGCAGCCATCCATCACATCCGACAGGCTCAGGCCTTGGCCGATGCGCAGCTTCTCGGTCATGTCCAGCACCGACTCTGCCGGCGGTTGACCACTGAACACGTGGTACGCGATGCAGCCGAGCGAAAACACATCGAGGCTCGGGCCATGTGCGGGGTCGGCACGGGTGGTCTCGGGCGCGAGGTAGACCAGGCCCGGGTCTTCGACGTAGTCCTCCACATGCCGCGTGCCGGTGGTGCGGTGCATGGTGTCGGGCGAGGCAGAGTCGCCGACGTTGCCTAACCCACGACTGGCGGTCTGCCAGTTCATCAGCCGCAGTTGCGGATGGTTGCTCTCGATGTCTTGAACCAGGATGCTCTGCGGCCCTAGCGCGCGGTGATACAGGCGCTTGGAGTGCGCGTACTTCAGCGTCTCGGCTACGTCGCGCACGAGCTGCAAGCGCTGGGTGACCGTGAGGCGCGTGCCGTGGTCACGAAGCAGGTGGTCCAGGCGCACGGCTTTGGGGTCGTGATCGAAGACGAGGGCTGGGCCCAGCTCGGTCTCTTTGTAGTCTTTGACCTTCAGGATGCCCGGGTGGTCGATGCCTTCGAGCACTTCGAATTCGCGTCGTGCTTGGCGCACGCGCGTTGCGCGAGCCTCGGGGCTGGAGGCGGTGGCCACGGTGTAGATGCGCACGCGGCGGTGCACGGTCTCGATGGTGACGTGCTGGGCTTCCCAGTCCTGAAAGCCTTCGCCTTCGGCCAACAGCTTGCCGAGTTTGTAGTCGCCGACCTGGCGGTGTTTGTTGGACGGGCGAATGCCGGCCTCGTTGAGGCCGCGCGCAATGGCGCGGGCCTGCTGCGCGTCGACTATCGATGTGCCACGGTTCGCGATGCCGTTGGCCAACGCGCAGACGATGCCGTCATCGTCGGCCGAGCCGGGCCGGCCATGCTGGAAGGTGGCGCTCTTCGCGATGCCTTCGAGCCTGCAGGCCAGACTGCTCGACGACAGAAAGATCGCAGGCTCGACGAAAGGCAAGCGAATCTTCGCCTTGGCGATCGCAGGTTGCCGCTTCAACAGACTGGCCAGACGCTTGGCCTTGCGGTTGGCCAGGATCAGCGGGTTGTCGTAGGTATTGGTGCGGCCGTCGGTGTTCCAGGTCCAGCTGTGTGCGTCACCGGTGAGGATGCCAGGGCGGCTCTTGATCTCGACCAAGAAGAGGCCGGATGGCGACAGGACAAGCGCATCGACTTCGCTGACCTTGCCTTCATCGTCGATGAATTCGAAGTTCGTCCAGACGTGCCACGGATCGCGGTCAGGCAGGTGGCCACGCAGCCAGTCGAGGGCCTCGCGCTCCCACGCAAAGTTGCTTTCGGCGATGACGTGCCAGCGGGCTTGGCTCAGCGTCATGGGGCGCCCTTGGCTGTGTCAGGCACATGCTCCAGCAGCTCGCCGACTGAGCACTTGAACAAGATGCAGAGCTGCTCGATCGCGGGCAGTTCAACGCGGGTGGCTGTCTCGCGGTACAGCGCGGTGATGGTGCTGCGGTTCAGGCCGGTGGCACGCGCAACGTCGGTGATGTTGAGCTTGTCGCGGCCCATCAGCGAGGAGAGGTGGCAGCGGATCATGGCAGTTTGGGGATTTCGGGGTGCTGCGTAGCATAGCAAAAGTATTTGCAGCGCACTACCCTGGTGCGACCATGTGACTGGCGGCAGGTGGGATCAGATCAATCGCTTCAAGGCGCAGACGGCGAAGGCCAGCATCGACCGCGTTCATGGGTTGCGGCGCCACCACCACGCGCAGACGCGCTGCGCGGAGCTGACGGGCTGGAATGCGCCGGCTGCGGGCGGGCCGACTTCGAAGCAACTGAGTGCGGATCAGAAGGTGATCGACCGACAAACGCGACTGACGATCTCGCGCGAACTCGGGCACGAGCGCGAGCAAATAGCAGCGGTCTATCTGGGGCAGTGAGGTGTCCGCTGATCCAGTTGCGGCCACCGGGGGAAACTTGGTCTAGGCAGGTGTGATGCTGAGCCGCAAGCCCACGGCGTGAAGCACCTTGTGCACCGTGGCGATCGTCGGGTTCCCGTTCTCCGACAGGGCCTTGAACAACGTCTTCTCACCCAGCGCGGCCCGGCGTGCCACTTCGGCCATGCCATGCGCCTTGGCCACTTGGCGCAGTGCCAGAAGCAGCGCAGCGGGGTCATCCATCTCGATCACGGCTTCCAGGTACGCGGCGGCCTCGACCGGGTCGAGCAGCGCCGCGTTCAGCGATTCGTCATAGCTCTTGTCGCGTGGATTGGTTCCTACATCACGTCGCTGCGCGACATGAGTCTGCACCGAAGCACTTCGTGTTTTCATGCTTCACCTCGTTTTCGCCAATCGTTCAAGTAGGCCACCGCTTGCTTGATCGCGGCGGCCTGGCCCGACTTTTCGCTGCCACACAGCAAGAGCACGACGACCGGCCCCTGCCGACTCAAATACACCCCGTAGCCTGGCCCGTGATCGATTCGCAGTTCTTGCACGCCGTCCTGCAACGGCTTGAAGTCACCGAAGTTGCCGGCCTGCACCCATGCCAGCCTCGCTCTGATTCGCGCCCTGGCCTGCACCTCGCGCAGTGCCAACAGCCATTCGTCGAACGGCGACCGCTCATCGGCCGTCAGGTAGGCGGCTTCCACCTTGTCGCCGATGGCGTGTGTCAGGGCCATTTCGGCCACTTCGCGCGCTTCGCGCGGATAGTTCGCGCGCTCGGCTGAAAGCCAGTATTCATGCGGCCTACAGAGGGATTGGCGGGATGCCGTGAGACGACATGAAACGTCGCTCTGGCGGAAGCGGTGAGATTCGAACTCACGGGCCCTTGCGGGCCGCCGGTTTTCAAGACCGGTGCAATCGACCACTCTGCCACGCTTCCATCGCTGTCAAAGAGAGTGCGGCGCGCATTGTGCCGCTGGTTTGCCTTCACCCACATCGCCGCGCGATATGAGTTGCGGCGCAACGCCCATGGTGTTGATGGACTGCACCACATCGACGCCACCGCACCGAGCGGAAAATCGGTAGCGTGCAAACTTCGACGCTGCCAGGCCAGCTCCCTACATGTCAGCCGTCCGACCCTGCGAGCTGCCGCATGACGCGCTGCTTGGCAAGTACCTGCGCGAAGGCGCCTACGCCGACTGCTGGGTCGCTGAAGTGTCGCGGCCGGTGTCCCATGCCGAGTATGTGGAAGCCTTCTACACCAGCGCCGTGTTCAAGCTCGAAAGGTGGTTGCTGGCGCGGCTGCTTGCCAGGCCGTCGACGGACATGCAGGCCAGGGAACTCGCGTCCAGCGAGATCGACGCTTTCGCTGCCTGGCGCGTCGAAGCGCGCAGTGCGAACCAGTTGCTGCTGTGCGACATCCAGGGGCGCACGCGGTCGTGGCTGATGGTGGCCGGCACCGAAGGTGGCAGCGCCGCGGGCACGCGGCTGTACTTCGGCTCGGCAGTGGTTGCGCTGATCGACGCGAAGACAGGGCAGGCGACGATGGGCTTCGCCTTTCGCGCGCTGCTCGGTTTCCACAAGCTCTATTCGCGCGTGCTGCTGGGCGCCGCCTGTTTGCGGCTGGCGCGCACTCGCCCGGCCTGACGCCGGCGCTTCGTGGTCAGGCAGCCGTTGGCGCCCGGCGCAAACGCCGCAGCAGCGGCGACAACCAAATCAAAACCGTCACCACCCCCAGCGTGGCCGCAATCGGCCGGCTGAAGAACGCCAGCGCGTTGCCGTCTGCCTTGATCAGCGACGACACCAGGTTTTCTTCCAGCATGCCGCCCAGCACCACGCCCAGAATGAGCGGTGAAATCGGGAAACCGTTTTCTTCCAGCACATAGGCCACCACGCCGGCCACCAGCATCACGCCGATGTCGAACGTGGCGTTGTTGATGGCGAAAGCGCCGACCACGCAGAACAGCAGGATCACCGGCATCAAGACATCGCGGGGCACATTCAGGATGCGCTTGGCCACCTTGATGCACAGCCAGCCCAGCGGCAACATGATCAGGTTGGCGATGATGAACAGCAGGAACACAGCGTAGATTTGCTGCGGGTTGTTGGTGAACAGGCTCGGCCCCGGGTTCATGTTCTTCATGTACAGCACGCCGATCACGATGGCGGTGATCGAGTCGCCCGGTATGCCGAACACCAGCGCCGGTATCCAGGCCCCGGCCAGTGCGCTGTTGTTGGCCGCGCCGCTTTCGACAATGCCTTCCACATGGCCGGTGCCGAATTTTTCAGGCTCTTTTGAAAAGCGCTTGCTCATGGCGTAAGACATCCAGGCCGCGATGTCAGCGCCCGCGCCGGGCAGCGCCCCCACCAAGGTGCCGAGCACGCTGCCGCGCAAGATTTGCTTGGGGTACTTCACGGCCAGTGCCCACATGCCTTTGAACACGTTGCCGACCTTGGCGTCGACGATCAGCGCGGCTGGCTTGGTGTCGACCATGTAGCGGATGATTTCCGACACCGCAAACATGCCGATCATCATCGGCACCAGGCCCAGGCCGCCGAGCAAGTTGGTGCTGCCGAAGGTGAAGCGCGGGAAGGCGGCCGGGTTGTTCAGGCCGACGCAGGCGATGAGCAGGCCGGCGAACAGCGTGACCAGGCCTTTCAGCGGCCGGTCGCTGGAAATGAAGACGGCGCAGGTCAGGCCCATCAGCACCAGCCAAAAATATTCGAATGAACTGAAGTTCAGCGCGAACTCGGCCAGCGTGGGGGCCGCCACCATCAACACCGCGGTGCCGAACAGGCCGCCCACGGCCGAGAACACCAGCCCCGCGCCGAGTGCCACTTCGGCCTGGCCCTTGCGCGTCATGGCATAGGCCTCGTCGGTGTAGGCGGCCGATGCCGGCGTGCCCGGCATGCGCAACAGGCAGCCGGGAATGTCGCCCGAGAAGATGGCCATCGCCGTGGCCGTGACCATGGCCGCGATGGCGGGAATGGGCGCCATGAAAAACGTTACCGGCACCAACAGCGCGGTGGCCATGGTGGCCGTCAGCCCCGGCACCGCGCCCACGAACAAGCCAAACAACGAAGCCCCCAACATCACCATGATGTTGTAGGGCTCGAACACCAACGAGAAAGCTTGCGCCCAGGCTGCGCTCATCAAGTCACCAAGCGATGGGCTGCAACACGCCCCAGGGCAGCGGCACGCGCAGCAGCTTGTAGAAGGCGTAGTGGATGAGCAGCGTCATCACGATGGCCGCGGGCAGGGCGCGCGACGGTCGCACGCGCAGCACCGCCATCAAGCCCCAGAGGTAGATCGAGCCGGTGATCACAAAGCCCAGCTTGTCAGCGGCCAGCAGGTAGAACAGGTTTACGCCCAGCAGCACGCTCACGGCCTGCACCTGTGGGCGCGAGGCAAACCACGCCGGCAACTCCACCCAGTTGCCGCCACGCCCCGCAAGGCGCTCACGCCAGCCGCGCAAGCACAACAGCACGCCACACAGGCCCAAGCCCAGCGCCAGCACCATGGGCAGGGCGCTGGGCCCCACCTTCTGGCTCGGGATGGTGGGGAAGCCTTGCGCGTGCACGAACAGCACGCCACCAAACGCCACCAGCAAGGCGCCCCAGATGATGTCGTTGAACTTCACCTGCGCTACTTGGCGATGCCCACGGCCTTCATCGTGGCGCCCAGGTCGGCATCGGCCTTGGCCATGAACTTGGCGAAATCGTCGGGGCCTTGATAGAGCACGCCGAAGCCACGGCTGGCCATGAAGTCGGTGTATTCCTTGCTCGCCGCGATCTTCTTGATGGCCGCCACCAGCTTGTCGCGCGCTTCCGGCGGCAGGCCTTTGGGCGCGGCAATGCCGCGCCAGGCGCCGATCTTCCAGTCGCTGCCCGTGGCTGCCTTCAACGTGGGCACGTTGGGGTACAGCGCAGCCGCTGTGTCGCTCATCACCGCCAGGCTGCGCACCTTGCCGGCGTCGATGAGCGAGCGCGCTTCGGGCAGCGAGCAGGGCACGATTTCCACGCCGCCGGCCACCAGGTCTTGCAGCCCCGGCGCGGCGCCGTTCGAGGGCACCCACGGCACCGTGGCCGGGTCCACCTTCAGGTCTTTGAGCATGCCGGCGATGGCCAGGTGCCAGATGCCGCCCTGGCCCGTGCCCGAGGCCTTGAACTTGCCCGGGTTGGCCTTCACCGCGGCCACCAGATCGTTCACTGTTTTGTACGGCGAATCGGCGCGCACTTGCAGGCCCGCCGGGTCGATGTTGACCAGCCCGATCGGTGTGTACGAGGTGCCCGACAGCTCGGTGATGCCCTGCCAATGCATCATGCTGATTTCGACGGTGATGACGCCGATGGTGTAGCCGTCGGGCGGCGCCGCGGCGATGGCCTGGTGGCCCACCACACCGCTGCCGCCGGTGCGATTGACCACGTTCACCGGCTGCCCCAGATCTTTTTCAAGCAGCGCGCCGATGATGCGTGCCGTGGCATCGGTGCCGCCACCGGCACCCCAGGGCACCACCAGCGTGATCGGCCGTTCGGGCCAGGCGGCGTGAACGGCGCCGGCCGCGACACTGAGCGCAATGGCGGCCAACGAACCGATGAAGGTCTTGCATGACATGGTGGCTTCTCCTGCGATGGGGTGGTGCAGCGTGAGCGACCGACTGTGCCCGCGCCGCACGCCAGGTGCCACCGGGGCTGACCCCTACGGAACGCCTGCGAGCCAGCGGCTACACGGCCGCGGTTTGAAACGGCGTGCCCCGTACCGTGATGCGATGCATCACGCGGCGCTGGCCGTGGTAGTCGTTCAGCGCGTAGTGCCAGGTGGCGCGGTTGTCCCAGAAGGCCAGCGAGCCGGTTTTCCAGGTGAAGCGGCAACTGAATTCGGGCTGCGCCGCGTGCTCGTAAAGCATCTTCAGCAGCGGCGCGCTTTCCGCGGCCGTCCAGCCTTCGAAGTGCGTGGTGAAGGCCGCGTTCACGTACAGGGTCTTGCGCCCGGTGTCGGGGTGGCGCACCACCACCGGGTGCACCACATCTTGCGGCACCGCCGCGGCGTTGCCGATGCGCCCGGCCATGTCGCCCTGCTTGGCATAGCCGCCCTTGGCGCCAAAGATGTGCGCTGCGGAATGCACCGCGTTCAGGCCTTCCAGGCAGCGCTTCAGCCCGCTGGACAAGGCGTCGAAGGCCAGGCCCATGCTGGCGAACAGCGTGTCGCCGCCGCGCGGCGGCACTTCACGCGCCAGCAGCAACGAGCCCATGGCGGGCACCGTGTCGTAACTGTGATCGGTGTGCCAGTCGCCGCCGATGTTGTTGGTTTGCTCGGGCTCCTTGCGCACCTCGGCAATCTCGGGGTGACCCGCCACGGCCTTGAAGAAGCGGTTGATGTCGATCGGTGCCCAGCGCCGCGCAAAGGCCAGGTGCTGTTCGGGTGTGATGTGTTGGTCGCGGAAGAACAGCACGCCGTGGTCGGAGAAGGCGCGACGCAGCTGGCTGAACTGCTCGTCGCTCAAAGGCTGCGCCAGGTCCACACCGCTGACCAGGGCGCCCACGGCGGATGAATAGGGTGTGATCTCAAGGGCGCGGTCAGGCATGGTGGTGTCGCGTCGGTGAAGGGGGAGGTGCAGCGCGCCAGTCTATCTGCCGGCGCCGACAAAAAACGATACACAGCGATACCGCGCTGAAAGGACGCGCCGGCTGAGCGCCGGCACAGTGAAGGCCCTGTTCAACCACTGGCCGCCACCTCAAGCACGCGGCCCAAAGGAAGCACCATGAAGACCTGGCTCAAACGCACCCTCGTCGGCGTGTTCGGCGCGTCCGTGCTGTTCGGCGGCATGGCAGCCTGTTCGCACCGCGCACACCACGGCCAAGGCTGGCACGCCATGAGTGAAGAAGACGCGGCCAAGATGAAGGCGCGGATGGTGGACAAGGCCGGCAGCCACCTCGACCTCGACGCTGCCCAGAAGGCCAAGCTCGGCGTGCTGGCCGACAAGCTGCGCGCGCAGCGCAACGCCCTGGTGGGCAGCACCACCGACCCGCGCGCCGAGCTGCAAGCGCTGGTTGCCGGCCCCAGCTTCGACCGCGCCAAGGCCAAGAGCCTCGTCGACGCCAAGACCGGCGCCATCACCACGCAAAGCCCTGAAGTCATCGCCGCCCTGGCCGACTTCTACGACAGCCTGAAGCCCGAGCAGCAGGCCAAGGTGCGCGAGCTGGTGGCGGGCCGCGGCCGCGGCTGGGGCCACCGCTCGTAAGCCGCGCAGACAATGCCCGGCATGCCGCGCCTGCTGCTGATAGACGACGACGAATTGCTCGGCCCGCCCTTGGCGGCGTACTTCGCCCGGGCCGGGTTCGAGATGCAGCAGGCCACCCGGCCCAGCGCCGGGCTGGCGCTGTTGCGCGGCGGCGGGTTCGATGCCGCCATCCTCGACGTGATGCTGCCCGAGATGGACGGCTTCGAGCTGTGCCGCAGCATCCGCAAGGAAAGCACGCTGCCCATCATCATGCTCACCGCGCGCGGTGATGTGATGGATCGCGTGGTCGGCCTCGAGCTCGGCGCCGACGACTACCTGCCCAAGCCCTTCGAGCCGCGCGAACTGCTGGCGCGCATCCAGACCATCCTGCGCCGCGCGCCCGGCGCGGCCACCACGGCGCGCCAATTCCGCTTCGAAGGTATCGAGATCGATCTCGACCGCCGCAGCGTGCAACGCCAGGGGCTAACGGTTGAGCTCACCAGCACCGAATTCGAACTGCTGGCGCTGCTGGCCGCTGCGCCGCACAAGGTCTTCAGCCGCGACGACATCCTGGAAAAGTTGCGCGGCCACGCGGCCGAAGACATCCACAGCCGCGCGGTCGATCTGCTCATCAGCCGCCTGCGCCGCAAGCTCGAACCGCTGGACTGCATCCACACCCTGCGCCACGCCGGCTACACCTTTGCCGGGGTGCGGGTGTGAAGGTGGCGCCCGCCGCGCAGCGCTGGCGCCAGGCACGCCAGCGTTGGCGCCATTCGCTCAAATGGCGGCTGGTCGCGCTGTTCCTGCTGCTGGCGCTGGCCACCACCGCGGTGTTCCTGTTCGGCATGCAGCGCGTGCTGCAAGGCGGCTGGCAGGGCACCGCCAAGCCGCTGCTGGCCGACTATGTGGACAAGCTCGCGGCCGAGATCGGCTCGCCGCCCGATGAGGCGCGCGCCCGCGCCATCGTGGCGCGGCTGCCGGTGTCGATTCGCATTGAGGGCCCGCAAGTCAACTACGACTCGCACCCTGACAAAGCGGCCCACCGGCGCTGGGGCAATCCGCACAACGAAGATGGCAGTGAGCGCGAGTTCGGCAGCGAAGGCTGGGGCCTGGCGCGCGGCACGGCCGACGGCCACCGCGTCCACTTCGGCCTGGCCCGCCCGCTGCCCGATGCGCGGCCACGCAACGTGGGCTGGGCCACGCTGGCTGCGCTGTTGCTGCTCACCGGCCTGGCCTTCGCCTATGTGCGCCGCCTGCTGCGCCCGCTGGACGACATCGGCGCCGGCGTGGCGCGCTTCGGCCGCGGCGAATTCGCGCTGCCGATTGCGCTGCGCCGGGGCCGCCACATGAACGAACTCGACCACCTGGCCGCTCGCATCAACGGCATGGCCGCCAGCCTGCAAGGCAAGCTCGACGCCAAGCGCGCGCTGCTGCTGGCCATCAGCCACGAGCTGCGCAGCCCGCTCACCCGGGCTCGCGTCAACGCCGAGTTGTTGGAAGAGGGCGAGCACCGCAGCGCACTGCTGCGCGACCTGGGCGAGATGCGCGACCTGATCACCGAGCTGCTGGAAAGCGAACGCCTGGCCGGCGGCCATGCCGCATTGCATACCGAACCGGTGGATCTGCCGGCGCTGGTGCGCGAGCTGGTGGCCACGCAGTTTCCTGATACCGGCCTCGATTTGCGGCTCGAAGAGCACCTGGGCATGGTGCAAGCCGACCCGATGCGCCTGCGCCTGCTGCTGCGCAACCTGGTCGACAACGCGCTGCGCCACAGCGCCGGTGCGGCCACCGCGCCGCGCATCACGTTAACGATTGACGTGAGCGAAAGCGTGCACTCCGTGCAATTGAGCGTGCGCGACTTCGGGCCTGGCGTGGCCGAAGAACACTTGGCGCACCTGGCCGAGCCGTTCTACCGCGTTGACAGTGCGCGGCAGCGGGCGACGGGGGGATTCGGCTTGGGGCTGTACCTGTGCCAGTTGGTGGCCCAGGCGCATGGTGGCGAGCTGCGCATTCGCAATGCCAAGCCAGGGCTGGAGGTGATGGCGGCCTGGCCGATCAACACGCTGCCAATACCCGGTGCGGCCACATCAACCCGCCATGGCGCAGGCCTAAGCTGACTTGAGCCGCCCGCAACAACCTGGGTCGCCTGCGGCTGGTTGATGAGGGCCTGTGCGTTGGGCAAGGCACGCGCTGCCTCTCACTCAAACGCGGGTTGCGAGCCCCAATCAAAGAAGCTCGGCATGTCGCGGCTCACCTTGTCCGGCCACACCGGTGCGCGCTTTTCCAGAAAGCTGCTCACGCCCTCTTTGGCGTCACCACCGCGCCCGCGCGACTGGATGGCGCGGCTGTCCAGGCGGTGCGCGAACATGGGGTGTTCCGCCCCCGCCATGCGCCACAGCATCTGGCGCGTCAGTGCCACGGATACCGGCGCGCTGTGGGCCGTCATCTCATGGGCCAGCGCGCGCGCGGCGCCGAGCAAATCAGCGCTGTCATGAACGCTGCGCACCAGGCCACGTTCCAGGGCTTCCTGGGCCGGGAACAAGCGCCCGCTCATGCACCACTCCAAAGCTGTTTGCATGCCCACCAGGCGCGGCAGGAACCAGCTTGACGCGGCCTCAGGCGTGATGCCGCGGCGGGCAAACACGAAGCCGAAACGGGCACTGCTGCTGGCCAGGCGCACGTCCATGGGAAGCTGCATCGTCAAGCCTATGCCCACCGCCGCGCCGTTGATGGCGCCGATCACGGGCTTCAGGCTGCGGAACATGCGCAGGGTGACCAGGCCGCCGCCATCGCGGTAGACATCGCCCACCCGGTTTTCTTCGCGGGCGGACTCTTTGCGGTTGGCGTAATCGAAGGTGCTGCCACCGGTGGCGGACAAGTCTGCCCCGGCACAGAAGGCACGGCCCGCGCCGGTGACGATGACGGCGCGCACCGCGTCATCACGGTCGGTTTCGTCGAACACCGCGATCATCTCGTCGCGCATCACGGTGGTGAAGGCGTTCAGTTTTTCAGGCCGGTTCAGGGTGAGCGTGGCCAGGCCGTCGCTCACTTCATAGCGCACGGTGCTCAGGGTGTTGGGGTCAAGGGGCATGGCGGGCTTTCGGTTGCTTCGGGGCCAAGTGCAAGGTTACCGCCACTGGCGCACAAGTGAATTCGATGCAACGTGCCTTGATCCGGCGCAAGCCGGTTTCAGCCTGATCGGGCATCTTGTGACCGAAGGACTGAAATGAACCAGCCGAACCAGCCGACCACAGCGAGCCATGCCGCGTAGCTCGCACCTCGAATGGCACCGCAGCGACCGCATCGGCTGGCTGCGCGCCGCCGTGCTGGGCGCCAACGACGGCATCGTCTCGACGGCCAGCCTGGTGGTGGGCGTGGCGGCCGCCAGCGCCGAGCCCGGCAATGTGCTGGTGACCGGCGTGGCCGGGCTGGTGGCCGGCGCGATGTCGATGGCCGCCGGCGAATACGTTTCGGTGCATTCGCAGGCCGACACCGAGCAGGCCGATCTGGCGCGCGAGCGCGCCGAGCTGGCCAGCGACCCGGTGGCCGAGCAACGTGAACTCGCGGCCATCTACGTCACGCGCGGCCTGGCACCCGCGCTGGCACAGCAGGTGGCCGAGCAGTTGATGAAGCACGACGCCCTGGGCAGCCACGCGCGCGATGAGCTCGGCATCTCGGCCACGCTCGGCGCGCGGCCGGTGCAGGCCGCGCTGGCCTCTGCGGCGAGCTTCGCCGTCGGTGCGGCGCTGCCGCTGGCCGTGGCGTGGCTGGCGCCGGCGCGCAACCTGATGATGTGGGTCGCGGTGATGTCATTGGCCTTCCTGGCCCTGCTGGGCGTGGTGGCGGCGCGGGCCGGCGGCGCGAATGTCACAGCCAGCGCCGTGCGGGTCACCTTCTGGGGCGCACTGGCGATGGCCATCACCGCCGGGGTGGGTTCACTGTTCGGTGCGGTGGTTTGAGCGCTCTGATGCGCCGGTTCGTCATGCCACTGGCACTGCGGTGAACAGCCTACCTGCGCCGGCCCCGGCAGGCCGCATCGACGAGCCGAGCACGGCCGACGCCGCCGACATTGCGCGCGCGCTGGGCGCCGACCTCGAGCGCGGGCTGAGCGCCGCGCAGGCGGGTGACAGGCTGGCGCGAGACGGCCGCAACGAGCTGCGCGGCGCGCCGCCGCTGCCCGCCTGGCGCCGCGTGCTGGCGCACTTCCAGGATCCGCTGATCTACCTGCTGCTGGCGGCGATCGCGATTGCGCTCGCGGCGTGGTGGCTCGAAGACCGTGTCGGCTGGCCGGTCGATGCGATCGTGATCGCAGCCGTGGTGCTGCTCAACGGCGCGCTCGGTTTCATGCAGGAAGCCAAGGCGCGCGACGCGGTGGCCGCGCTGGCGCGCATGACGCAGGCCACCTCGGCCGTCATGCGCGATGGGGTGGCGCTGCGCGTGCCCAGCGCCGAGCTGGTGCGCGGCGACCTGCTGCTGCTGGGCGAGGGCGACGCCGTCGGCGCCGATGCGCGCCTGCTCGAAGCCACGGCGCTGCGGGTGCAGGAAGCCTCGCTCACGGGCGAGAGCGAGGCGGTGTTGAAGGACGCGGCCACGCTGCCGGCTGCGCTGCCGCTGGGCGACCGCTTGAACATGGTCTTCAAGGGCACGGCCGTCGCCCAAGGCAGTGCCCGCGCGGTTGTCACCGCCACCGCGATGGCCACCGAGATGGGCGCGATCGCCAAGCTGCTCGAAGCCACCGTCGACGAGCCGACGCCGCTGACCAATGAAGTGGCGCGCATCGGCCGCATGCTCGGCATCGCGGTGGTGATCATTGCCGTGGTGGTGATGGGCACGCTGTTCGCGCTGTCTGACAGCCGCAGCGCCAGCGACGTGACCCGCGTGCTGCTGCTGGGCGTGTCGCTGGCCGTGGCCGCCGTGCCTGAAGGGCTGCCGGCGATCTTGTCGGTGGTGCTGGCGCTGGGCGTGCAGCGCATGGCGCGGCACAACGCGGTGGTGAAGAACCTGTCGTCGGTGGAGACGCTGGGCTCGGCCTCGGTGATCTGCTCTGACAAGACCGGCACGCTGACGCGCTCGGAAATGACCATTGAGCGGGTGATGACGCTGTCGGGCGGCACGCACGTCACCGGCGTGGGCTATGCGCCCGAGGGTCAGGTCGAACACCAGGGGGCTGCGCTCGAAAGCGGACCGTTGCACGCCGAGCAAGTGGTCGTGCTCGGCGGCGGCAGCCTGGCCGGCAACGCCGATCTGCGCCAGGCGCCTGGTGGCGAGTGGGAGATCCACGGCGACCCGACCGAAGCCGCCTTTCTGGTGGCCGAGCGCAAGTTGGGTGTCACCGAGCGGCGCCAGCAGCGCTTCAAGCGTGTGGCCGAAATTCCGTTCACGTCGCAGCGCAAGATGATGTCGAGCATCGAGCGCGACCATGAACAGGGCGATGCGCTCGTGATCGTCACCAAGGGCGCGCCCGACGTGCTGCTGGCGCATTGCACGCGGGCGCGCGTGGGCCTGGAGGTGGTCGCGCTCGACGACGCACTGCGCGCGCGCATCCTGGCCGATGTCGACACCCTCACCGACGAAGCGCTGCGTACCTTGGCCGTGGCCTATCGCCCGCTCGACGCCGGTGAAGACGCGCAGGCCAACGACGCGATGGAGCGCGAGCTGATCTTCGTGGGCACGGTGGGCATCATCGACCCGCCGCGCCCGGAAGCGGCGCTGGCCATCAAGCAAGCACGCAGCGCCGGCATCCGCGTGATCATGATCACCGGCGACCACCCGCGCACGGCCGCGCGCATTGCGGCCGATCTGGGCATCGTCGAAGCCGGCGCGCCGGCACTCAGCGGCACGCAGCTCGATGCGCTGGACGAGGCCGCGTTCAAGGAAGCCGTGCGCACCACCTCGGTCTTCGCCCGCGTGGCGCCGGCGCACAAGCTGCGCATCGTTGCCGCGCTGCAGGCCGACGGCCATGTTGTGGCGATGACCGGCGACGGTGTCAACGACGCGCCCGCGCTGAAGGCGGCCGACCTCGGCGTGGCCATGGGCATCACCGGCACCGAGGTCACCAAGGAAGCCGCCAAGATGATCCTGGCTGACGACAACTTCGCCACCATCGTGCAAGCCGTGCGCGAGGGCCGTGCCATCCTCGACAACATCCGCAAGTTCCTGCGTTACTTGCTGTCGTCAAACATGGGCGAGGTGTTGACGGTGTTCCTGGGCGTGGTGGGGGCGGGCGTGCTGGGGCTGGCCGCTGGTGATGCGGGCGCGGGTCACGCCGTCGTGCTGCCGCTGCTGGCCACGCAAATCTTGTGGATCAACCTGGTCACCGATTCCGGGCCGGCGCTGGCGATGGGCGTGGACCCGAGCACCGGCGACGTGATGTCGCGCCCACCGCGTAAGCGCGACGAGCGCGTGATCGACGCGCGCATGTGGTGGGGCGTTGTTCAGACCGGCGCGGTGATGGCCCTGGCCACGCTGCTGACCATCGACTTCTACCTGCCCGCCGGACTGATCGAAGGCACGCACACGCTGGACAACGCGCGCACCGCCGGCTTCACGGTGCTGGTGCTGGCGCAGTTGTTCAACTGCTTCAATGCACGCTCAGACCAACGCAGTGCCTTCGTGCAGATCTTCGTCAACCGCTGGCTCTGGCTGGCGATCGCGCTGGCGGTGTTACTGCAAGTCGCCGTGGTGCACCTGAACATCCTCAATGTTGCGTTCGGCACCGTGCCGTTGACGCTTGAACAGTGGGCGCTGTGCACGGCCATGGCCAGCACAGTGCTGTGGGCCAGCGAGCTGCGCAAGTGGGTGCTGCGGGCCCAGGGTGCGAGTTGATGGGCGTCAGCCGAAAACTCATTTCAATCGTTAGACACCGGCCGGAACAGCCCCAGGTCAACCGCGTTGGCCATCGCCCGGTAACCTGCATCGTTAGGGTGCAGGTGGTCGCCGCTGTCGTAGGCCGGCAGCAGGCGGCCCGGGTGGGCCGGGTCGCGCAGCGCCTTGTCGAAGTCGATCACGGCGTCGAACGCGCCGCTGCTGCGGATCCAGGCGTTCACGGCCTGGCGCTTGGCTTCGCCTTCGGGCGTGTAGTAGCCCGGGAAGATGGTGCCCTCGAAAGGCGTCAAGGTGCCGCCGAAGATCAACAGGCCGCGCTCGCGGGCACGGGCGATGAGCTGCTTGTGCCCGGCAATGATCGCCGCGGCCGACACCACTTCGTTGGCGAGGCCGAAGGCCCCCGGTATGCCGATGTTGTTGATGCCCTCCATCAGGATCACGTATTTCACGCCCGGTGCATTCAACACGTCACGGTCAAAGCGGGCCAGCGCGTTGGGGCCGATCAGGTTGAACAGCGTGCGGTTGCCGCTGATGCCGTGGTTGAGCACGGCCAGGTGGTCGGTCGAGCGCTGCGCTTGCAGCCGCTTGGCCAGCACGTTGGGCCAGCGCGCATTGGCGTCGGGGGTGGAGGCGTAGCCATCGGTGATGGAGTCACCAAGGGTCACGATGGCGGCGTTCTTCTTCGGTGCAGACACCGTCACGCCGGTGAGGAAATACCACGACAAGCTGGTCGTGGCCGTGGGCAGCGCCACGGCCGCTGTGTAGTCGCCCGGGTGTGAGATGTAGGTCGTGTTCAGGCCCAGCGAGTGGTAGGTGCTGGTGGGCGTGGGCAACGGCAGGTACAGGCTCACTGCCAGATCGCCGCCCACCGGCACGTGAAAGGCCACCGGGTCGCTCAGGGCAGGCGCACCGGCCGGGATGGTGATGGACGCCTGGCCCGAGAACGTGAGCTTGCGCTCTGAACCGGGCACGATGCCCGCGCCGGCGCTGTGCCGGGCAATGCTGGCCGCGCCGATGGTGAGCGGCGCCGTGCCGTATTCATTCGACACGCGAATCCTGACCTGCGTGCCGCCGATGGTGGTGCGCACGATCTGGCGCAGGGTTTGGTTGTCGAATTGGGCCGGCGCGGGCAGCACGAAGGGCGGCTCGGGGGCCTGCGGGCTGGCCGTCCAGGTGCCCATCCAGCGTTCGGTGTCGCGCTCTTGCGCGGCCGCTGACGGTGGCCCCACCGCCAGAGCAATGGCCGCGACGATGGTCGCCGCGGCGATCAGCAGCGAGCGTTTTGTAAGCCGTGCCGCGCCATTGGCGCGGCCTGCCTGCCGCAACCGAAGAACATTGGACAAGAACGCCATCGCTATCTCCTCGGGCCATTGTTTGTTGGGTTTGAAGGCATTGAGCGGCAGGCCAGCCGCCAAGCGCCAGCAGCTTGTTCGACGCCGGGCAGGCTGTCAACCGCGCAACCCCCAGCACCCCCCTATGCGCATGCCACGGCATTCACGCGCGCGGCGCGCATCACCGTGGCTGCGCGCAGGCCACCTGCACCACCTCGCGCCGCTCGCCATCCACCCGCACCGCGGTGAGCGCGCGGCCCCAGACGCAACCCGTGTCCAAGGCCAACAACTCGGGCGTGTTGATCAACCCCAGCGATGCCCAGTGGCCGAAGGCGATGGGCGTGCCGCGGCTGGCGCGTGCCGGGTGCTCGAACCACGGCACATGGCCGGCGGGTGCGCCGGCCAGACCTTCCTTGGTGGCCAGGTCGAGGGCGCCGTCGCGTGCACCGCCCACGGCGCAGAACCGAATTCGCGTCAGGGCATTGGTGATGAAACGCCAGCGCGGCGGCCCTTCTAACGCCTCACTCCACAGGGCAGGCTGGTCGCCATACATGCCGCGCAAATATTCAGCGAAGCGTGCGTCTTGCAACACGGCTTGCACTTCCCGGGCCAACTCAACCGTTTGTGCGGCGGTCCACAGCGGCGGCAAGCCGGCATGCACCAGCAGCCAGCCGCCCTGGCTAACGTCCAACTGCACGGCCAGAGGCCGCGCGCGCAGCCATTCAAGCCAGGCGCCGCGCTGCGGGCTGGACAGCACATCACCGAAGGTGTCGCCATGGTGGGCAGGTCGCACGCCATGGGCCACGCCCAGCAGGTGCAGGTCGTGGTTGCCGAGCACGCAGGTGGCGGCGTTGCCCAGGCCGCGCAGCAGTTCCAGTGTGGCCAACGAAGCCGGCCCGCGGTTGACCATGTCGCCCAGCACATAGATGCGGTCGCGCGAGGGCGAAAAGCCGATCCTGGCCAACAGCCGTTGCAGCGCATCGCAGCAGCCTTGCACGTCACCCACGAGGTAGTCCATGCGGGGGATTCTGCTACCCTTGCGCGCCGCTTCTGGCATGCCCCGCCCGCGGCTTCAAGGCCCGCAGCGCGCTCACTGACGCAACGAGATCTAAACGTTAATGGACCTTGCGTTACTGGCCTTTCTGATCGTCGTCAACGGGCTGTTTGCCATGTCGGAAATGGCCCTCACCGCGAGCCGGCGCGCGCGCTTGCAGGTGATGGTGGAAAGCGGCGAATCCGGCGCCCAGGCGGCGATGGATCTGCACGACAACCCGAACAAGTTCTTGTCCACGGTGCAGATCGGCATCACCAGCATCGGCGTGCTCAACGGCATCGTCGGCGAGGCCGCCTTCGCGCAGCCGCTGGCACAGTGGCTGGGCGCCACATTCCCGCTCACGCCGCGTTTTTCGAGCATCACGGCCACCGGGCTGGTGGTGGCCATCATCACCTTCCTGACCATCATCTTCGGCGAGCTGGTGCCCAAGCGCCTGGGCCAGATGTACCCCGAAACCGTGGCCCGCCTGTCCGCCGGGCCGATGAACTGGTTGAGCATGGCCACCCGCCCGGTGGTGATGCTGCTGGCCGCGTGCACCCAGGGTGTGCTGCGCCTGATGGGCATTCGCGGCGGGCCGGCGCGCAGCGTGACGGAAGAGGAAATTGCCGCCAGCCTGGAAGAAGGGCTGGACGCCGGCGTGATCGAGGCGCAGGAACACCAGATGGTGCGCAACGTCTTCCGGCTCGATGACCGGCAGATCGGCTCAATGATGATCCCGCGCACCGAAATCATCTGGCTCGACACGAATGAACCCATTGAGCAGCTGCTCACGCAGATGGACGAGCACGGCCTGTCGCGCTACCCGGTGTGCCGCGGCGGCCTGGATGACGTGATCGGCGTGCTGCCCGCGCACCGCATGCTGCTGCCGCTGGCCCGCGGGCGCAGCCTGAACTTGCAGGACTATCTTCAACCCGCCGTGTTCGTGCCCGAAACGCTGTCGGGCATGGAGCTGCTGGAACACTTCAAGGTCTCGAATGCCGAGCTGGTGTTCGTGGTCGATGAGTACGGCGCGGTGCAGGGTGTGATCACCGAGCGCGATGTGCTTGAAGCCATCACCGGCGAATTCGGCACGCCCAGCAGCGAAGACGCCTGGGCGGTGAAGCGGCCCGACGGCAGTTGGCTGATGGACGGCCTGATCCCCGTGCCCGAATTGAAAGACCGGCTCGAACTGAAAGAGCTGCCCGAGGAAGACCGCGGCCGCTACAACACCCTGGCCGGCATGGTGATGCTGCTGCTGGGCAAGCTGCCCGCGACCACTGACACGGTCGACTGGAGCGGCTGGCGCTTTGAAGTGGTCGACCTCGACGGCAAGCGGGTCGATAAAGTACTGGTCAGCCGATTGACAGACAAGGAGAGAACCGATGATTAACGCCAAACTGCATGCCACACCGGTGGCGCTGGATCGTGAACAACACAAGGGCTTGAAGCTCAAGCCGCTGCTCGACTGGAACGTTGCCAACAAGCTGAATTCCATGTTTGTGGCGGCGGTGGAATTCGGTGATGTGTGCCGCGAATACCCGATCGTCTTCGTGCGTGCCGGGCAAGACGACCAAGGCAAGCCGCAAACCGCGCCCGTGGCCGTGTTCGGCCTGAGCAACGAAGAAAACCTGTACATCCTGGGCACGGCCTGGCGCGCTGAATACATGCCCGCTTTGCTGCGCATGTACCCCTTCGGCATCGCCCGGGTCGATGCCGAGCGCTGCGCGCTGTGTGTGGACACATCGAGCCCCGTGCTGTCGCAAACCGAGGGCCAGGCGCTGTTCAATGAACAAGGCCAGCCGAGCGAGTTCCTCGACGGCATCCACAAGCAGTTGCAGCAGATCGAAACCGAGGTGCAGCGCACGCGGCAACTGTGCGACTTGCTGGTGGAGAAAGACCTGCTGCGCGACATGCGTTTCGATGCCGACCTGCCCGACGGCCAGAAGCTCAGTGTCGATGGCTTCCTCACCGTCGATGAAAAGCGCCTGAACGAGCTGAGCGATGCCGACGTGCTGGCGCTGCACCGCAACGGCGTGATGGGGCTGATTCACGCGCACCAGGTGTCGCTGCCGCTGATGCGCCGGCTGGTGAACTGGCGGTTGCAACGCGCCACCGCGTAGCCCAGCGGACGTACTAACACTTATGCCCGCGCTGCTTGCGCGGGCCTATCCTGCGCCCCGCTTGGCCGCAGTGCGGCCCATTACCTGTTGGAGATCGTCATGAAGCTCAAATTCACCCTCGCGCTGGCCGCTGCCGGTGCCGCGTTCAGTGCCCAGGCGCAAGACATCACGCTCAAGTTCCACCACATCTGGAACCCCACTGCCATGGCCGCGGTGAACGTCATCGCGCCGTGGTGCGAAAAGGTGGCGCGCGAGTCGGCCAACCGCATCAAGTGCCAGATGTTCCCGGCCATGAGCATGGGCGGCACGCCGCCACAACTGGTGGATCAGGTGCGTGACGGCGTCACCGATCTGACCATCACACTGCCGGGCTACACGCCGGGCCGCTTCCCGGTGATGGAAGCCTTCGAACTGCCGTTCTTGACCAATTCGGCTGAGGCCGGCGCCAGCGCCGCCTGGGACTTCCACAACAAGTACGCGCCCAAGGAATTTGCCGGCACCAAGCTGCTGGCAATGTGGATCCACGATGAAGGCTACATCCACACCAACGCGCGCCCGGTCAAGACCCTGGCTGACTTCAAAGGTTTGAAGATGCGCGCGCCCACGCGCCAGGCCAACAAGCTGCTCACCGCGTTGGGCGCCTCGCCCGTGGGCATGCCGCTGCCGGCCATTCCAGACGCCGTGAGCAAGGGCACGATCGACGGCTTCTTGCTGCCCTGGGAAGTGATGCCCTCGCTGAAGCTGCAAGAGATGGTCAAGTTCCACAGCGAGACCGACCCCACGCGCCCGGCGCTGTACAGCTCGGTCTTCATCTTCGGCATGAACCAGGCCAAGTACGACAGCTTGCCGGCTGACTTGAAGCAGGTGATCGACAACAACGCCGGCGCGGCTTTGTCGCGCAGCATCGGCAAGACCTGGGACAACAGCCAGGCCGCCGGGCGCAAGGCCGCGCAGGACCGTGGCAACACGTTCTACATGATCCCGGCCAGCGAGCTTGACAACTGGGTCAAGGCCTCGGCCGGCTTGTATGACGACTGGGTGGCCGACATGGACAAGCGCGGCCTGCCCGGCAAGCAAATGCTGTCTGACGCCAAAGACCTGCTGTCCAAATACCGGGCACGGTGAATTGGGTCCCCCCTTACGGCCTTCGGCCGCCGCTTGATCGGTGCGGCACATGCGCTGCGTCGCCAGCAAAGCAAGTTGAGGTCAAGCGATGCGCGGCCTGCTGAAGCACACCGCCGAAGTCTTCGCCCTGGCCGGCGGCGCCGTGGCCTGCGCCGTGGCGCTGATGACGGTTGCCAGCATCGCCGGGCGCGCCTGGTGGGCCACGCCGATACCGGGTGATATTGAAATCACCCAAATGGGCATCGCCCTGGCCATTTCACTGTGCCTGCCCTGGTGCCAATTGCGCGGCGCCAACATCATCGTTGACTTCTTCACCCAGGGCCTGGGTGCGCGCCAGCAAGGCGTGCTCGACGGCGTGGGCTGCGTGCTGCTGGCTTGCATGTGTGCGCTGCTGTCATGGCGCACCGCGGCCGGCGCGCTGGCGGTGCGCGAGGCCGGTGAAACATCCATGATCCTGGCCCTGCCCATGTGGTGGGCCTATGCCGCGCTGGCGCCGGGCCTGGCGCTCACGGCGCTGGTGGCCCTGATGCAGGCCGTGGGCCATTGGCGCGGGCAACGGTTTGGTGTGGAAGGCGAACACGCGGTATGAAGAATTCAGCCGTGGCGCGCCGGGCCGCCGCGCCGGGCCGCCCCAAGCAAGGCCCGACCCTCTTGGAGGTTCGATCACCGTACTCGGTGATCGGGGTGCTGTCATGACCCCCACCACCATCGGTCTTGTGATGTTCGCCAGCATGCTCATGCTGATGGCGCTGCGCGTGCCCATCGCCGCGGCCATGTTCATTCCCGGCGCCTTGGGCTACTGGGACATGTCCAACGACATGGCCTTGCTCAACCAAATGAAGGTCAGCGCCGTGGCGCGGCTGACGGTGTACGACCTGTCGGTCATTCCGCTGTTCCTGTTGATGGGGCAGTTTGCCACCCAGGGTGGCTTGAGTCGATCGTTATTCAAGGCCGCAGCCGCCTTCGTGGGCCACATTCGCGGCGGCCTGGCCATGGCCGCGGTGCTCAGTGCGGCAGCGTTCGGCGCGGTGTGCGGCTCATCAGTCGCCACCTCGGCCACCATCACGCAGGTGGCCTACCCGGAGATGCGCGCGCATGGCTACAACGGCCGCCTGGCCACGGCCACGCTGGCTTCGGCCGGCACGCTGGGCATCTTGATTCCGCCTTCGGTGCCGCTGGTGGTGTATGCCATCCTGGCAGAGCAGAACATTGCCAAGCTGTTTGCCGCGGCCATGGTGCCGGGCTTGATCGCCATGCTTGGCTACATCGCCGTCATCGCCATCATCTGCCGGCTGCGGCCGGAGCAAGCCACGCCAAGCGAGCCCTTGCCCTGGGCGCAGCGCTGGCGCGCGCTGGCCGGCATCTGGCCCATCGTGCTGATCTTCATCGTCGTCTTCGGTGGCATCTACGGCGGTGTGTTCTCGCCCACCGAAGGCGCTGCGGTGGGCGCTGTGGGCACCTTTGTGGCTGCACTGGCACAGCGAGAGTTGAGCCTGGACGGCATCAAGCGCAGCTTCCTGGGCACGGCCGAGACCTCGGCCATGGTGTTCATGATCTTCCTGGGTGCCGACATGATGAACTCGGCCTTGTCGCTCACCCAGATGCCGGCGCAATTGGCCAACTGGGTGAGCCACTTGCAGGTGCCGCCGCTGCTCATCGTGGCCGCGATCCTGTGCTTCTATGTGTTATTGGGATGTGTGATGGACGAGCTGTCGATGCTGCTGCTCACCATCCCCGTCATCTTCCCCGCCGTGATGAGCCTGCCCTTGATGGGCCTGGCGCCCGAGCCCAAGGCGATCTGGTTCGGCATCCTGGTGTTGATGACGGTGGGCATCGGCATGACGGCGCCGCCCGTGGGGCTGAACGTCTACGTCGTCAACGGCATCGCGCGCGACGTGCCGATGCAGGAAACCTACCGCGGCGTGCTGCCCTTCCTGGCCAGCGATGTGCTGCGCTTGGGCGTGCTGCTGGTCTTTCCGGTGTTCAGCCTGGGCTTGGTACAACTCTTGTTCAAGTAGTGCCGGCACGCTCCTGGCGCCATGCGCAGTACATTGGCCGCATGGTGTACCGCTTGGGCTTGAGTCTGATCGCAGCCGGCGCCCTGTTGGCCAGTTGCAGCGAACCCGCCCCCAGTGGCTGGGCCGGCTACGCTGAAGGCGACTACGTCTACGTCGCCGCACCCTTGCCCGGCCGTCTGGAGCAACTGTTCGTGCAACCCGGCCAGGCCGTGGCCGCGGGCGCGCCACTGTTTCGGCTCGACGCTGAAGCTGAAAGCGCGGCGCGCGACGAAGCCCGTGCCCGTGTGAGCAGCGCCCAGGCGCAGGCCGCCAACCTCGGCCGCGGCCGGCGCCAGGAGGAAGTGGCCGTCACCCAGGCCCAGCTCGCCCAGGCGAGCGCGCAGGTGGAACTGGCGCGCAGCGAACTGCGGCGCGAGCAGCAATTGGTGGCGCAAGGTTTCGTGGCCAAGGCGCGGGTGGAAGACGCGCAAACGGCGCTCACCCAAGCCAACGCCAAGGCGGCTGAACTGAGTGCGGCCCTGCGGGTGGTGCAACTGCCGGCGCGCACCGAAGAGCGCAACGCCGCCGCCGCCCAGGCCGAGGCCGCCAGCCAGGCGCTGCGCCAGAGCGCCTGGCGCGTGCAGCAGAAACTGCAAACCGCGCCGGCCGCGGGGAAGGTGACTGAGGCGTACTTTCGCGTCGGCGAATACGTCAACGCCGGCCAGCCGGTGCTGGCCCTGCTGCCGCCGGCCAATGTGCTGGCGCGCTTTTTCGTGCCGCAGGCCGAGCTGGCCACGCTGGCGCTGGGCCAGGCCGTGAGCCTGCAATGCGACGGCTGCGGCGCGCCGCTGGCCGCGCGCATCAGCCGCATCGCCACTGCGCCCGAATACACGCCGCCGGTGATTTATTCCAACGCGCAAAAGGCGCGCCTGGTGTTCATGCTCGAAGCCCGGCCTGAAGCGGCCGACGCCGCGCGGCTGCGCCCGGGCCAGCCTTTGTTGGTTCGAATGCCTGTGCAGCAGGCGGTTAAGTGACGGCACGCTGATGTGACCGCGACCGATTGGGCCATCGACGTTCGCGGCCTGACCAAGCGCTACGCCGGCCGCGCGGTGGTCGACGACGTGGCCTTGCAGGTGCGGCCCGGGCGCATCTGCGGCTTCCTTGGGCCCAATGGCAGCGGAAAGACCACCACCATTCGCTTGCTGTGCGGGCTGCTGCGGCCCGATGCCGGTGCAGGCACTTGTCTGGGCCTGGACATCTTGCGTGAAGCCGCCGCCATCAAGCGCCAGGTGGGCTACATGACGCAGCGTTTCGGCCTGTATGAAGACTTGTCGATCCGCGAAAACCTCAGTTTCATTGCCCGGCTGTTCGGCGTGCCGGGCCGTGCCGCGGCGGTGGATGCGGCCTTGCAGCGGCTGGGCCTGGTCGAACGCCAGCAGCAACTGGCCGGCACCTTGTCGGGCGGCTGGAAGCAGCGCCTGGCGCTGGCCGCGTGCCTGATCCACGAACCGCGCCTGCTGCTGCTCGACGAGCCCACCGCAGGCGTGGACCCCAAGGCCCGGCGCGAGTTCTGGGATCACCTCCACCGCCTGGCGGCGCAAGGCATCACCGTGCTCGTGTCCACCCACTACATGGATGAGGCCGCACGCTGCGACGAGCTGGTGTTCATTGCCTACGGCCGCGTCTTGGCGCATGGCAGCGAGGCCGACATCGTGGCCGCCAGCGGGCTGCCCCTCACGCCGAGCCCGCCCAACCTGGAAGAGGCGTTCATCAGGCTGATCGACCAGGCGCAGGACAACTTCGCTGTGAACGGCGTGAAAGCCGCGGCACCATGATGCAGTCGCTGAGCCGCCTGGCCGCGGTCTTCATCAAGGAGCTGCAGCAAATGCTGCGCGACCGCCTCACCTTCGCCATGGCCGTGGGCGTGCCGGTGTTGCAACTGGTGCTGTTCGGCTATGCCATCAACACCGACCCGAAAGGCCTGCCCACCGCGCTGGTGGTGGCTGATTCCGGCGTGCTGGCGCGCAGCCTGGGTGTGGCGCTGCAAAACAGCGGCTACTTCCGCATCACGCACACACCCGCCGGCGAAGCCGAGGGCGACGCGCTGCTGGAACGCGGCGAGGTGCAATTCATGGTCGTCATTCCGCCCGATTTCACGGCCAGGGTGCTGCGCGGCCAGCAGCCCGCGGTGCTGGTGAGCGTGGATGCCACCGACCCGGCGGCTTCGGGCAATGCGATCGCGGCGCTCAACGTGCTGGCCGCCACGGCGCTGCGGCACGACCTGGTGGGGCCGTTGCGGCCAACGGCCGCCGCCGCCGAGCCGTTCGAGCTGCGCATCCACCGCCGCTACAACCCCGAGGGCTTGAGCCGCTACAACATCGTGCCCGGGCTGATCGGCACCATTCTCACCATGACGATGGTCATGCTCACCGGCCTGGCCATGACGCGCGAACGCGAGCGCGGCACCATGGAAAACCTGCTCGCCACGCCGGTGCGGCCACTCGAAGTGATGCTGGGCAAGATCATGCCCTATGTATTGATCGGTTATGTGCAACTGGCGGTGATCCTGGCCGCGGCGCTGTGGCTGTTCGAAGTGCCCATGGCCGGCAGCTTCGCGCTGCTGATGAGCATGATCGGCGTCTTCATCATCGCCAACCTGGCTGTGGGTTTCACCTTCAGCACGCTGGCGCGCAACCAGTTGCAGGCGATGCAGATGACGTTCTTTTTCTTCCTGCCGTCGCTGCTGCTGTCGGGCTTCATGTTCCCGTTTCGCGGCATGCCGCTGTGGGCGCAGTACATCGGTGAAGTGCTGCCGCTGACGCACTTCCTGCGCATCGTGCGCGGCATCATGCTCAAGGGCAACGGCCTGGAGCAGGTCTGGCCTGAAGTCTGGCCGATGCTGGCGTTCCTGGGCGCGGCGGGGCTGCTGGCGCTGGCGCGCTACCGCCAGACGCTCGATTGATCGGCCGCGCCGCAGCGGCCGCGCGCCGCGTTCTAAGCCAGGCCCTTTTCAAGCAACTGCGCCACCAGCGCATTCACGCCGCCTTCATGGCCGGCAGCGCGTTCATGCAGGCGCGCTTGCAAGGTGCTGGGCAGCTTGCAGGCAAAGGGCACCAGGCCGGCGGCAGCGTCGCGGGTGCGGCGTTCGCGTTTGTCGGTGGCGCCGGCAGCACCTTTGGCAAAGCGGTCAGGAATCGGCGTGGCGTTCATGCCGCCTTCCAGTTTCTTGCCGGAATTCTTTTCGAGATCGGTTTTCTTCATGCTCATGGTGCAGGCCTTCAACGGCTGGGGTCGGGGCCTGCATTGTCAGCGCGGCAAGGGTGCGGGCCGGAGCGATCAACCAAAACCCAGGCGGCACTGCGCAGTGTTGACAGATCAATTGAAGCGCGATCTGTCAGCACGGTGAGCAGGCGTTGCGTCGCGCTGGCGCTCAAACCCCGTGCAGCATCAAGGTGGGCCAGCCCTGCGCGGCGGCGTGCACGGCCAGTTGCGCATCGGGGTTGACGCAAACCGCGTGCTGGCCTGCCTGCAACAAGGGCAGGTCGTTGATCGAATCGCTGTACACCGTTGCCACCCAATCACGGCGCTGCAAGCCGCGCTCGGCCAGCCAGGTGTGCAGCCGCGCCACCTTGCCTTCGCGCATGTTCAGCACGCCGCTGGGCCGGCCGGTGAACTGGTCTTGCAGATCGAATTCGCACTCGGTGGCGATGAGTTCATCAATGCCCAAATAGCGGGCCGTCAACTCGGCGAGAAAGCGGTTGGTGGCCGTGCTCAGCACGAGCGTGTCGCCCAGCTTGGCGTGCTGGCGCACCAGGGCGTGGGCGGCGGCCGGGATGCGCGGCGCGATCACCTGCTTGAGGTACTGGCCGCGCAGCGGCTTCCATTGCGCGCGCGTGCGCCCGGCCAGCGTGCCGATGTAGAAGGCACAGAAGTCCACCGCACTCACCGTGCCGGCCTGGTATGCCCGCTCCATCTCGCGGTTAAGCGGTTCAAAGCGTTCGCGCGCCAGCACGCCGTGCTGCATCAGGAATTCGCACCACAGCACATCGCTGTCGCCGCCCAGCAGCGTGTGGTCGAGGTCGAAGATGGCCAGCTTGGTGATCAAAACGATCAGGCCTGCTTCAAGTGCCAGGCCTTGGGCCGGGTGAAGGTTTGAATGCCCTGGCGCGACAGCGTCAGGCCCAGGCCCGAATCGCCGTGCCCGCTCCAGGGCAGGCGCGGGCTCACACGGTCGCAGCAGTTCCAGTACACGCTGCCGGCGTTCACCCGGGCCAGCAGCGCACGGGCCTGACCTTCATCGCGCGAGTACACCCCTGCGGTCAGGCCATAGCGCGTGTCGTTCATCAGCGCGACGGCTTCATCGTCGCTGGCCACTTTTTGAATGCCGATGATGGGGCCGAAGCTCTCTTCGCGCATCACTTGCATGCTGTGGTTAACGTTGCTGAGCACCGTGGGCTCGAACCAGTTGCCTGGCCCCGGCCGCACCTGGCCGCCGCAATGCAAGGTGGCGCCCTTGGCCAAGGCATCCGCCACCTGCGCTTGCAACACGTCCAGTTGCGGCGCGCGGGTGATGGCGCCGAGGTAGCAGGCTTCATCGGGCGGGTTGCCCTGGGTGAAGCCGGCCACGGTGGCCAGGAAGTGCTTCAAGAAGGCGTCGAACAGGCTTTCATGCACGTAGATGCGTTCCACCGCGCAGCAGCTCTGCCCAGTGTTGTACATGGCGCCGTCGGCCAGCGACGCGGCGGCCACGGCCGCGTCGGCATCGGCGCGCACATACGTCGGATCTTTGCCGCCGAGTTCGAGTTGCAGCTTCACGAGCCTGGGTGCCAGCGCGCTGGCGATGCGTTGGCCGGTGGCGTGGCTGCCGGTGAAGAACAGGCCGTCAAGGCGTTGCTCAAGCAGCGCTGCGCCGACTTCGCCCGCGCCCACCAAACACACCATCAACGCCGGCGGCACGCCTGCAGCGTGCAGCAGCCGGGTGATGTGCTGGCCGCTGAGCGTGGCGAATTCGCTGGGCTTGTAGAGCACGGCGTTGCCGGTGAGCAGCGCGGGCACGATGACGTTGCAGCCCACGAAGTACGGGTAGTTCCAGGCCGAGATGTTGGCCACTACGCCAAGTGGTTCATGGGTGATGCGTTCAACCATGCCGCCGGCGCTGAACACGTCTTCGGGCGCGGTGGCGGCCTCGCACTCGGCCAGGAAGAAGTCGATGCGGCCGAGCAGGCCGTTGATCTCGTTGCGGCTTTGGCTGATGGGTTTGCCCACTTCCTGCGTGAGCGTGCGCGCCAGCGTGTCCACTTCGGCCACCAGGCCGGCGCGAAAGCGCTCGATCACGGCACGGCGCTCGGCCAACGGCAGCCGCGCCCAGGCCGGCTGCGCGGCGCGCGCGGCGGCGGCCTTGGTGGCCACGCTGGCGGCCGTGTCAGCCGCCAGTTCAATGACCAGCTCAGCGGTAGCGGGGTTGTGGACGAAAAGTGATGGCATACGTTAGAAGGCGGCCATGATCAGCCGCTCGAAGTCAGCCGCCGTGCACGGCCGTGGGTTGGTCTGGTGGCAGATGTCGGCGCTGGCAATTTGCACCAGACGCGGCAGGTGCTCGGGCTTCACGCCGCGCGCGGCCAGGCCGCCGGTGATGCCGATGCGCGCCTTCAGTTGCGCCAGCCAGGGCACGAAGGCCGCGCCGCTGCCGGCCAGGCCGCACACATGGGCCAGCTCATCGAACTTGCCCGGCACGGCTTCGAAGTTCCAGGCCAGCACGGGTTCGATCATCAAGGCATTGGCCAGGCCATGGTGCAGGTCGTTCACGGCACCGAGCGCATGCGCGGCCGAGTGCACCGCGCCCAGGTCTTTCTGGAACGCGATGGCGCCCATCATGCTGCTCATCATCATGTCGGCGCGGGCCTGCAAGTTGGTCGGCTGCAGCACGGCGTTGACCAGGGAGCGCGCGCCCACGCGCAGGCCTTCCAGCGCAATGCCATCGCACAAGGGGTGGTAGGCCGGCGAGAGGTAGCTTTCAATGTTGTGGGTGAGCGCATCCATGCCCGTGGCGGCGGTGACGGCGGCGGGCAGGGCAAAGGTGAGTTCGGGGTCGGCGAACACCGCGCGGGCCAGAATCTTGGCGCTGAACACGGTGCGCTTGACATGCGTGTCGTTCTCAGCCACCACGGCTGAGCGGCCCACTTCCGAGCCCGTGCCTGATGTGGTGGGCAGCGCCACGAAGTAGGGCAGGGGGTTCACGATGGGCCGCACGGCGGGGTGATCCCACACGTATTCGAGCACGTCGCCTTCATGCACCGCCATCACCCCCACCACCTTGGCCACGTCGAGCGCGGCGCCGCCACCGAAGCCGATCACGCAATCGGCGCCATGTGCCTTGAACGCCGCCGCACCGGCCATCACCTGCGCGCAAGTGGGGTTGCCCATCACGCCGCTGAACATGGCGGTTTGCAGGCCAGCCAAGTGGCTGATGAATTCCGTTAACACGGGCAACTTGGCCAGCGCGGCATCGGTAACGATAAGCGGGCGCTTGCAGCCCTGCTCAAGCAAATGCGCCGCCACCAGCTTGCGCGCACCGGCGCCAAAGTGAATGGGGGTGGGGAACGAAAAATGGGTCAGGGTCATGGTGTGTGACAGGGTGGCCGCGGATCATACGAAGGAACCCAGGGAAGCTGCGATGGGTTCACACGGTGATTGTGGTTAGAGTGTTTTGGTTCATCCATGTTTGCATATCAGGAGATCCTCATGTTGATCCCGTCCCCGTCGCGCACTCGCCGCGTCATCGTCGGCTTCATCGCCCACGCCGAATCACCAGCGCGCGGGGGCGGAGGCCGCCATGACCGTCGCTGAAACGGGCCCCAACCCGAAAACCGGGCGCACGCCCAGCTGGCGCATGGCGCTGGACATGGAACGCTGCATGGGTTGCCATGCGTGCAGCGTGGCCTGCAAAGTCGAGAACACCGTGCCACTCGGCCGCTTTCGCACCAAGGTGTACTACCTCGACGAAGGCAAATTTCCCAAGGTGAAGCGGCACTTCTTGCCCACACTGTGCATGCAATGTGAAGACACGCCGTGCGTGAAGGCCTGCGACCGCATTGCCATCATCAAGGGCGCTGATGGCATCGTGCGCATTGACCCCGACCGCTGCGAACACATTGGTGCATGCGAAACGGCCTGCCCCTATGGCGCGATTGGCTGTGATGACAACGACGTGGCCGACAAATGCGACTTCTGTTCGCACCGCCTGGCCGTGGGCATGGAGCCGGCTTGCGTTGAAACCTGCCCGGCCGAGGTGTTCCACTTCGGTGACGCCAACGACCCCGACTCGGCCTATTCGCGCTTTGCCAAGAGCAAGGGCAGTGAGCTGAAGGCGCTGAAGCCCGAAGAGAAGACGCAGCCGCGCGTGCTGTACCGCGGCCACAACGTGGCCAGGGAAGCCAAGATTCCCAAGGGCAAGGTACACGACCCCTACTCCTACGAAATCGAAACCTGGACCCAGTTGCAAGCCCAGTTCCCGCGCGGCCAGCGCGTGATCTGGATGAAACCCAACCAGGCGTAGGAGATCAACATGACCAACGAATCGACGACCAACCCGTCGCGCCGCGGCATGCTCAAGGGCGGCCTGCAAGCGCTGGGCAGCCTGGCTCTTGGCGAAACGATTGCCCTGACGCCCGGCGCGGCCCATGCCGCGCAGGACCGTGAATTGATCGGCCAACGCAAGGCGCAGCGCCGCGCCAATGGCCGCGGCCGGCTGAAGAACGATTATTCGAAGGCCAGGATCATCAAGAGCGTGTGCCTGAACTGCTCCACCGTGTGCGGCATCCAGGGCTATGTGATCGACGGCCAACTCGTGAAAGTGGGCGGCAACCCCGAAGACCCGAACAACGGCAAGAGCCTGTGCGCCAAGGGCCAGAGCGGCCCCACCATCAACACCTACGCAGACAGGCTGCTCTACCCGCTGGCCCGCGTGGGCCCGCGCGGCAGCGGGCAATGGAAGCGCATCAGCTGGGAAGAGGCCTACGGCCAGATCGCGCCACGCATTGCCAAGGCCATGGCCGAGGGCAAGCCCGAAGAGGTGGCCATTCACATTGGCCGCTCGCGCCTGGGCGAAGAGATGGGGCGGTTTTTGAACGCAGTGGGCACGCCTTCGCTGTTCAACCACCGCGCCCTGTGTTCCAGCAACAAGCGCGCGGCCAAATATGTGTGCCTGGGCGAGACCGACTGGGAAACGCCGGACGCCGAACACACCAAGTACATCCTGAACTTCGGCAGCAATTTCTACGAAGCGCACCAGGGCGCCATTCACGTGGCCAAGCGCATGATCCGCGGGCGCTATGACAACGGCGCCAAGCTGGTAACGTTTGACGTCAGGCTCTCCAACACCGCCGGGCGCAGCGATGAATGGTGGGCGCCCAATCCGGGCAGCGAAGGCGCGATTGCGCTGGCCATGGGCCACAGCATCATGGAAGCCGGCCAGGCGGATCGCGCCTTCATCGACGATTGGTGCAACGTCAGGGCCACCGAGCTGCACACCTGGCTCAAGCCCTACACGCCCGAGTGGGCCGAAAAGCTCTCAGGCATTCCGGCGGCAGACATCCGCCGCATGGCGCGTGAGTTTGCGGCGGCCAAGCCGGCTTGCGTGGCCTTCACCAACCGCGGCTCGTCGGCCCACTACAACGGCTTCAACAACGACCGTGCAGTGATTTTGCTCAACGCCATCGTCGGCAGCATTGGCCAGCCAGGCGGCTACTGCTACGGCGAAGAGCCCACCCGCGTGCCGCCGCGCGTGTTTCCGCAACCCAACCCGCGGCCGCCCGCGCCCACGGCCAAGAGCGCAATCGAAGACGCGCCCGAATGGCCGCTGGCCAACAAGTGGCAGCGCATGAAGGTGGGGCAAATTGTTTACGACTACCTGAAGCAGGGCCGCGGCAAGTTGCAGGTCTACATCACCTACACCCTGGCCGCGCCGCAAACCTGGCCCGAAGGCCGCAGCCTGGCGGTGGAGGTGTTGAAGGACGAAGAGCTGATCCCCTTCCATGTGTGCTCAGATGTGGTCTACAGCGAGACCGCGCACTATGCCGACCTGATCTTGCCCGACGCCAGTTACATGGAACGTTGGGGCTTCGACACCCGCAACAACATGGAGCTGCGCGACTACGTCACCCTGCGCCAGCCCATCGTGCCGCCGCCGGCCGAATGCAAGAGTTTTGTCGATGTGCTGATCGAACTGGGCAAGCGCATCTCACCCGAAACCGCCAAGTACTTTCAGTTCAAAGACCATGAAGACTGGGTGCGCCAGCGCTGCACGGGTCTGACCAAACTGGTGGGTGAAGACGGCTTTGAATACATGAAGAAGCACGGCGTGTGGCAAGACATGAGCAAGCCCAAGTATTACGGGCTGTATGGCTGGGAACTCACGCCCGCGCAATTGCGCGACACGCGCATCGACGAGGCCACGCAAACCATCTACCGCAAGGCCGCCAACGGCCAGGAACAAGCGGTGGGTGTGATGCAAGGTGGCAAGGCACGGCGCGGTTTTGCCACGCCGTCACGCCGCTTCCAGGTGTTCAGCCAGGACGTGGCCGACGCCGCCAAGGCGCTGGCCTTTCCCGAGCCCTATGGCGCGGGCATGCCGGGCTGGTTTGCCGTGCCTTCAATCGAGGGCATGAGCCCCGACCACCTTCACCTCGTAACCTTCAAATGGAACGTGCACACGCAAGGCCGCACCGCCTCGCAAAAGTACCTCACTGAAATCGTTCACCACAACCCGCTGTGGATGCACACCTCGGCCGCTGCAGCGCGCGGTTTGAAGACCGGCGATCTGGTTGAGATCACCACCTGGCGCGGCGCCGCGCATGCCTACAAGCATGCCACCGGCAAGCCGGGCGACGCCGTGGGCAAGGTGGTGGTGCCGGTGTGGGTGACCGAGGGCATCCACCCCAGAGTGATTGCCATGTCCAACAGCCTGGGCAACTTTGCCCACGGCCGCGCGGGCAACGGCAAGCGCGGAGCGCGCGGCGAATTTCCCGGGTTCGATGAGCGCGTGATTGCCGAAGACCAAGACTTGTCGCAAGACCTGTGGTGGGGTGCCGGCCAGGGCCTGTGGTCGCGCCTCACCGGCGCGGGCAACGGCTTGGGTGCGGGCTACAACATCAACGCCGCGCTGCCGATTTATCCGTCGCCGTTGGTGGGCATGCAAGGCTGGTACGACACGGTGTGTACGGCGCGCAGGGTGTGAAGCGGCACCTCGCATCCCGCCCGTTTGGTGAACACCACGGGCAGGTTGCGGCGCGGCGCTGATCTACCGGCTTGCGCCGAATGTGCTCTAATTGGAATCCAATTGGATTCTAATTAGATGTCATGAACACTTCTGTACCCCCGCCCGAACCCCGCCAACGAACCGGCGAGACCGAGAAGATGACGGTGAATGTGGGCGTGGTCGACCTCGGGCAGGTCGACCTGCTGGTGCAGGAAGGTTTTTATTCGAACCGCTCAGACCTCATCAGAACCGCATTGCGCAATCAACTCGCGCTGCATGCCGATGCGGTGAAGCAGACCGTCGCACGGCGAACGCTGATGGTCGGCCTGCAGCACTACAGCCGCGCCGACTTGGAGCGCGCCGTGGCCGCGGGCCAGCGCTTGCAGGTGCAGGTGGTGGGGCTGGCCCGCATCGCCGTCGATGTGAGTGCAGAGCTGGCACTGGCTGCGATTGAATCCGTCACCGTTCTGGGTGCGTTCCAGGCCAGCGCCGCCGTGCGGCGGGCGTTGGCTGATCGCATCCGTTAACACCTCGCTCACATCCACCATCTACAGCATGAAAAACCCGTTCAAGGCCCGCATGCCCAATTTCAACGCCAAAGCCATCCACGAAACGATTCGCCGCGCGCTGGCATCGGCCGGGCTCGACACCACCGCCGGCCCGCTGCGCAGCATGGCCGAAACCCTGCGCCGTGCGCTGGGCTCGGGCGACACACCCGATCCCGTAGCCAGGGCGGTCGGGCCGCGCGCGAGTCAGCCGGTCATGGATGGCGAGGCCCGCGTCATCGACCTGGGGCATGCCGGCAGCGACGAGCAGCCGACCCAGCCGCCGCCTGGCCACGCGCCGGTGGGCGCGGCCTTCCTAACTGGCGAGTTCAGCCACGCTGCGGGTACGCGCTCGTACAAGCTGTACGTTCCCGCGCGCAGCGCCGCCACAGCGTTGCCCATGGTCGTGATGCTGCATGGTTGTACCCAGTCGGCAGACGACTTCGCCGCGGGCACGCAGATGAACGGGCTGGCCGATGAGCACGGCTTCATGGTGCTGTACCCCGAGCAGGCGGCCCATGCCAACCCGGCGAAGTGCTGGAACTGGTTCAAGGCGCAAGACCAGTTGCGCGATGCCGGCGAGCCGGCCTTGCTGGCCGCAATGGTCAGCGACCTGGCCGCGCGCCATGCTGCCGAGCGGCAGCGCATCTTCGTTGCCGGGCTGTCGGCCGGCGCGGCGATGGCGGTGATCCTGGGCGAGATCTACCCCGAGTTGTTCGCCGCCGTGGGCGCCCATTCGGGTTTGCCGTATGGCAGCGCGCACGATGTCGCCTCGGCCATGGCGGCCATGAAAGGTGGCCGCGGTGCCAGCTCACGCCTGGCCGGCCTGAGTGCGGCGCCGCGCCGGAAGGCGGCGCAAGCCGTGCCGATCATCGTCTTCCATGGCGACCGCGACCACACGGTACAAGTGGCGAACGGCAGCGAGATCGTCGAGCAGGCGAAACAGGCCCATCAGGCCGCAGCAGCGGCGGGCGCCACCTTGCGCACCACCACGCAGCCGGGTGTGGCCTCGGGCGGCCGGCGCTACAGCCGCACGGTGCACACCGATGCCACGGGCCAGGCGCAGATCGAAAGCTGGACGCTGCACGGTGCCGGCCATGCGTGGTCGGGCGGCAGCGCCAGTGGTTCCTACACCGATGCTGCCGGCCCCGATGCGTCGGCAGAAATGCTGCGCTTTTTCATGGCGCTGCCGGGCGCCGGGCGCGCCTGAGTGAGCTTCGCGCGCGGTTCGCTGCGCGCGATCGCCCGCCTGGGAATGACTCCTGGCCATTTGGCCTGGGCGTGAGCACGGCTGAGCTGCGGGCTCATCTCAATCTGCTGCTTTGAACGGCCTGCGCCGTGCGCTACGCTTCAACCTAGAAACGGCAGTTGGACGCGCCCGAGTGGGCTGCGATGCGGCGCGCTGGCAAGGCGCGACGACGACGCAGGCTCATGCCTGCTAGACCGAGCCCGGACACAAACAGTCCTGTGGACTGTTTGTGCCTGGCGAGGGC
>JANOXU010000009.1:0-65010 GCA_031418595.1 Burkholderiales bacterium
GCTTGAGCGGGGCCATCAGGCCCGTGCAATACCCGCGCAACCCAACATGCCGATCCACATGGCCCAGACCCTCACTCAAGTGCACCATGTAGCGCTCAAATTCGCGAAGTTCTTCCATCAAGGCTCACCTCTTGCTTGAAAAAGTTCACATAATGCCTTGATTTTGTTAACACAGTAAGACTAGGCAAATTACTTGAGCAAATTTTGCTCGATGAACTTCACCATGGCATAGAACTGAAAGTCGGCGTTTTCCTTGCGCACAAAGCCATGGCCTTCGTTCTCGGCGCGCAGGTACCACACGGCCAAGCCGTTGGCGCGAACGCGCTCGACGATCTGTTCGCTTTCGGTGTAGGGCACGCGCGGGTCGTTCTTGCCCTGCACCACGAACAGCGGCTTCTTGATCCGCTGCGCGTTGTTCAGCGGCGAGATACTTTCAAGAAAGGCACGCATTTGCGGCTCACGCTCGTCGCCGTATTCCACGCGACGCAGGTCGCGGCGGTAGCTCTCGGTGCGGGTCAGGAAGCTCACGAAATTCGAGATGCCCACCACCGATATGCCGCCGGCGATGCGCGCGCTTTCGTGCACGCTCACGGCCAGCGCCATGTAGCCGCCGTAGCTGCCGCCATGCACCAGCACGCGCGATGCATCCAGGCCCGGCTGGGTGGCGATCCAGTCGAGCAGGGCGCTGATGTCCTTGACCGAATCTTCGCGTTTGACGCCGTCGTCCAGGCTCAAAAAGGTTTTGCCGTAGCCGGCCGAGCCGCGCACGTTGGGCTCGATCAGGGCAATGCCCAGTTCTTGCACGAAGTAATTCCAGCGCGGCCGTTGAAGCCCATCTGCGCCTGCGCTTCCGGGCCGCCGTGGATGTTGATGATGACCGGCCGCTTGCCGCTGAAGCGGGCCGGGGGTGTTGACAGCAGGCCCGATATCGCGCGGCCATCGAAGCTCTTCCAGCGCACCACGGTTTGCTCGGCAAATTGCGCTGGGTCGATGCCGCTGGGCGCGCTGGTCTGCGTCCAGGCCTGGCTGCGCCCGGTGGCCGGGTCGAAAACGTGCAACTGGCTGGGGCCGCGCGCGCTGTCGAGCGAATAGGCCAGCAAGTGCTGCGTGCGGTGAAACGCCATGGTGCCGATGCGCCCGGCTGGCGCAGTGGGCGGCGGCAAGGCCTGCAAGCTGCGCGCATCGAAGAGGTGAATCTCTTCGCGCCCGTCGTTGTTCACCTGGGTGGCCAGCCAACGCGAGTCGAGCGACACCGCGCCGCCGCTCACGTCCCACGGAATGTGTGCGCTGATGCGTTGCAGCGCGCCGCTGGCCAGGTCGAGCGCCATCAGCTCGCGGAATTCACTGGCCCGGTCGCTCACCACATAGAGCTGTTTGCCATCGGCCGAGAAGCCGGCCGAGAAGTGCGCGGCCTTGATCTGTTCGCCCGCCGCGGGCAGGAGCTGGCGGCGTTCGCCGTTGCTCAAATCCACCAGCCAGATGTGTGAATCGGCGGCGGACCGGTAGTTCACCAGCGCCGCGAAACGGCCATCTTCCGATACGCCGCCCCCAAACCAGCCGGGGCCGGGCAGGGTGGCCAAGACGCGGCGGCCGGCTTGCGGGTTGAGCGGGTCGATGAGGCTGAGCGTGGTGTTGATGACCGCGCGCGTGCCACCCTGCGCCGTGCGATCCAGCGGCACCGAGGTGTACAGCAGTTGTGACGTGCCGCGCACCCAACCCACCACGCTGTGCGCTTCCTGCGGGTTGGTCAGCAGCGTGGCCTGTCGCCCGGGCAGGTCGAGCCGGTAAAGCTGGTTGGCTTCATCGCCACCGCTGCTGCGCGTGAAGACGATGTAGCGGCCGTCGCGCGGCTCGTAGCTGGCGCTGCGCACGGCGTCGGCGCCTTCGGTGAGCGCTTCCGGTTGAGCCAGCGGTTTGGTCAGCCGGTAGATCTGCGTCACGCTGCTGCCCGCGCCGCGGTGCGAGACCAGCATCTCGCTGCGCGTGGGGTGCCAGTCGACAAAGGCGTGGCCGCGAAATTCGGTGTAGCGCTCCACCTTGCGCACCAGGCTCATGGGAATGGCAGGAATACCCTGCGCCACCAGGTTGGCATTGGGCGCCAAGGTGGCTTCGGGTGAGTCAGCCACGCCGGGTGTGGCACAAGCCCACAGCAGCCAGGTGCTGGCCAGCACGAGCGTCGCAAGGCGCCAGATCTTCAACATGCCTGTCCTTCTTCGCAGGGGGCTACAACGACGCTTCGAGCATGGCGCGGTAGTCAGCGCGCGTGGCGGTGCGCGGGTTGGTCTTGTGGCAATGGTCGGCCAATGCGCCATCCATGACGCGCTCGAACTGGCTGGCCTGCACGCCCATCGCCGCCAGCCCGGCCGGCAGGCCCAGGCGCGTGTTCATGGCGCGCACGGCATCGGCCACGGCATGGCCGGCAGCGTCGCAACTGCTCAGGCCCATGGCATGGGCCATGCGCTGCAAGCTGTGTTCGCGCTGCACCGACTCAGCCTGTGCGTTGAACAGAATCACCGCCGGCAAAAACATCGCGTTCAAGGTGCCGTGATGCAGCCGCGGGTCCACCCCGCCCAGGCTGTGACTCAAGCTGTGCACGCAGCCCAGGCCCTTTTGAAACGCCAGCGCGCCTTGCATGCTGGCGCTCATCATGTTCAACCGCGCCTGGCGGTCCTGGCCGTTGCGCGTGGCGCGTTCAATGTGCGCCCAGGCGCGCTCCAGGCCGTCGAGCGCAATGCCGTCGGCCGGCGGGTTGAAGGCCGGCGCCATGAAGGTTTCCATGCAATGCGCGATGGCGTCCATGCCGGTGGCGGCGGTCAGCAGCGGCGGCAGGCCCAGGGTCAGGTCGGGGTCGAGGATGGCGACCTTGGGCAACAGGTGCCAACTGTGAAAGCCCAGCTTGCGCCCGTCGGCTACGATCAGGATCGCGCCGCGCGCCACCTCGCTGCCTGTGCCGGCGGTGGTGGGCACGGCAATCAGCGGTACGGCCGCAGCGGTGATGCGCTCGCTGCCGCCTTCGATGGTGGCGTAGGTTTTCAGTTCACCCGGGTGCGCCGCCATGATGGCCACGCCCTTGGCCAGGTCGATGCTGGAGCCGCCGCCCACGGCCACCAGGCCATCGCAGCCTTCAGCGCGGAACAGCTCGGTGGCATCGCGCACCGCGGCTTCGGTGGGGTTGGACGGCGTGCCGTCGAACACCGCATGGGGCAGATCGCCCAGCGCGGCCAGCACTGGCTGCAACACGCCTGCGGCGCGCACGCCGCGGTCGGTGACGATCATCGGCTTGCGCAGGCCGTGGCGCGCGCATTCGCCGGCCAGGCAGCGCAGCGCGCCGGGTTCGATTTCAATTTGCGTGACGTGGAAGATGCGGCTCATGGTCGGCCTCGGGCTGCGGGGGCGAAAGTATCCGTCAGCCCATGCCACTTGCCGTTAACGATTTGGTCAGGCTGGATCGAAGACCTCGACATGCCGCTCGCCCTGGAGCCACATTGCGCTGGCCAAAGCGGCCGCCGCCAGCACGCGCGCTTGCAGCGCGGCGCCCAACCCGGTGGCGCAGGTGTAGGTTTCCATCACCGTGCGCTGTGCGCCGCTTTCATCTGCACGGGTGAACAGGCTGGTGCACAGGCCGGGTTCAAGCCGCCGAAGGTCAGATTGCGCCTGGCGTGTGGCGGCCAGGGCCTGCGGCAAGTCAGCGGCGGCGCAGCGCCAATACACGTACAGGCAGCGCTGCGCGCTCATTCCCCGCTGGCCGGCACGGCGTAGGGCAAGGTGCCCAGCGTGAGCCCAGGCCCCTGCGGGCCGCCCAGGTGCAGCGTGCCGCCGGCGAGCGCTTCAGTCTTCAGTTCCACCAGCGCGCACGCACCGCGGCCGGGCAGGGCGGCGGCCAGCACCACATGGCCGGCAGGCTGGCCCGGGTCGGTGCTGCTGAACACCTCCTGGCCAGGTTGCGCCGCTGTGTCGCCGAGCAGCAGTTGCGCGCGCCGCTTGATGCTGCCGCGGTACTGGCTGCGGGCGACGATTTCCTGACCCGGGTAGCAGCCCTTCTGGAAGTTCACGCCACCCACCAGCTCGAAATTCACCATTTGCGGCACGAACAGCTCTGCCGTGGCCGCCACCACGCGCGGCACGCCGCTGTGTACTTCGAGCCAGCGCCAGGCCTGTTCATCCAGCACCGTCAATGCCGGTGTGTTGGAACCTGCGGGTGCTGCCAACAAGTAGCGATCGATCCCGAGCTTGACCACCTGGGCCTGACCAAACTGCACCACGCCCCAATCGGCCACCGGCGCAGCCGCGCCCAACCAAGCCGTTGCCGCGGGGCCGGCCAGGCCGTGAAGATCGAACTGCGCGCTGGCATCGCTGAGCTTGCACTTGGCGCGCAGCACGAACATCGACAGGCGCTTGAGTGCGGCGAACAGCAAGTCGGCGCTGCACGCCAGCAAGATGTCTTCACCCTGGCGCCAGGCCACGAAGGTGGCCAGCAGCCGGCCCTTGGCGCTGCAATGGCCGGCCAGGCGCGCCTGGCCGGGTGCCAGGCCAGTGAAATCATTCGTTAATTGGCCGTGCAGGAAGCTTGCCGCGTCAGCACCGCTGGCGCGGATCACGCCCCATTCATGCAGGCTGGCGGCGCCTTCAAGTACTGTGGCATTCGAGGTTAGGAGGGTCATGCATTGATTATGATCAGCCACCATGTCTGTGCCTTCTTCGGGGTTGCGTAGGCTGCTCTGGGCGGCCCTTTTCATGGTGCTGGCCGCAGCGGCGGCCGCGGCACTGGGTGCAGCCTGGTGGCTGAACGAACCGCTGTCGCTGGCCAAGCCGCAAGTGGAACTGTCACTGGAGCCCGGCACGGCGCCGCGCGACGTGGCACAAGCCTGGGTCGATGCTGGCGTGCAGACCTCACCAGCCTTGTTGTACGAGTGGTTTCGCTGGTCGGGCCAGGCGCGCAAGATCCGCGCGGGCAGCTACGAGGTGGCAGCCGGCGTTACCCCGCGCAGCTTGCTGCGCAAGCTTGTTGAAGGCGATTCGGCACGCGAGAAAGTGCGCCTGATAGAGGGCTGGACGTTTCGCCAATGGCGCGAAGCATTGGCCCAGGCCACGCAACTCAAGGCCAACACGAAAGGCATGACCGATGAGCAAATCATGCAAGCCCTGGGTGCTGCGGGCAGCCCCGCAGAAGGCCAGTTTTTCCCTGACACCTACGTGTACAGCCGCGGCGTCAGCGACCTCACCGTGCTCAAGCGGGCGCACGCGGCCATGCAGCGCCGCTTGGTCAGCGTGTGGGCTGAACGAGCCAGCGACCTGCCGCTGAAGAGCATGGAGCAGGCGTTGACGTTGGCATCCATCGTCGAAAAGGAAACCGGCATCGCGGCCGACAGGGGCCTGGTGGCTGGCGTGTTCATCAACCGCTTGCGCATCGGCATGCCCTTGCAGACCGACCCGACCGTGATCTACGGCCTGGGTGAAGCTTTCGACGGCAACTTGCGCAAGCGCGATCTGCAAACCGACACGCCCTACAACACCTACACCCGCGGCGGCCTGCCGCCCGGGCCGATTGCCATGCCCGGTATGGCCTCGTTGCGGGCAGCGGTGCAGCCGCAGCCGACCAAGGCCCTGTACTTCGTGGCGCGCGGTGACGGCAGCAGCGTGTTCAGCGAGAACCTGGCCGAACATAACCGTGCGGTTAACCGGTACCAGCGGGGTGGGCAGTGAGGGCAGGGCAGTTCATCAGCTTTGAGGGCATCGACGGCGCCGGCAAGTCTTCGCACATCGACGCCGTGGCGCAGTGGTTGCGCGCCCAAGGCTGCGAGGTGGTGTTGACGCGCGAGCCCGGCGGCACGCCCTTGGCCGAGCGCCTGCGCGAACTCCTGCTGCATGAGCCCATGTGCGGGTTGACCGAGGCGCTGCTGGTGTTTGCGGCGCGCCGCGACCACCTGGTGCACTGCATCAACCCAGCCCTGGCCCGCGGCGCCACCGTGCTGTGCGACCGCTTCACTGACGCCAGCTTTGCCTACCAGGGCGGTGGCCGCGGTGTCGAGTGGGCCCGGCTGCAGCAGCTTGAAAACTGGGTGCAGCAGGGCGTTGAGCCGCAGCTCACTTTCTGGTTTGACCTGCCCGCCGCCATGGCCGCGCAGCGCCGCGCGGCGGCGCGAGCGCCCGACCGTTTTGAAGCGCAAGACGAAGCCTTCTTTGAGCGCGTGCGCCTGGCCTACCTTCAACGCAGCCTGGCCGCACCGGGCCGCTTTGCACGCATCGATGCCGCGGCGCCACGTGAAGCGGTGTGGGCGCAGATCGAAGGCGTGCTCGCGGCGCGCGGCGCATGGTGATCGACGCATGAAAGAACCTTCACCCGTTGCAGAACTGCCCTGGCTGGGCGCGCCGCTGCAGCAGGCGCTGCACCAGCGCCGCTCGCACGCGCTGCTGGTGCAGGCCGCGCCGGGTGATGGCGCCGTGCAGTTCGTGTTGGCCCTGGCCCAAGGGCTGCTGTGCGAGGGTGGGGCACCGCCTTGCGGCGAGTGCACGGGTTGCCACCATGTACTGGCGCGCTCGCACCCGGATCTGTTCTTCCTGGTGCCGGCAGCCTTGGCCACCAGCCTGAACCTGGCGGGCGCGGCCGACGCCGGCGCCGACGAGGAGGGCGGTACCAAAAAAAAGCCCAGCAAGCAGATCAAGGTCGGCGCCGCGCGGCTGGCCATTGAATGGGCAGGCAAGACCTCGTCGCGCGGCGGCTTGAAGGTGTTGTTGATCCACCCCGGCGAAGCCATGAACCAGGAATCGGCCAGCGCGCTGCTCAAGACCTTGGAAGAACCCCCGGCCGGCGTGGTGATGCTGCTCAGCACGGCTGACGCCAGCTTGCTGCTGCCCACGGTGCGCAGCCGCTGCCAGGTCTTCAGGCTGCCGCCGGTGCCCGCGCCTGTGGCGCTGGCGTGGCTGGGTGAACGACTCCGGGACGACCCTGCCGTGCTGCTGGCCGCGGCCTCAGGGCGCCCGCTCGACGCCTTGGCGTTGGCACAAGGCGGGGTCAGCGCGCGCGCCTGGGCAGCCTTGCCGACGGCCATGATGGTGGGCCAGGCGCAGGCCATGGCCGGCTGGAGCATCGCCGCGGCGGTGGATGCGCTGCAAAAGCTCTGCCACGACACCTGGGCCTTGGCCGCTGGCGCACCCCCGCGGTACTTTGCCGCCCAGACCTTGCGCGCTGGTGTGGCCATGCCGGCCCTGGCAGCCTGGGCGCGCAACCTGGCCCGAGTGGCCCGCCACGATGAACACCCGTGGAACGAGGGCCTGCTGATCGAGGCACTTGTGTGCGAGGCTCAACAAACCCTGGCACCGGCCGCGCCCACGGCGGCGCCACGCGAGCGTGCGCTGGGTACACTCGCCCGGCCATGAATGACCGCACCTCCCCTCGTTCACAACCCGGCGCGCTGGCGCCCGCTTCGGGCAAGCCCAGCGTCATCCAACTGGTGTTCCGTGAAAAAGGTGCGCTCTACGCCGCCTACATCCCCTTGCTTGCTGAAGGCGGCATCTTCGTGCCCACCATGCGCGAGTACCGGCTGGGCGAAGACATCTACCTGCTGCTGAGCCTGCCTGAAGACCCGCAGCGCTACCCGGTGGCCGGCAAGGTTGCCTGGCTGACACCGGCCAACGCGTCGGGCGGGCGCACCCAGGGCGTGGGGGTGCGATTCCCGGGTGATGAGAAGACCCGGCTGTTGAAGCTCAAGATCGAGGAAATGCTGGGCACGTCGATCCAATCGGCCAAGCCCACGCAAACCATCTGAGCCTGCCTGTCGGTGGGCACCTGACCATGTTCGTGGACTCGCATTGCCATCTGGCGTTTCCCGAACTGCGCAGCCGCATCGGGCCGATCCTGCAAGACATGCAGGCCGCGCAGGTGAACACGGCGCTGTGCATCTGCACCACGCTTGAAGAGTTCCCGTTGGTGCACCAGCTGGCACTTGAACATCCACAGCTATGGGCCAGCGCAGGCGTGCACCCAGACAACGAAGGCGTCGCCGAACCCACCCTGGAAGACCTGCTGCGCCTGGCGGCCTTGCCCAAGGTGGTGGGCATTGGCGAAACCGGGCTGGACTACTACCGTTTGAACGGCCGCAGCCTGCACGACATGGCTTGGCAGCGCGAGCGCTTTCGCGTTCACATTCGAGCCGCGCGTGCTTGCGGCCTGCCGCTCATCGTGCACACGCGCCAGGCGGGTGCAGACACGCTGGCCTTGCTGCGCGAAGAGGGCGCCGGCACGGTGCGCGGGGTGTTCCATTGCTTCACCGAAACGGTCGAGGTGGCTCGTGCTGCGCTCGACATCGGCTTTGACATTTCGTTCTCGGGCATCTTGACCTTCAAGAACGCTGCCGATCTGCGCGAAGTGGGCCGCATGGTGCCGCTGGAGCGCTGCCTGATCGAAACCGACAGCCCCTATCTGGCACCTGCGCCGCACCGTGGCAAGACCAATTCGCCCGCATTCGTGCCCTTTGTGGCGCGCGAGTTGGCGGCCATCAAACAGTGCAGCGTCGATGAGGTGGCCGCCGCCACGAGCGCCAATTTCTATCGGCTGTTTACCCGGGCTGTGCCGCCTTCAGAGTCGGTTTAATAGTCATGAAAAACTTTAAGTTCACGCTGTATCTTGTTATAGCGCTTTGGGTTTCCGTTTCACATGCCGGTTCATATGAGGATTTCTTCAAGGCCGTGAAGACCGATGACGCCGCCACCGTGAAGCAACTTCTGGCGCGCGGCTTCGACCCCAATTCGCCCAGCGAAGACGGCCAGCAGCCCCTTTTTCTGGCGTTGCGAGAAGGATCGGGCCAGGTCGTGGGCGTGTTGCTGCAAGCACGTGGCGTTCGCTTCGATGCGGCCAACGCGTCTGGCGAGACGGCACTGATGATGGCCGCCTTGCGCGGCCAGGTGAACTGGTGCGCCAAGCTGATCGCATTGGGCGCCGCGGTGAACCGCGGCGGCTGGGCACCGCTGCACTACGCCGCCACCGGCCCACAAGCCAAGGCTGTGACCCTGTTGCTGGAGCATGGCGCGCAAATCGATGCGCGCTCGCCCAATGGCAGCACGGCGTTGATGATGGCCGCGCGCTACGGCAGCGCCGACGCCGTGACGCTGCTGCTGGCCCGTGGCGCGAACCCGCGGCTGCGCAACGAGCACGACCTGGACGCCGCTGCCTTTGCGCGCCTGGGTGGCCGCGAAGGCTTGGCGGTCAAGCTCGAACAGAGCGTGAACTGAGGCCGTCTTTCAGGGCCTTTGTCAGCCCGCTTCCGACAGGTTCAATGGGGCGCCCCTGACTGCGCGCGGGCCGTCGCACGCATAGAGTTGTTTCCAGGGATTCCCCCCATGGAGAACAAACGATGACCAGCACGCAGCATGTTGACAACCCGTTCGCCTTGCTCATGAACCCGGAGTCGGTGATCCAAGCCATGGAAAAGTCTGAGCGCCTGGAAAACCTGCATCGCCGTATCTGCCGGCCGCTTGATCGGCCCTTGCTGCCGAAAAAAGGCGAAGCGGCGTCTGCTGCCGACATGGAAGAAGAGACTGAGTCAACCGAGGTTGAACTCGAGGCTGAGACGCAAGACCAGTGACGCGCTCGCAGAACCTGGCATTGCATTCGGTTGTGGCCTCAAAGTGCAACGCTCATTTGATTCGAGCTATTGATCAATAATTGCGACAATGTATATTATGTCAAATCATAAAGAAGCATCAAGCGATCTGACATCAATGAAGCACCCCGGCGCCGAGATGCGCCGCGCTGCATCACCCAGTGGCGCCCGAGGATGGATTCGTTGGTCGTCGCCCTGCTGCGCAGCGCTGCTGACCCTGGCCTGCGCGCTGCCGGCGAGCGCCGGCGAAGCTTTCATTGGCCTGGGCAGCACCGGTTTTGAGCTGGGCATGGCGCACAAACTGAGCCCGAACATTGGGCTGCGCGGCGAGCTGAGTGTTTTGAACTACAGGCGCAACTTCAACAGTGACGGCGCGGACTATCAAGCCAGCCTGAAGTTCTCGAACTTCGGCGCGTATGGCGACTACTTTTTGACCAGCCATTTCCGCCTCACGGGCGGTGTGTTGTTGGGCACCCGCAAAGTGCAGGCGCATGGCGTCACCACAGGAGGCACTGTCACCATCAATGGCACGGCTTACGCGGCGCCACCGGGCGAAAGCGTGGACATGGTGGCCAAGTTCCCGGGTGCGGCACCCTACTTCGGCCTGGGCTTTGGGCATGGGCAGGCCAAACCTGGCCTGGGCCTGTACTTCGATGCCGGCGCGGCGTTTGGCAAGTCGGAAGTTACCGTGACCGCCACGCCGGGTCTACTGGCCGCAGCAGGCCAAGGCAACGTCGACGCCGAGCGCACGAACGTGCAAGAGAAGTTCAACCAGATCAAGGCCTACCCGGTGCTCAAGCTGGGGCTGACCTACACGTACTGATCACTTTGATCTAGCCTCAAGCTCCGCCAAGCGGAGGGCTTCGGTCACGTGCCGCGACCCCGGCCCGGCCTGCATGCCGGGCCATTCGAACCCCACGCGTGATGTGCGCAGGCACATCACTCGCCCGCGCCAAGAAAAAAGCCCCTCGCGGGGCTTTTCACTTGGCGGAGTCGGAGGGATTCGGTCACATGCCGCGACCCCTGCCCGGCTTGCATGCCGGGCCATTCGAACCCCTCGCGTGATGTGCGCAGGCACATCACTCGCCTGCGCCAAGAAAAAAGCCCCTCGTGGGGCTTTTCACTTGGCGGAGTCGGAGGGATTCGAACCCTCGATGCAGGTTTTGCCCACATACTCCCTTAGCAGGGGAGCACCTTCGGCCACTCGGTCACGACTCCTGGCAACAGCGGCGCATTCTAACGACAAGATGCACCCGCTTTGGCGCGAAATCAGGTGGCAGGCGCGTCCTGATCCAGATCGAAGGCCTTGTGCAGCGCGCGCACCGCCAGCTCCATGTACTTTTCGTCGATCACCACGCTGGTTTTGATCTCGCTGGTGGTCACCATCTGGATGTTGATGCCTTCTTCGCTGAGGGTGCGGAACATCTTGGCCGCTACGCCCTCGTGGCTGCGCATGCCGATGCCGATGATGCTGACTTTGCAAATGTTGGCGTCGCCCGCCACCTCGGCCACGCCCAGCGCCGGGGCCACCTTTTCGTTCAGCAACTCCATCGTGCGGCTGAAATCGTTGCGGCTCACGGTGAAGGAAAAATCGGTGCGCCCGCCGTGCGAGACGTTCTGCACGATCACATCCACATCAATGTTTGCATCCGCCACCGCACCCAGAATCTGATAGGCGATGCCGGGCTTGTCGGGCACGCCGACCACGGTGACCTTCGCTTCGTCGCGGGTGAAGGCAATGCCCGACACAACGGCCTGTTCCATGGTTTCGTTCTCTTCAAAAGTGATCAAGGTGCCCGAGGCGGCTTCTTCGTTCAAGTCGATGTCCCACGGCGTGAAACTTGACAGCACGCGCAAAGGCACGCGGTACTTGCCGGCGAATTCCACCGAGCGAATCTGCAAGACCTTGGAGCCCTGGCTGGCCATTTCCAGCATCTCTTCAAAGCTGATGCGGTGCAGCCGCCGGGCCTGGGGCACGATGCGCGGGTCGGTGGTGTAGACGCCGTCCACATCGGTGTAGATCAGGCATTCCTCGGCCTTCAGCGCCGCGGCCACGGCCACGGCCGAGGTGTCGGAGCCGCCCCGCCCCAGCGTGGTGATGTTGCCGCTGCCGTCCATGCCCTGGAAGCCGGTGATGACCACCACCCTGCCCGCGGCCAGATCGGCGCGCACCTTGGCATCGTCGATGTTCTGGATGCGCGCCTTGGTGTAGGCCGAGTCCGTGTGCACGCCGACCTGCCAACCGTTGTAGCTGATGGCCGGCATGCCTTCAGCCTGCAAGGCCAGGGCCAGCAGCCCCACCGACACTTGCTCGCCGGTGGCGGCGATCTGATCCAGCTCACGCAGCGCGGCTGCTTCCAGGCGGGCGGGCGAGAGTTCCTTGGCCAGGCCGAGCAGGCGGTTGGTTTCGCCGCTCATGGCCGAGGGCACCACCACCATCTGATGGCCGGCGCGGGCCCACTTGGCCACGCGCTTGGCGACGTTGCGGATGCGTTCGGGGCTGCCCATCGAGGTGCCGCCGTATTTGTGGACGATGAGTGCCATGGCCTTGTTATGCAGCTTGCGTCGGGCCAACAAGGCCGCAACGCCGGTCTGGGATCAACCGCGAATTCTAGCCGCCGGCTGTTGCAGTGCAGCATGGGTGGGCACGCCCTCACCTGCCGGCAACCAGCTCAACCTGTGCTGCGGTTGACCTGTGCCAGCGATGACGCGCGCGTCGATGCCCAGGCCAGCGACAAACGCCACGGCGCCGGCCACACACACGACCGGGCCCGCCCGCTGCCAGTGCGGCACGCCGGCATCCTGGTACTGCTTTTTCAGCGCGCGCGCTGGGCGCTGTGGCGCGGCTTGAAATTGCATGCCGGCACTGCGCGCGCAGATGTGTGCCTGGCGCAGCGCCTGGGCCGCAATGCCGCCCGTCGCGGTGGCCTGCACCAACAGTTGCCCCGGCCAACCCGGTAGCGCGTAGCAACCGGGCTGGCTGAGGTCCATGACCAACGGCTGCACAGGCGTCGGCACCGGCGCTTCGTGCGCAATGTGGCGCAAGTGGCCTCGGTAAAGCCGCAGGATGCCTGGCGCGGCGGGCCAGTTGCCCACGGCGCGGCTTGGCAATTCGAGCATCAAACGCTGCACCAGGGTCTCGCGCCCGGCCCCCGGGCGCTGGCCGCGCAGCCACGCGCGCAGCGCATTGGCCCGCCGCGGCGCCGACAAGTCAAGCCACGGTGCCACCAGCAAGCTGCCGTCAGCGGCCACATGCTGGCGGGCATCGAGCATGGCCAGCTCGGCCAGGCAGGCTGCTGCTTCTTGGGCGCGCAGCGCACTGGAAGCCAGAGCGGTCTCGGCGTCGGGAAAGGCCGCCGCCAACACCGGCATGACCTGCGCGCGCAGCCGGCTGCGGGCGAAGCGTGGGTCGGCATTGCTGGGGTCGCTGACCACGCTCAGCCGATGGCGCTGCACATAACCGGCCAGCGCCCGCGGCGGTTGGGCCAACCAGGGCCGTGCCCAGGTGATGGCGCCGGCCTGGCGCAGCACCGCCATGCCGGCCAGGCCGGCCGGGCCAGCGCCACGCAGGGCTTGCAGCAAGAAGGTTTCCGCCTGGTCGCCGCGGTGGTGGGCCAGCAGCACCAGGCTGGCGCCGTGCCGCTGCGCCATGCGCGCCAGGGCTTCATAGCGGCCCTGCCGTGCCCAAGCCTCTACGCTGTCGCCCGGCGCGGGCTGACCAGCCAGCCGCTGCCAATCAAATGCAACGGGCAGGCCGTGCACGGCCCAGCGCTCAACTTGGCGTTGCAGGTGCCGCACCCAGTCATCCGCTTGCGCCAGCAAACCATGGTGCACATGCAAGGCCACCACTTGCACGCCGCCCAGCGCCGCCGCGGCGCGGGCAGTGGCATGCAACAACGCGGTGGAGTCGCGCCCGCCACTGCAGGCCACGGCCACGGTGGCCGGCGGCTCAGCGCTCCTTGGTGTCGGTGAAGCGGCCATAGGACTGCAAACGCTCGTAGCGGCGCTGCAGCAGTTCCTTGGGCTTCAGGTCGACCACTTGGCGCAAGGCGTCGTTGAGCGCACGCTTGAGCGAGGCGCACATGGCCTTCACGTCGCGCTGCGCACCGCCCACGGGCTCGCTGACGATCTTGTCGATCAAACCCAGCGCCTTCAGCCGGTGTGCGGTCACGCCCAATGCTTCGGCTGCGTCGCTGGCGCGTTCCGCGGTTTTCCACAGGATCGACGCGCAGCCTTCGGGGGAGATGACCGAGTAGACCGAGAACTGCAACATCAAGGTTTGATCGGCCACACCAATGGCCAGGGCACCGCCCGACCCACCCTCGCCCACGATGGTGGTGATGATCGGCACTTCGAGTTGCGCCATCTCGAAGATGTTGCGGCCGATGGCTTCTGACTGGCCACGCTCTTCAGCGCCGATGCCGGGGTAAGCGCCGGGCGTGTCGACGAAGGTGAACAGCGGCAGGCTGAATTTTTCAGCCAGCTTCATCAGCCGCAGTGCCTTGCGATAACCCTCGGGCCGCGCCATGCCGAAGTTGCGCACGCCGCGCTCTTTGGTGTCGCGCCCCTTCTGGTGGCCCAGCACCATGCAGGTCTGGCCATTGAAACGCGCCAGGCCGCCGACGATGGATTGGTCGTCGGCAAAGTTGCGGTCGCCGTGCAGTTCCTGGAACTCGGTGAAGATTTCGTTCACGTAGTCCAGCGTGTAGGGGCGCTGCGGGTGGCGCGCGATCTGCGTCACCTGCCAGGGCGTGAGCCGGGTGTAGATGTCCTTGGTGAGCTGCAGACTCTTCTGGCTCAGGCGTTCGATCTCGTCGGAGATGTCGACCGCTGACTCGTTGTGCACATAGCGCAATTCCTCGATCTTCGATTCGAGGTCGGCGACGGGTTGCTCAAAGTCGAGGAAGTGGCGTTTGCTCATGGTCAGTAGTCGACGGGCAGCGGATCCAGGCTGCGCCAAATGTACCAAGTTGCTACCGACCGAAAGGGCGCCCAGGCTTCGCCGACTTCGCGCGCCTCGGCCCGCGACACCGGCTCGCCGCTGAAGTAGCTGTGGCTGATGCCCTTGAGCAAACCCAGATCGTCGAGCGGCAGCACATTCGGGCGCATGAGGTGGAAGATCAGGAACATCTCGGCCGTCCAGCGGCCAATGCCACGCACCGCCACCAGTTCTTCAATGATGGTGTCGTCGTCCATCGCCTGCCACTGCGCCACATGCACTGCGCCGCCATCGAAGTGGCGCGCCAGGTCGTGCAGGTACTCGCCCTTGCGCACAGACAGCCCCGCGCTGCGCAACTGTGTGGCATCCAGCGCCAACACCCTGCCCGGGACCAGGCGCGCAGCAGGCACGCCGGACAGGGCGATGAAACGGTCCCACACAGATTGCGCGGCCTTGACCGAAATTTGCTGACCCACGATGGAGCGCGCCAGCGTCGTGAAGGCGTCGCCGCGGCTTTGCAAGCGCGCTTCGCCGAACTTTGGAATGAGCTTGCGCATGACCCGGTCGCGCTTGGCCAGGTGCTTGCAGGCGTCGTCCCAATAGGTGGGTGTGAAGCTTGACGTGACGGTGGCCGCAGTGGCCGTGGCGGGTTTGCTGCCGGGCATGGCTTCAGGCCTTGGACCAGGTCGTGCCCTGGGCGCCGTCTTGCAGCACGATGCCGCGCGCAGCCAGTTCGGCGCGGATGCGGTCAGCGCCGGCAAAGTCGCGCGCCGCCTTGGCCGCGGCACGCTGGTCGATCAGGGTTTGGATGTCGGTGTCTTCAGACCCTGCCCCGCCTTGCAGGAACTGCCGCGGGGGCTGCTGCAAGATGCCCAGCGTGGCGCCCAGTGCTTTGAGCAAGCCGGCTGCCTGTGGCTGACGTGAACGGTTAAGTTCGCCGGCCAACTCGAATAACACGGCCACTGCGCCTGGCGTGTTGAAGTCTTCGTTCATGGCGGTGTGAAACGCGGCGGCCTGTGGCTGTTGCCAATCGACGGCCACTTCCGCTGCGGCCACGCCATCGAGCGCGGTGTACAGGCGGCGCAACGCCTGGCGCGCATCGTCGAGATGCTGGTCGCTGAAGTTGAACGGGCTGCGGTAATGCACGCGCAGCATGAAGAAGCGCAGCGTCTCGCCGTCATAACGCTGCAAGACTTCGCGGATGGTGAAGAAGTTGCCGATCGACTTCGACATCTTGGCGTCGTCAACGTTCAAGAAACCGTTGTGCAACCACACCTTCACGAACGGCTTGCCCTGCGCGCCTTCGCTTTGCGCGATTTCGTTCTCATGGTGCGGGAACTGCAAGTCCATGCCGCCGCCGTGAATGTCGAACACCTCGCCGAGCAAGGCGCAACTCATGGCCGAACACTCGATATGCCAGCCCGGCCGGCCCACGCCGAAGGGGCTGGGCCACTTGGCGTCATCAGGTTCATCGGGCTTGGCCGCCTTCCATAACACGAAGTCCAACGGGTCTTCCTTGCCTTCGGCCACCGCCACACGCTCGCCCGAGCGCAAGTCGTCAAGAGTCTTGCCCGACAACTTGCCATAGCCCGCGAACTTGCGCACCGCAAAGTTCATGTCGCCGCTGTTGCTGGCATAGGCCAAGCCGCGCTCCTGCAGCGTGCCAATCAGGGCCACCATCTGACCCACATACTCGGTGGCACGCGGCTCGTGCGTGGGTGTGGCGATGCCCAGGGCGCCGATGTCGGTGCGCATGGCGGCGATCATTTCGTCGGTCAGCGCACGGATCGACATGTTTCGTTCCACCGCGCGCTTGATGATCTTGTCGTCGATGTCGGTGATGTTGCGCACGTAGGTCACGCGGTAGCCCAGCACTTGCAGCCAGCGGTAGACCACGTCGAAGGCCATCATCATGCGCGCATGGCCCACATGGCACAGGTCGTAGATGGTCATGCCGCACACGTACATGCCGACCTGACCTGCCTGCAACGGCACAAAGGGCTCCAGGCGACGATTCAACGTGTTGTACAGGCGCAAGCTCATGTGCGGGCAGGCAATCTCGGTGGTTCATGCACGCTTGCGTGTGGGTCACGCAGCGCGCTAAGAGGGGTGGACAACGGGTTGGAGCCCGACGACGCGAACGCTCGTCGCTAGAATGAAATCAGTATAGCGGCGTGCCTCGCATTTCAGCCGCAGCGTCAAGACTCCCTGCCCCTTGGCGCACTTGAGCCCTGCCCCCTTTCAGCAACACACAAATTGAACCGCAAGCACCTGATTGCCGGCCTTGGCCTGACGCTCGCGCTGGCCTGGCCCATGGCGCAAGCCGGCGTGTTGGAAGACGCCCAGCGTGCACAGCGTGCGGGCGACTTCGCAGCCGCTCTGACCACACTCGACAAAGGCCTCGCCAGCACGCCGCGCGACGCCGACTTGCGCTTTTTGCGCGGCGTGGTGTTGGCCGACCTGGGCCGCGACGCCGAGGCGCTGGCCACCTTTCAGCGTCTGAGCGAAGACTTCCCCGAGTTGTCCGACCCGCACAACAACCTGGCCGTGCTGCATGCCGCCGCCGGGCGCTTGCAAAGCGCCCGGCAGGCGCTGGAACAGGCGCTACGCAACGACCCCGCGCACCAGGCCGCGCGCGAGAACCTGGGCGACGTTTACCTGCGCCTGGCCCTGGCCACCTGGCAAGACGTGCCGCTGCCGCGGCGCGACGCGGCGCTGGTGCGCAAGCTGCGCCTGGCGCGCGAGGTGCTGCGCCTGCCCGAGTCAGCGGCCAGTGCCCCTTGACAATGCCCTATCCACCTTGAAGTTAGAAAGCTGCGTATGCCCGTCATGAAGTTGTTGAAGGTTTTCATGTTGACCCTGACCCTGGCCGTGAGCGCGCAGGCGCAAGCGCAGAAAGTGCGCTTGGCCACCAGCCTGGGCGACATCGTGGTCGAGCTTGATGCACAAAAGGCGCCCAAGTCTGTGGCCAACTTTCTGGCTTACGTGAAGGCCGGCCACTATGACGGCACGATCTTTCACCGCGTGATCGAGAACTTCATGATCCAAGGCGGTGGCATGGGCGCCGACATGCAGGAAAAACCCACCCGCCCCCCCATCGCGCTGGAAAGCCGCAACGGCTTGACCAACCTGCGCGGCACGCTGGCCATGGCGCGCACTTCGGTGCCCGATTCGGCCACCGCGCAGTTCTTCATCAACGTGGTCGACAACGCTTTTCTCGACCAAGCCAACTCGCGTGACGGCAACGGCTACGCCGTGTTCGGCCGCGTGGTCGAAGGCATGGACGTGGTCGACAAGATCAAGGCTGCGCCGCTGGCCGGCCGTGGCGGCGCGCAGCAGCACCTGCCGCAAACCGCCATCGTGATTCGCAAGGCAACCCAGGAGAAATGAGATGAGCAAGACGGTTCACATCGCCACCAGCGCGGGCAACATCACGCTGGAACTCGACGACGCGCGCGCGCCGCTGAGCGTGCAGAACTTCATCGACTATGTGCGCGCTGGCCAGTACGACGGCACCATCTTCCACCGCGTGATCAAGGGCTTCATGATCCAGGGTGGCGGTTTCGACGCCCAGATGAACCAAAAGCCGACGCAAGCCGCGATCCGCAACGAAGCCGGCAACGGCTTGAAGAACGACCATTACACCGTGGCCATGGCGCGCACCTCGGCGCCGCATTCGGCCACCTGCCAGTTCTTCATCAACACCAAGAACAACGACTTCCTGAACTTCACCTCGGAGTCTGCCAACGGCTGGGGCTACACGGTGTTCGGCAAGGTCACCCAAGGCCAAGATGTGGTTGATGTCATCGAGCGCATGGCCACCGGCCACCAAGGCGGCATGGGCGATGTGCCGCTTGAAGCGATCGTCATCGAACGCGCCACCGTGGCCGATTAGTTTGCGCGGGTGATGCACCAGGCTGGCGTTGGCAACCCTAAGGTGGCCGAGCTGCAGCTGGGTGCGGCCGCCCAGGCCGTGGAGTTCATTTCCGACCTGCACCTGAGCGCAGGGTTGCCGCGCACCACCGCGGCGTTTGAGCGCTACTTGGCCAACACCACTGCCGACGCGGTGTTCATCCTGGGCGACCTGTTCGAGCTGTGCGTGGGCGATGACGGCCTGGCCGAGCCCTTCGAGCAACGCTGCCTGCGCGCGCTGCATGCGGCCTCGCAGCGCGTGCCGTTGTACTTCATGGTCGGCAACCGCGACTTCCTGGCTGGCGCTGGCTTCGCCCAAGCCAGCGGCTGCACCCTGCTGCACGACCCCACCTGCGTGCATGCGTTCAGTGCGCGAACCCTGCTCACACATGGCGATGCCCTGTGCCTGGCTGATCTGGACTACCAGCGCTTTCGCAGCATGGTGCGCAGCCCGGCCTGGCAGCAGGCCTTTCTGGCCAAGCCTTTGCCCGAACGCCGCGCGCTGGCCGCGGCCATACGCCACGCCAGTGAAGATAAAAAACAGCGCAGTGCACAGGACGACCCCACCCCATGGGCCGATGTGGATGACGCCGCGGCCTTGCACTGGCTGCGCGCTGCCGGTGCGGACCACATGGTGCATGGCCACACCCACCGCCCGGGCCGCCACGAGCTGGCGCCTGGCGTGTTCAGACATGTCCTGAGCGATTGGGATCTGGACGTCACGCCGCCACGCGCCCAGGTGCTGCGCTGGACGCGCGCCGGCTTCGCGCGCATCGACGCCACGGTGCCGGCATGACGCTCAAGGGCGTGCTGCGTGCCTGGCGCGCGCGCGGCGAACGCGCTGCGCTGGAGCGTCGGCGCATTCCTGATGCGTTGTGGCTCGCCACGTTGCAGCGTCACACCTTCTTGAACCTGCGCGACGAAGCCGACGCGGCCGAGTTGCGCCGCTTGACCAGCCTGTTTCTCGACCAGAAAGAATTCACCGGTGCCCAGGGCCTGCACATCAGCGATGAGGTTGCGGTGACGGTGGCCGCGCAAGCGTGCCTGCCGGTGCTGCGCCTGGGCCTGCAGCCCTACGACAGCTTCATCGGCATCGTCATCCACCCCGACCGGGTGTGGGCGCGGCGCAGCGTTGAAGACGACATCGGCGTGGTGCATGAGTTCGACGACGAAATGCTCGGCGAGATGGTCGACGGTGGGCCGGTGATGCTGTCCTGGCGCGACGTGCAAGACGGTGGCGAGTCCGACGGGCGTTTGATCAACGTCGTGATCCATGAATTCGCCCATGTGCTCGACCGCATCGACGGCCAAATGGATGGCATGCCACCGCTGCCCAGCGCCGCTGAGTGCACGCACTGGATGAAGGTGCTGATGACCGAATACGAACGCCACTGCGATGAGGTGGACGCCGGCATCGACACCTTGCTCGACCCATATGGTGCTGAAGCGCCGGAAGAATTTTTTGCCGTGGCCAGCGAGCATTTCTTCGTGGCCGGCGCCGAGCTGTATGGCGGCTACCCGGCGTTGTACACGCTGCTGCGCAGCTACTACCGGCAGAACCCCGGCGCGGCGCCGGAATGACAACGGGCCCGCGCGGGCCCGTTAAGCGTCAGCCGTGTGCGTTGGTCAAACCGCCGTGATCTCCGACTTGGCCTTGTCGGCCTTCTTCGGCGGCTGAATGTCCAACAGCACCTCGTCCTTGTCGTCGATGTCCACCGTCAAACGCCCGCCGTCCATCAGGCGGCCGAACAGCAACTCGTCAGCCAAGGCGCGGCGGATCGTGTCTTGAATCAAACGTTGCATCGGCCGCGCACCCATCAGCGGGTCGAAGCCTTTGCGCGACAGGTAGGCGCGCAGCTTGTCAGTGAAAGTGACTTCGACCTTTTTCTCGGCCAACTGGCTTTCAAGTTGCAGCAAGAACTTGTCGACCACGCGCAGGATCACGTCTTCGTTCAGCGCCGCAAAGCTAACGATCGCATCGAGCCGGTTGCGGAACTCGGGCGTGAACATGCGCTTGATGTCGCCCATCTCGTCGCCCTGTTCACGCTTGTTGGTGAAGCCGATGGCCGACTTGTTCATCGCCTCGGCACCGGCATTCGTGGTCATCACGATGATCACGTTGCGGAAGTCGGCCTTGCGCCCGTTGTTGTCGGTCAGCGTGCCGTGATCCATCACCTGCAAGAGCACATTGAAAACGTCTGGGTGGGCCTTCTCGATCTCATCCATCAGCAGCACGGCATGTGGCTTCTTGGTCACCGCCTCGGTCAGCAGGCCGCCTTGGTCAAAGCCCACATAGCCCGGCGGCGCACCGATCAGGCGGCTCACCGCATGGCGCTCCATGTATTCGCTCATGTCGAAGCGAATCAACTCGATGCCCAGGATGAACGCCAACTGCTTGGCCACCTCGGTCTTGCCCACGCCCGTGGGGCCGCTGAACAAAAACGAGCCGATGGGCTTGTCGGGCTTGCCTAGGCCCGAGCGCGCCATCTTGATGGCCGCGGCCAAGGCCTCGATGGCCGGGTCTTGGCCGAACACGACGCTCTTCAAATCGCGATCCAGACTCTTGAGTTTGCTGCGGTCGTCGCTGGACACGCTGGCCGGCGGGATGCGCGCAATCTTGGCCACGATCTCTTCCACTTCCAGGCGCGTGATCGTCTTCTTCTGTTTGTTCTTGGGCAAGATGCGCTGCGCGGCGCCGGCTTCGTCGATCACGTCGATCGCTTTGTCGGGCAGGTGCCGGTCGTTGATGTACTTGGCTGAGAGCTCGGCCGCGGCTTGCAGCGCTGCCGGCGCGTACTTCACGCTGTGATGTTCTTCAAAGCGCGACTTCAGTCCCTTGAGGATCTCAACCGTTTCTTCCACCGAAGGCTCGACCACGTCGATCTTCTGGAAGCGCCGTGACAGCGCCGCGTCTTTCTCGAAGATGCCGCGGTACTCGGTGAAGGTGGTGGCGCCGATGCACTTCATGGTGCCGTTGGAAAGCGCCGGCTTGAGCAGGTTGCTGGCGTCCAGCGTGCCACCCGAGGCTGCGCCCGCGCCGATGAGGGTGTGGATCTCGTCGATGAACAAAATGGCGTTGGGTTGAGCCTGCAACTGCTTGAGCACACCCTTGAGCCGCTGCTCGAGGTCGCCGCGGGCTTTGGTGCCGGCCAACAGCGAACCCATGTCCAGCGCATACACCGTGCTGGTGGCCAGTATTTCGGGCACGTCGTTTTGCGTGATGCGCCAGGCCAGGCCTTCGGCGATGGCGGTCTTGCCCACGCCGGCTTCGCCCACCAGCAGCGGGTTGTTCTTGCGCCGGCGGCACAAGATTTGAATGACGCGCTCCACTTCGTGCTGGCGGCCGATGAGTGGGTCGATCTTGCCGTCGCGCGCCAGGGTGTTCAGGTTTTGTGTGAACTGGTCGAGCGGCGAGCCCTTGCCTTCAGCGGCTTCTTCCTTGTCGCTTTCGCCGCTGCCGCCTTCGTTGCCCTTCGGCGCCTCGGGCGGGTCAGACTTCTTGATGCCGTGGGCGATGAAGTTCACCACGTCCAGCCGCGTCACCCCTTGCTGGTGCAGGTAGTACACCGCGTGCGAATCTTTCTCGCCGAAGATGGCCACCAGCACGTTGGCGCCGGTCACTTCTTTCTTGCCGTTGCCGGTGGACTGCACATGCATGATCGCGCGCTGAATCACGCGCTGAAAACCCAGCGTGGGTTGCGTGTCGACCTCTTCGGTGCCGGAAACAGTGGGCGTGTTTTCCTTCACGAAATTGACCAAGCTCTTGCGCAGGTCGTCAATATTGGCGGCGCAGGCGCGCAGCACTTCGGCCGCAGAGGGGTTGTCCAGCAAGGCCAGCAACAGGTGCTCGACCGTGATGAATTCATGCCGCTGTTGGCGCGCCTCGACGAACGCCATGTGCAGGCTGACTTCCAGTTCTTGCGCAATCATGCGGCCTCCATAAAGCACTGCAGGGGGTGTCCATTGCGGCGGGCTGCCGCAAGCACCAGTTCTACCTTGGTCGAAGCGATGTCCTTCGAAAACACCCCGCACACCGCACGCCCGTGATGGTGGATCATGAGCATGATTTGCGTGGCTGTCTCCAGGTCGTGCGAAAAATACTGCTGCAAGACCATGACCACGAACTCCATCGGGGTGTAATCGTCATTCAGCATCAAGACTTGATACGGCGGCGGTGGCTTGGTGCGAGCTTCTTGCCGTTCAGCCACCACCGTGCCATGCCCGTCTTCACGCGGCGGCGCGGGCGGCGGCGGGCTCGGCGGGGTGTTGTCAACAGGCATGGCCCATTCTATCGAGAAGGGTCTTGAGCCTTGGTCAGGCTACGGGCATTTGCCGTTCGCGTAGGCACCGCCGCGGCACAGGCTACGGTCAACTCTTTGAAAGCACATGATGAATGATGTCGTGCATACCGTCGCGGATACCGTCGCACATGAAGCCGCCCGCTTGTTGTGGAAACACTTTCAAGCCGGCACCGCGTTGGCCGAATTGCCGCCTCGCCTGCGCCCGGCCACACGGGCGCAGGGCCATGCCATCCAGGCCGCGTTGCCGCTTGTCAGCGGGCGCAGCGTGCTGGGCTGGAAGATTGCAGCCACGAGCACAGCCGGCCAGAAGCACATCGCGGTGAGCGGGCCTCTTGCCGGGCGGCTGTTGTCGGGCGAGGTGGACGGCGACGGCGCCAGCGTGTCGCTGCACGGCAACCGCATGGCCGTGGCCGAGCCTGAATTCGCCTTTCGCTTCGGCGCCGATCTGCCGCCGCGCGCTGCGCCATACAGCGTCGAAGACGTACTGCAAGCCGTGGCCGCCATGCACCCGGCCATCGAAGTGCCGAACTCGCGCTTTGCAGACTTTGCTGGTGCCGGCGAAGCCCAATTGCAGGCTGACAACGCTTGCTGCGGCCGCTTTGTGATTGGCGCTGCAAGCGCGGTTGACTGGCGCGCCCTCGACCTGCGCACGCATGCCGTGCAGGGCGAGGTGCGCGGCCCGAAAGGCCTGCGCCTGAGCCGCCAGGGCGATGGCAGCGCCGTGCTGGGCGACCCGCGCCTCGCGCTGGCCTGGCTGGCCAACGAGCTGTGCGCCCAGCGCCTGGGCTTGCGCGCGGGCGACTTGGTTTCAACCGGCACCTGCATGGTGCCGCTGCCGGTGCAGCCGGGCGACACGGTGCTGGCTGACTTCGGCCTGCTGGGCCAGGTTTCGATGCATTGCGCGGCGTAGCGGCGCGGGTCAAGCGCAGCCGCAACGGCGTGGGTAGAACAGCGTCAAGCAAACTGCAACGTTTGATGTGCGCCAGGCCATTCAGACCAGTGCTCGCACGCGGAGTTGGACGGCAGCCAGCGCGGCGGCGCATCATGACCCTGTGCGACACCGCACCGACGGGTGAACGCGAAGCGTCCAGTCTGGCCTGGCCTCAAACAACGCTGGGAGCGCCCATGAACCTCAAGCCCCTGCTTGTCCCCGACACCGGCGCGCATGCCGACACAGCAAATGGCGCCGCACCGACACCGCACACACCGCCCACCGTGCCGCTGCCCGACGATGCCTCGGTGGCCGGGGAAGAAGACCCGGGCGCCGCGCTCGACGACGGCGGCGTCGGCGCGCCCATCACACCCACACCACCCACACCACCCACCCCACCCATCACGTCCACCACGTCCACCCCACCCAGGCCTGTGCAATGAGCCCGCCCGCAACCCGCACTGAAGCCGACAGCTTTGGCGCCATCGAGGTGCCCGCAGATGCCTTGTGGGCCGCACAAACCGAGCGCAGCCGGCGCTTCTTTGCCATCGGCGCGCAGCGCATGCCGCCGCCGCTGATCCAGGCGCTGGCCCACATCAAGCGCGCCGCGGCCGAGGTCAACCTCGAGCTCGGCCTGCTCAGCGCAGCCAAGGCTCAGGCCATTGCGGCGGCGGCGGCCCGCGTGGCGGCGGGCGAGTTCGAACAGCAGTTTGTGCTGTCGGTGTGGCAGACCGGTTCGGGCACGCAAAGCAACATGAACGTCAACGAGGTGGTGGCCAACCTGGCCTCACTGGCGCTGGGCGGCAGCTTGGGCGCGGACCGCAAAGTGCACCCGAATGACGATGTGAACCGCGGCCAATCGAGCAACGACGTGTTCCCCACCGCCATGCACCTGGCCGCGGTGTTGCAGACGCGCCCGCTGCGCGCTGCGCTGGGCCGGCTGCGCACGGCGCTTCAGGCCAAGGCCAATGAATTTGCCGGCACGATCAAGATCGGCCGCACGCATTTGCAAGACGCCACGCCGGTCACGTTCGGGCAGGAGTTCGGCGGCTACGACGCGCAGTTGGCCCTGGCCGAATCCGCCCTGCTGCATGCCCTGCCGGCGCTGCACGCGCTGGCCATCGGCGGCACCGCGGTGGGCACCGGCTTGAACACGCACCCCGAGTTTGGCGCGCGCGTGGCCGCCGTGTTGGCCACGCGCCTGGGCGAACCCTTTGGGGTGGCGCCGAACCTGTTTGCCGCCATGGCCGGCCATGAAGCCTTGGTCAGCCTGCACGGTGCGCTGCGCACGCTGTGCGTGGCGTTGACCAAGATTGCGAACGACATCCGTTTGATGGGCAGCGGCCCGCGCGCCGGCATCGGCGAACTGCGCCTGCCGGCCAACGAGCCCGGCAGCTCGATCATGCCGGGCAAGGTCAACCCGACGCAGGTCGAGGCGCTCGCCATGGTCTGCGCCCAGGTCATGGGGCACGATGTGGCCATCGGCATCGCGGCCAGCCAGGGGCAGTTCGAACTCAATGCCTACAAGCCGCTGATTGCCTACAACGTGCTCGACAGTTTGGGCTTGCTGGCCGACGCGATGGCCAGCTTTTCGGCCCATTGTGTTGAAGGCCTCGAGGTCGACGCGGCACGCAGCACGGAGTTGCTCAACCGCTCGCTGATGTTGGTCACGGCCCTGGCGCCGCACATCGGCTATGACCGCGCCGCGGCCATCGCCAAAGACGCTCACACCAGCGGCAGCAGCTTGCGTGAAGCGGCGCTGGCACGGGGTGGCGTGAGTGCGGCAGAGTTCGACGCCTGGGTGCGCCCGCCGGACATGCTGGGCCCAAAGCGGGGGTAGCCGCAGCCAGGGCGATGCGCATCGCTGTGTGCTGCAACGAACAGACTGGCCCTCAGCGCCGCCACAGCATGCCGCCCTGCATACACCCGAAGCTGACTGACAGGAGTCCCCATATGCACGTCACTCCCCACTCCGAGACGGACGACACGGTCACGGCAGATGGCGTGCCGACGTCTTTTGGTGTCTTCAAACCGGTGGGCCATGTCATGCTGGGTTTGCCCACGCAGGCCCAGGCCGATGGCGTTGCCGCGGCGTTGCATGCCGCAGGCTGGCCAGCGCACACCGTATTCCACTTCGCGCCGCGCGACAGCGTGACCGAACTGGAAGATGCGATCCACAACGCCAGCGGTCTGGCCGGCTTCGGCTACGAGATCACGCTGCTGCGTCGCTACCTCGCGCTGGCCCAGCAAGGCTACAAGTGGCTGCTGGTCAAGGTTGACGATGCCGAGCATGCGGCCCAGGCCGCCGCGGTGGCGCAAAGCGGTGGCGCCACGTTGGCGGTTCACTACCGAACGCTGACGGTTGAAGATTTGATCTAGTGTTGCGGTGCAGAGGTTTCGGTACAAATGAAAGCGATGGATTCGTTCGTCAGGCTAGGTGCAAACCACAGCCATAGCCTTTGCTATGGCGCGGATTTGCAACGACGCATGGCGGACGAAGACGCGGTTTCATGTATCGAAATTTGTGGGTTGGAGTACTGGCTGCCGACGCCACCTTGCGCGACGTGGTGCTGGTGGTGCGGGCCGACGAAGCGCACCACCGCGACATCAACCACAACCTGGCCAGCGAGCTTTCAGGCCCGCCGACCGAACCACACCCCATTTCACCCTACCCAAGGCATGTCAGCCAGCCCGCCCGGCAGGCGTGACGCCCAGCCTCAGGCGGCGTGCCTTTGCACCCAGGCCACGTACTGATCCATCCAGCCTTGCAGGAACTTTTTGCTGCCGTCACCAAGGTTGCCGGCGTCGTCGAACAGGCCCTCCTTGGCGTGGATGAAGGCCTCGGGCTGGCCCATGGCTGCCACATCCAGGTAGGCCAGGATGTTGCGCAGGTGCTGTTGCGCCGGCGCGGTGCCGATCGCCCCGACTGAAGCACCCAACACGCCGGCGGCCTTGCCTGCCCAAGCGCTTTGGCCATAGGGGCGCGACGCATGATCGATGGCGTTCTTGAGCACGCCGGGTATCGAGCGGTTGTATTCGGGCGTGACGAACAACAAGCCCTGGGCCGCAGCGATCTGGGCCTTCAACCGGCGCACCGACTCGGCCGGCTTGGCGTCGTCGTCTTGGTTGTAGGGCGGCAAGTCTGAGATCACCACATGCTCGAACTCGAACTCGGGCGGCGCCAGCTTGGCCACGGCGAGCGCCAGCTTGCGGTTGAAAGAGTCTTGCCGAAGGCTGCCCACGATGACGGCCACTTGGTATGCAGGCATGAGGTCTGTCCTAACGGTGAGATCAATTGGCGCAAGGTACAAGCCTGCCAGGGCCGCGTCTGTACGGCATCGAACAAAGTGAAAGAGCCCGCCCCTTGGGTTGGGCTCAGCCCGGCGGCGTGCACGCGGCAAGATACCGCTGCAAGGTAGAGTGCGCGGCCTGCGCGGCGGCCACATCGCGGCGCGGGCGCCCGCACTCACCTGCTTTCTCGATCTCGACCCCATGCTCAGCTGGCTCTTCAAAAAGCGCGACGCCACCCACCCCACAACGACGGCCCCTGCCGCTGCGCACACGGCAAAGCCCGCGGCGGCCAAGGCCCCGCCCAAGGCGGCCAAAGTGGCTGACTTGCCGCTGGCAGATTGGTCGGCATCGCTGCTGGCGGCGCAGGGTGAAGACGCCGCGCTGCTGCGCCTGGCGCAGACCACGCCGCTGCTTGAAATCAAGCTCGCCGCGGTGGCCGCGCTGACAGGTGAAAACGCACTCAAGCAGGCCGAGCGCGAATTCCGCAGCCACGATCGCAAGGTGCACCGGTTGGCCAAGCAACGCTGGGAGGCCAGCGTCGCACAACGCACGGTGCGTTTGCAGGCGCAGGGTTTGTTGCAGCGCATGCGGGCATTGCTGGGCGAAGCCGACGTGCCGGTCAACCACGTGGTGGCGCTGGAACGCGACTGGGACGCCCTGCCCGCGGAGCTGCTGGAGCCTGGCCCGTGCGCCGAGTTTGCCGAGTTGCGCACCCGCCTGGCCAGCGTGATGCGCGAACGCGGCGATGCGCAACAACGCGTGCAGCGCTGGGCCACCGATGCCAAGCGGTTCATGCTCGATTGGCCAGCGGCCATCAATACAGCAACACAGCATGGCAGCGCTCAGGACGCGGCCCTGCTCGGCCAGGCTGCGGCGGCACTGCAGCAATCGCGCCCTTCGCAACCCAGCACCGTAGCGCTCGACGTGGCGCTGGCGCAGGCACAACTCACGGCCCAGTGGCTGTGCGCGCGCTTGGCGCAGCTCGAAGCGCCGCTGCCCGGTGGTGCCGAGCCGGCGCCGGTTGACGCGCAGCACACCGGCGAACCAGCCAGCGCTGACGGTGCGCAGCCGCCCGTGCTCAGCGCCGAGTTGCAGCAACTGTTTGACCAACGTCACGAACGGTGGCGGCGGGCCCAGGAGTCTGTCCACCCTGCCCCTGCCGCGCCAGAGGCTGCAACGGCGCGGCACCACATGCCCGCCGCCGACATGCCGGCGCCGTTGCGACTGCGACTTGAAACCCTGCTGCAGCAGGCTGAGGCCGCGCTGGCGCAGGGGCAGCTTGGTGAAGTGCAGCGCCATCTGCAGGCCCTTGATGGCGCGCTGGCCAAGACCAGGGCGGTGCTGCCTGAGGCGCTGCGCGCACGCCACCAGGCACTGTGGGCCGAGCGCGACCGGTTAACGGGTTGGCAACAGTGGGGCGGCGCGCTGGCGCGCGATGAGCTGTTGGCGCAGGCTGAAGCGCTGGCCCGGCGCACGCTCGCCGCCGCCGACCCGGCGGCACCGAACGCGGCGAAGTTGAACCTGCAGTCGCACGGCCAGAGCATCCATGAGCTGCGCCTGCGCTGGAAAGAACTTGATCACCAGGGCAGCGTGGCCAGTGCCGAGCCATGGCAGCGTTTCGACACCGCCTTGACGGCCGCGCACGAACCGGTGGCCGCGCAGCACGCCGCGCAGAAAGCGGCGCGGCAGGCCAACCTCTTGGCGCGCGAGGCCTTGCTCGTCGAATTCGAGGCGCAAGCCGACCCGCAGGCTGGCGCGCAGCCTGGTGATGCCACGCCGGATTGGCGTGAACACGCGCGTGGGCTCGAACAGTTCCGCACGGCCTGGCGCAAGCTCGGCCCGCTGGAGCACACCGTGCCCGCTGCAGCGCGCACGCCGTTGCAGCAGCGGCTGAGCCTGGCCGTGGCGCGCATCGAGCTGCCCTTGCAGCAGGCCCAGGGCCTGGCCGCGGCGCAGCGCGAGCAGTTGATCGCGCGCGCCGAAGCCCTGGCGCCGCCAAGCGGCACTGGCCGGGCCATGCCAGACGCCGGCCGGCAGGTGCGCGAGCTGCAGGCCGATTGGCAAGACCATGCGCGCCGCTTGCCGCTGCCACGCGGCGTTGAGGCGGCGCTGTGGGCGCGATTCAAGGCCGCGACCGACACGGTCTTCGCCCAGCGCGATGCCGCGCACGCCGCGCGCGAGGCCGAACTGGCCAGCCACTTGGCCGCGCGCGAAACCCTCTTGGCGCAACTGAGCAGCCTGGACGCGGCGGCACCGCTGGCCGACATTGAACGCACGCTGGCACAGGTCGACCGTGCCTGGCGCCAAGAAGGTGAACTGCCGCGGGGCTCGGGCGACAAGCTTGAAGCGCGCTTTCGCGCCGCCCGCGCCGCCGCAGCCGATGTGCTCAATGCCGGTGTGCGCCTACGCTGGCAAGCCCAGTGCGACAGCCTGGCGGCCAAGGTGGCGCTGTGCGAAGAACGCGAAGACGCAGCCGCGGGCGACGCCGAGGCGGCCAGCCTGCATGAGCGTTGGGCCGAGCACAGCGCCCTGCCCGCGCCGTGGCAACAGGCGCTGGTGCAGCGCTGGGCGCAGGCGGCCCCGGCCTGCATGCTGGCGGCGGCGGATGTGAACGACATGCTGCTGCGGCTCGAAGCGGCGCTGGGCATGCCTGCATCGCCCGAGTCGCAAGCCGCCAGGCATAACTTGAAGCTGCGTGCGCTGAAAGACGCCATGGAGGGGCGCACGCCGGCGCAGACCGGGCCTGCCCAGCAAGCCGATTGGCTGTTGGCCATGCTGCGCCAACCTGGCCTTGACGCGCCGCAGCGCGTGCGCCTGCACGCCGTGCTGGCAGCGCTGCGCGCCGCGCCCGCGGGCGCGCTGGGCACGCCAGCGCATGCCGGCTGAGGGGTGTGCCCGCTGCGCCCGCTGGGCCACCGGCGTGAACCCGGCGTTTACGCCGATTCACAGCGCAGACCTTTGCGTTGCAATCCGCCACCGGCCTGCCTGCGCGTGAACCGCAAGCGCCAGCAGCCCCCTTGAACCCCCGCACCCACCACCAGGAGTTGATCATGCCGTTCCCCTTCCACCAGCTGCTCGCCGCAACCAGCGCCGCGCTGCTGCTGAGCACCCCAAGCTGGGCGCAGCCGATCAAGATTGCCAACATCGTGGAGCTTTCGGGCGCCGGCGCCACATCGGGCACCAACTTCAAGAATGGCGTTGAGCTGGCGGTTAAAGAGATCAACGCTTCCGGCGGCATCCTGGGCCGCAAGATCGAAACCACCACGGCCGACACGCAAAGCAACCCGGGCGTGGCCAAGGGCCTGGCCACCAAGGCGATCGACGACGATGTGTTCGCCGTGTTCGGGCCGGTCTTTTCCGGCTCTATCTTGGTCAGCATGGCCGAGACGCGGCGCGCCGAAGTGCCCAACTTCACCGGCGGCGAGGCCGCGGCCATCACCAAGCAGGGCAACTCCTTCATCTTTCGCACCAGCTTCACCCAAGACACCGCCATGCCCAAGGTGGCGCGCTACATCGCCAGCAACCTGAAGGCCAAGACGGTGGCGCTGATCTACGTCAACAACGATTTCGGCAAGGGTGGCCGCGAGTCGCTCATCAAGGCGCTGGAGCCGCTGGGCGTGAAGGTCACGGCCGACATTTCAACCGACCAGAACCAGGTCGACTTCTCGGCCGCCGTGCTCAAGGCCAAGCAGGCCAATGCCGACGCCGTGTTCGTCTACACCAACGAAGAAGAGGCGGCGCGCGCGCTGCGTGAATTGCGCAAACAAGGCGTGACCAAGCCGATCGTCGGCGAGACCGTGCTCACCAGCCAGAAGGTGATCGAGCTGGCCGGTGAAGCGGCCAACGGCGCCGTGGCGCACGTGGGCCTGACGGTGGATGCGCCGCTGCCGGCGATGCGCGCCTTTCGCGCCAAGTTCGAGAAGGAATACAAGTACATCTCCGACCACAACGGTGTGAAGGGCTACACCGGCGTGTACATCATGAAGGCCGCCATTGAAAAGGCCGGCAAGGTCGACCGCAAGCTGCTGGCGCAGACGATGAAAGGCCTGAAGATCAAGGCCGCAGACCACCCCGGCGTGCTGATGGACGTGAGCTTCGACGCCAACGGTGACCTCGACCGCGAAAGCTTCCTGACCGAAGCGCGCAACGGCAAGCAGGAGATCAAGGAGATCTTGCCGGCGCTGAGCGCGAAGTGATGTCGGCGTTGCCCGCACAGCGGGCCGAGCGCCGGGCCGCCATGGGCCACAGGCCCATGGCCTTCGGCAGGCACAAACAGTCCGCAGGGACTGTTTGTGTCCGGCCTCAGCCCACAAGCCGAACCGCCGCCAGCCGCGTGACGCGGCTGGCCTTCGGCAGGCGTGAATCCGTCCTCAGGACGGATTCACGTCCGGCCTCAGTCCCCTTGGGGGAGTGCAGGCGGATCAGCAGTTTGCGCCTGCGCGGGAACTGCCCGCCGCAACGCCCGACGGCTTACCAGCCGTTGGGCCGGCGTGCGTACCCACGCGACGAGGGGCCGTCATGAGTGTCTTCGACGAACCCAAGATCGATTGCCACTGCCACATCCTCGACCCCGGGCGCTTCCCCTACGCGCCTGACGCCACATACCGGCCCGCCGGCCAGGAGGTGGCGCCATTTAACCAGTATGAGCAGGTGATGGCGGCCTACGGCATTCACCACGCCTTGTTCGTCGGGCCGAATTCGGGTTACGGGTTGGACAACCGCTGCTTGCTCGATGCGCTGGCGCAGGGCCAGGGCAAGTTCAAAGGCCTGGCGGTGGTGCGCAACGACATCGGCCGCCATGAACTGCTGCAACTGCGCCAGGCCGGCGTCATCGGCGTGGCGTTCAACGCCACCGTGATGGGCGTTGAGCACTACGCTCACAGCGATGCACTGCTGCGCCATCTGACTGATCTGGACATGCTGCTTTCTCTGCAAGTCGAACACGATCAGTTGGTGGCCCTGCGCCCGCTGCTCGAACGCAGCGGCGTGCGTTGCCTCATCGATCATTGCGGCCGCCCGAGCGCTGCACGCGCCGTTGATCAACCCGGTTTCCAGGCCTTGCTGGCGCTGGCCGCCACACGGCGAGTGGCGGTGAAGCTGTCGGGCTGGCAGAAGTTCTCTGCCTTGCCGCCGCCCTATGCCGACACGCGGGTGTTCCTTGATGCATTGATCAGCGCCTTCACTCTCGACGCTTGCCTGTGGGCCACCGATTGGCCCTTCCTCAAAGCGCCGCAGCGGCTCGATGTGGGCCCGCTGCTGCGCTTGGTTGAAGACCTGCTGCCCGAGCCGGCGGATCGTGCGAAGTTGTTCTGGGCCAGCCCGCTGCGCTGGCTCGGTTTTGGCGGCTGAGCCCTGCGCAACGAAAAAAGCACCTGGTGCGTGCCGCCAGGCGCTTGTTCTTTCTACCGAATTTGGTAGGCGCGATTGGACTCGAACCAACGACCCCCACCATGTCAAGGTGGTGCTCTAACCAGCTGAGCTACGCGCCTGGGAAGCCGCAAAGTATAGCAGCGCTCTCCTCGGTGGCCGCCTCAGCGCCGGCTGGCGCGGCGCACGCTGGGCACACGGGCCACCTCGTCGAGCACGGCGCGCAAATTGGCGGCGTCAGTCACCTCAACGGTGAAGCTCATCAACGCCACGCGCTCGGCTGAACGGCTGTGCGTGCGCGTGTTCACGCTGCTCACATTCATGCGCTGGCGGGCCAGCACTTCGGAGATGTCGCGCAGCAAGCCGGAGCGGTCTTCGGCCTCGACTTCGATGTTCACCTGGTACTGCGCCGGCACCGACCCGCGCGGTGCGCCCCAGGCCACGGGCACGATGCGCTCCGGGCTGGTGGCACGCATCTGGCGCAGGTTGCTGCAGGCGGTGCGGTGCACGGCCACGCCGTGGCCGCGGGTGACGAAGCCACTGATGGCGTCGGGCGGCGCCGGCCGGCAGCAGCGTGCCAGCGTGGTGAGCAACGACTCCACGCCCACCACCAGCACACCGCCCGTGGCCGCTTCATCACGCTTGGGTTTGCGCAGCGCGATCAGCTCGTCGGCACTGGGCGGGGCGGGCGGTGGCTTCAGCCAGGTTTCAATGTGATGCAAGGAATACTCATCCTTGCCCACCACTTCAAACAACTCGTCAGCGGTCTTGAAACCCAGGCCTTCGGCCAAGGCATCGAGCTTGATGGCGGTGCGGCCTTCACGCTGCAGCAAGCGCTCAACCTGCTCACGCCCGCGCGCAATGGTGTCGTGCTGGGCGCGGGCATTGAACCAGGCCCGCACCTTGGCGCGCGCGCGCGGGCTGCGCAAAAAGCCCAGCTCGGTGTTGAGCCAATCCAGCGACGGGCCGCCTTCCTTGGTGGTGATGACTTCCACCGTCTGGCCGTTGTGCAGCGTGCTGTGCAGCGGCACCATCGCGCCATCGACCCTGGCGCCGCGGCAGCGGTGGCCCAGGTCGGTGTGCAAGGCGTAGGCAAAGTCCACCGGCGTGGCGCCGGCGGGCAGCTCCATCACGGTGGCCTGCGGCGTGAAGACGTAAATGCGATCGTCGAAGCCGCCTGCAGCCGGGTCAGCCGGGTCAGCCGGGCCTTCCAGCGCCACGACGTCACGTTCCCACGCCAGCAACTGGTGCAACACGGCCTTGCGCGCCTGGGCCAACTGCTCTTCGAAGGCGCCGCTGGCGCTGACGCCGGCGTGGCCGCGCACGCCCGCCTCTTTGTAGGCCCAATGCGCTGCGACGCCGCTTTCGGCGTGTTCATGCATGGCGTTGGTGCGGATCTGCACCTCCAGCATCGCGCCGTCTTCACCGCGCACCACGGTGTGCAACGACTGGTAGCCGTTGGCCTTGGGCCGGGCGATGTAGTCGTCGAACTCACCGCTCACCGGCGCATAACGCTCGTGCACGCAGGACAGCGCGGCGTAGCAGGCGCGCTCGTCAGCCACCAGCACGCGCAGCGCGCTCAGGTCGAGCACCTGGTCGAACGCCAGGGCCTTGCCCTGCATTTTTTTCCAGATGCTGTACAGGTGCTTGGGCCGGCCTTGCACCTGGGCGTCGATGCCGGCCTGGCGCAGGTGCTGGGCCAGGCGGATGCGCGCAAACTCCACCGCCGCTTCGCGCTGCATGCGGCTGCGGTGCAGCAGCGCGGCCACGTGGTGGTAGGCGTCGGGTTGCAAGGCGCGAAAGGCCAGGTCTTCCAGCTCCCACTTGATCTGCCAAATGCCCAGCCGGTTGGCCAGCGGCGCGAAGACCTGCTGCGATTCAAGCGCCAGGTCTTGCGGGCAAGGCTGCTGGCTGGCGGCATAAAAACGCAAGGTCTGCAAGCGCGAAGCCAGGCGCAACAGCACCACGCGCAGGTCGCGCGAAAACGCCAGCAGCATCTTGCGCACGCGCTCGGTTTGCTGCGCGCGCTGCGCCGCACCCACCTGCGCGCCGCGCGCCGCGCGCTGCAACTGCACCAGCTTGCGCGTGGCGCCCACCAAGGCGGCGTGCGAATCGCCAAAGGCCTTGGCCACCACTTCTTCGGGGCGCTGCAAAAAGTCGCCGGCGTACACCAGGTACGCCGCGGTGCGCAGCGCGGGCGCCGCACCCATGCCTTGCAAGATGGCGCACACGCCGTCGGCATGAGCCAGGGCGTCTTCGCCGGTGTCTAAAGTGCGTCCGGCCAATAACTCCTGGCTGAACAGGCGCGCGCGGGCCACATCGTCGCGCTCTAGTTCGCCAGGCGTGGCCGCGGCGCCCGCCAGTTGCACGATGGCGGGCAGGGCCGTGGCCACGCCCTGGCTGGTTTTCATGTGGGCGCGTCAGGGCGAAAGCAGGAAGTGGCGCACCGCCTCGACTTGATCAGGCTGCACCAGCATCGGCGCATGGCCCACGCCGGCAAATTCAACCAGCCGCGCTTGGGGGCCACGCTGCGTCATGGCCTGTGCGGTGGCGGGTGAGAGCAAGTCAGACTGCGCGCCGCGCAACACCAGCGTGGGGCAGCGCAGGCTGTCATACGCCGCCCACAGCATGGCCTCGCCGGCCCGGGCCAGTTCGGGCGTGATGGCTTTGAACGGTTGTGCAATGGCCGGGTCGTAGCGTGGCAACCATTGCCCGGCCTCGTTGCGCTTGAGCTGTGGCGTGGTGAGTGCGAGCCACTGTTCGCGGGTGTGCGGGCCAAAGCCTTGTGAAATGGCCCACAGCGCATTGGCCGCTTCATCAAGCGTATTCCAGCGCACTGGCTGGCCCAGGTAGCTGCCGATGCGAGCCACGGCGCTGGGCTCGATGTTTGGCCCCACGTCGTTGAGCACCAGTTTGGCCACAGGCGAGCCGGGCAAGGCGGCCAGGCCCATGCCGATCAAGCCGCCCATGGAGGTGCCGACGTAGTGCACCGTGCTCGCATCCAAGCGCGCCAGCAGCGTCACCATGTCGGCCACATAGTGCGGCACGGCGTAGCCCATGGGGTCGCGCAGCCAATCGGATTCGCCGCGGCCCACCACGTCGGGGCAGACCACGCGGTATTCACCGGCCAGGGCTTGCGCCAGGGTGTCGAAGTCGCGGCCCTGGCGCGTGAGGCCGTGCACGCACAGCAGCACGCGCGGGTTGGCCGCGTCGCCCCATTGCCAATAGGCCATGTTGTGCAGGCCGCGGCTGTCAAGGCATTGCACGCGGCGCAAAGTGGGTGTGGTCATGTTGGCGCAAGGTGGTTTCGGATAATCATCCTATCAACCGCCATGGAAAGCACAGCATGCTCACAGGAAAAACCGCCCTCGTCACCGGCTCTACCAGCGGCATTGGTTTGGGTATTGCCAAGACCCTGGCCGCACGCGGCGCCAACATCATGCTCAATGGTTTTGGCGATGTAGACGGGCCGCGCGCCGAGGTGGCGGCGCTGGGCGTGAAGGTGGCCTATCACGGCGCCGACATGAGCCAGCCGGCGCAGATTGAAGCCTTGATCAAGGCCTGTGAGGCCGAACTGGGGCCAGTGGACATCTTGGTCAACAACGCCGGCATCCAGCATGTGGCGAACGTGGAAGACTTTTCCGTTGAACGCTGGGACGCCATCGTCGCCATCAACCTCAGCTCGGCGTTTCACACCACGCGGCTGACCATTGCCGGCATGAAGGCGCGTGGCTGGGGGCGCATCATCAACATCGCCTCGGCTCACGGCTTGGTGGCGTCGGCGCAGAAGTCGGCCTACGTGGCGGCCAAGCATGGCCTGGTGGGCTTGACCAAGGCCGTGGCGCTGGAAGCGGCCACCACGGGGGTGACGGCGAACGCCATCTGCCCGGGCTGGGTGCTCACGCCGCTGGTGCAAAAGCAGCTCGATGCACGCGCTGGCGCGCAAGGCATCAGCATGCAAGAGGCCACGCGCCAGTTGCTGGCCGAGAAGCAGCCCTCGCTACAGTTCACCACGCCCGAACAACTGGGCGAGCTGGCGGTTTTCTTGTGCTCCGCGGCGGGCGACAACGTGCGCGGCGTGGCCTGGAATGTCGACGGCGGCTGGCTGGCGCAATAACCGCGTGATGCAACAGGCAACCGGCAACAGGCAACAGGCAACAGGCAACCGGCAACAGGCAACCGGCAACCGGCAACCGGCAACCGGCAACCGGCAACCGGCAACCGGCAACCGGCAACCGGCAACCGGCAACCGGCAACCGGCAACCGGCAACCGGCAACCGGCAACCGCAGCGCTACTTCATCTGCACGCTGCCGTTCACCGTGACCGTGACGGTGGCCTTGCCCGCTTCAACGGGCAGTTCTTCTTCCGCCGGGGCGTTGGCCATACGGGCTTGCGCCATGGCCATGGGCACAGGCATGCCGCCGGGTGGGTCGCTGGCCGCAACATGGGCTTCGCGGATCACATAGCCGCTGTAGCCGAACTGGCGCGCGTGGCTTTCAGCGCGGGCGCGAAAGCGCGCGATGGCTTGAGCGCTGACTTCACCCTCCACGCGCTCGCGGGCATCGCGCGACAAGCCCCAACCCACGCGCGCGATGCTGAGCCCTTGTATGCGCCCGGCCAGTTGCGCCAGGCCGGTGGCGTCGCGCCCTTCCACCAGCAACTCGGCGCGGCCTTGCCAGCCGTTCATGCCGCCTTTGGCTGCATAGCGCGGGTGCAGGGCAAACGTGCCCGTTTGCACCTCGATCTGGCCGGCGCGCGCCACGCGGCGCGCCTCGGTGAGCGCCAGATCGAGCGCTTGTTTGAGTTGGGCTTGGACTTGCGCCGCGTCCACACCTTCGCGCTGAACGGCGAACACGATCTGCAGCCAATCCTTGGCCACTTCAATGCTCGCGCTGGCGCTGAGTGTCAGCACGCCTTGCGGCGGCGGCGCCGTCGGCGCCTGGGCGATCGCGGCCGGCGACAAACAGGCCAGGGCCAGTGCGGCCACGGCCGCAAGCGGGGATGATTTCATGGCTGGGCTGGTCGAAATTGATAACCGCGTGATGCGCAGGCGGCGTGACGTAAATCACCCCGGGCTGCGCAGGGCGCGACTGGGGCCACGAATGAACTGAAACAGTTGGTCAATTTGCCCCCTCGCCTTGCAAGTTTCGCTAGCACAATTCGCTTGTTACATCTTAGGGCTCGGCGATGAACGCACCTGCAAACACCAGACCTGACCGCATTGTTGTCGTTGACGATGATGCGCGCATTCGCGACCTGCTGCGCCGTTACCTCACGCAGGAGAACTTCGAAGTCTTTCTGGCTGAGGATTCCAAAGCGCTGAACCGGGTGCTGACCCGCGAGGCCGTGGACATGATCATCCTCGACCTGATGCTGCCCGGTGAAGACGGCCTGTCGATCTGCCGGCGCTTGCGTGCGGCCAACGACACCACGCCGATCATCATGCTCACGGCCAAGGTGGAAGACGTTGATCGCATCGTCGGCCTCGAAGTCGGTGCCGACGACTACCTGCCCAAGCCGTTCAACCCGCGCGAGCTGCTGGCCCGTATCCACGCCGTGCTGCGCCGCCGCCCGGTGCTCGAAGCCCCCGGCGCGCCGGCCAAAGAGGCGCAGACCGTGAGCTTCGGGCCGTTCGAATTTGACCTGTCACTGCGCAAGCTCACCAAAGAAGGCGCGCAGATCTCGCTCACCACCGGTGAGTTCTCGATGCTCAAAGCACTGGTGCGCCACCCCAGGCAACCGCTGAGCCGCGACAAGCTGGCGCAACTGGCTCGCGGCCGCGAGTTCGAGCCTTTTGACCGCAGCCTCGATGTGCAGATCTCGCGCCTGCGCAAAATGATCGAGCCCGACCCGTCACAGCCGCGCTACATCCAAACAGTTTGGGGCGTCGGTTACGTCTTCGTACCAGACGGCACGAGCTGACGGCTGCACCCGCCTGTTACCCTGCGGGACGATGCCCCCGCAAGGTTTTTGCTCCGAGTTGACAGCGTGCCGCGCCCCTCTGTTGGCCTGACTCTTTTTTGGCGCACCTTCGCGCTGCTGGCCTTGCTGGTGGCCGCGGCGTTGGCGGCGTTCACGCTGACCTTGCGCGTGCTCGACGCCGAGCTTGAAGCGCCGCGCCAGGCCGAGCGCCAGGCTCATTTGGTGGCGCTGGTCAGCCCGCTGTTGCGTGGCATCGAGCCCTTGCAGCGCCAGGCGCGTTTAAGGGCGCTCGGCAGCGCCACCGGCGTTCGCATCTTGCCGCGCGAACCCAGGGAGGCGCTGGAGCCCTTCGAAACCGACCGCCATACCCGCGCCATCGGCCGCCTGCTGCGCCAGCAGATCGGCGCCGACACCGTGCTGGCCAGCAGCGTGAATGGCGTGCCCGGGCTGTGGGTGGGCTTCTCGCTCGACCAAGACCGCTATTGGCTGACCCAGACCAACTACGCCTTTGCACCGGCGCGGCCCGGCGCGTGGTGGGGCTGGGTGCTGGTGGTGTTGATGGCCATCGCCGCGGCGTGCATCTTCACGGCGCGCATGGTCAACCAGCCGCTGCGCCAGTTGTCGTTTGCGGCCAGCCGCATTCGCGAAGGCGACCTCGATTCGCGCCTGGATGAAAACACCCTGACCAGCGAGATCCGCGAAGTCAACAAGGGCTTCAACCGCATGGCGCGCGAACTGGCCAAGGTGGAAGAAGACCGGGTGGTGATGCTGGCCGGCATTTCGCACGACCTGCGCACGCCGCTGGCGCGCTTGCGCCTGGAAACCGAGATGAGCGTCAACAACGAAGACGCCAAGCGCAACATGGCCACCGACATCGAGCAACTCGACGCCATCATCGACAAGTTCATGGACTACGCGCGCCCGGGCAACACGCAAACCGCGCCGGTGCGCCTGGCCCAGCTTATCGACCGCGAGGCCGCGGCGTTCCGCGACCCGCGCGAAATCCGCATCGCCTCGCGCGTGGCGATCGACGTCACGGTGATGGCCGACGAAACCGAACTCGGCCGCGTCTTTTCCAACCTGTTCGAAAACGCCCGCCGCTATGGCCGCGGCACCTACACCGGCATCGCGGTGGTGAACGTGAGCTATGTGCGCACGGGGCCTTGGGTCATCGTCACGCTGCGCGACCATGGCCCGGGCGTGCCGCCTGAAAAACTCAGCCAGCTCACCACGCCGTTCTTTCGCGGCGACGCCGCGCGCACCGCCGCCACCGGCGCCGGCCTGGGCCTGGCCATCGTTGAAAAAGCCTTGCAGCGCATGGGCGGCCACCTGGAGCTGGCCAACGCGCCCGACGGCGGGTTGATGGCGCACATCAGGTTGAAGCGCGGGCCTTGATCCGGGCTGCAAGCCGGCGTTTCAGGCCGGTTTGAACAAAAAGCACACCGCGCGCGCTTCGATGGCGCGGCCCTCGCCCACCGGGCCCATCTTCTCGGCCGTCTTGGCTTTCACGTTCACACCGTCTGCGGCCATGCCCAGCACTTGGGCGATGCGCGCGCGCATTCTTTCGATGTGCGGCGCCAAGCGTGGCGCCTGGGCAATAACGGTTGAGTCGATGTTGCCGATCTCCCAGCCCTGCACACGCACGCGGCGCGCGGCTTCGGCCAGCAGCACGGTGGAGTCGGCGCCCTTGAACGCGGCATCGGTGTCGGGGAAATGGCGGCCGATGTCGCCCAGGCCGGCGGCACCGAGCAGGGCATCGGTGATGGCGTGCAGCAGCGCGTCAGCATCCGAATGGCCGAGCAGACCGTGGCTGTGCGGGATGGTGATGCCGCCCAGCACCAAAGGGCGGCCGGCCACCAGGGCGTGGGTGTCCCAGCCTTCGCCCACGCGCAAGTTCGGCAGCGTCATGCTTGGCTCCTGAGCAAATGGGGCTCTGCCACTTTGCTCATCCCCCTCGAGGGGCCTGGCGCGAAGCGACAGGTGTGGGGGCACACCTGAGCAAGCTTTCGGCCAGCGCAAAGTCTTCGGGCCAGGTGAGCTTGATGTTGCGCGCGTCGCCGCGCACCAGTTTGGGTTGCAGGCCTTGCGCTTCGATGGCGCTGGCCTCGTCAGTCACCGCTTCGCCCGCCGCGGCCAAGGCGTGTTGCAGCGCGGCCAGGCGGAACATCTGCGGCGTCTGCGCGGCCCAAAGGTTGTTGCGATCCACGGTGCCATTGCTGCGACCCTGTGAACCGCGCTTCAGGGTGTCGGCCACTGGCAGGGCCAGCAAACCGCCCACTGCATCGGGCAAGCACTCGTCGATCAAGCGCTCCACCCACTGCGCGCGCAGCAGGCAGCGTGCGGCGTCGTGCACCAGCACCCAATCGTGTTCAGCGGCACCGGCTTCGCGCAGCGCGGCCAGGCCATTGGCCACGCTGGCGGCACGGGTGGCGCCGCCGCAGTGCCGCACCAGCAAGCGCGCACGTTGATCGGCCGGCACCGCGGCGTCAAAACTTTCATCTGCAGCCGACAACACCACCATGATGTGAACCAGCCGCGGCACCTCGGCCAGCGCGGCCAAGGTGCGTGCCACCACCGAGCGCCCAGCGAGCTGCGCATACTGCTTGGGCCCAGCAATGCCGGCCCGCTGACCCACACCCGCACAGGGCACCAGGGCATGGCAGCGTGGGTGGGTTTGGGCAGGCATGCCAACGATTGTGCATGCCGCGTTAGCGCGCCCGCGCTGCCTACAATTGCCCGCGCAGCGCCCCGCATCCGTCGATGCGGGGCGTTTTGTGTTGCCGCCTTCGTTCCATGCAAATTCCTCACATTCCCCCCGGCAAGCGCTTCACGCTGCCGCGCCCACCCGGCTCGGCCGATGCCTTGCTGCTGGCCAAACATGCCGCTGCACAGGGCACGCAGGCCGGCGTGCTGTGCATCGTGTGCGCCGAGCCGGCCGATGTGCAGCGCCTGGCCGACGAGTTGCCCTTCTTCGCGCCGGGCCTGCGCGTGACAGTGTTCCCTGATTGGGAGACCCTGCCCTACGACAACTTCAGCCCGCATCAAGACCTGATCTCCGAGCGCCTGGCCACGCTGTGGAACATTCGCAATGGCGCGGCTGATGTCGTGCTGCTGCCGGCCACCACCGCCCTGGCGCGGCTGGCACCGCCTTCGTTCCTGGCCGCCTACACGTTCTCATTCAAGCAAAAGACCAAGCTCGATGAAGCGGCGCTGAAGGCCCAGCTCACGCTGGCCGGGTACAGCCATGTCAGCCAGGTGGTCTCGCCCGGTGAATACGCGGTGCGTGGCGGCTTGATCGACTTGTTCCCGATGGGCTCGAACGTGCCCTACCGGGTGGACTTGTTCGACAACGAAGTCGACTCCATCCGAACCTTCGACCCCGACACCCAGCGCAGCCTGTACCCGGTGCCTGAAGTGCGCTTGCTGCCCGGGCGCGAATTCCCGATGGACGAGCCTTCGCGCACCGCGTTCAGGGCGCGCTGGCGCGAGCGCATGGAAGGCGACCCCACGCGCTGCCGCGTCTACAAGGACATGGCCGCCGGTCTGGCCACAGCGGGCATCGAGTTCTACCTGCCGCTGTTCTTCGACGCCACTGCAACGATCTTCGATTACCTCAGCGCCCAGGCCCGGTTGGTGCTGCACGGCGAAGTGCCCGAGGCGCTGCAACGCTTCTGGGCCGACACGCGCGAGCGCCACAAGTTCCTGCGCCACGACCCCGAGCGCCCGCTGCTGCCACCCGAGGACCTGTACCTGCGCGAGGAAGATTTCTTCACGCTCACACACAGCCACGCCACGCTGGCGCTGCGGGGTAACGACCCAAGTGACTGGGCGCGCGGCCTGCCCGATGTGAGCGTGGACCGCGGCGCCACCGAGCCGCTGGCCGCGCTGCAAAAGCACATCGACACCACCACCGCGCGCGTGCTGCTGGTGGCCGAAAGCGAAGGCCGGCGCGAAAGCCTGCTGGAGCTGCTGCGCGACCACCGCATCAACCCGCCCAGCGTGGCCACGCTGGCTGAATTTGAGGCCGGCGATGAGAAGGTGGCCATCACCGCCGCGCCGCTGGACGTGGGCTTTCACTGGCACGAGCCGGCTGAAGACCGCAGCCTGCAATTCATCACCGAGACCGAGCTTTTTGCCAGCACGCCCGGCCAGCGGCGGCGCAAAAAGCAGGAGCAGACCAGCAGCGTCGATGCGCTGATCAAGGACTTGTCCGAGCTGAAGGTGGGCGACCCCGTGGTGCACCTCAACCACGGCATCGGCCGCTACCAGGGCTTGATCAACATTGATATTGGCGATGGTGCGAGCGAGTTCCTGCACCTTGAATACGCTGACAAAGCCCAGCTCTACGTGCCCGTGGCGCAGTTGCATTTGATCAGCCGCTACACCGGCGTCAGCGCTGAAGAAGCGCCGCTGCACCGCCTGGGCTCGCCAGCCTGGGACAAGGCCAAGCGCAAGGCCGCCGAGCAGGTGCGCGACACCGCGGCCGAACTGCTCAACTTGTATGCCCGGCGCGCCGCGCGCGAAGGCATGAGCCACCCGTTCAGCGCGCACGACTACGAGGCCTTTGCGGCCAGCTTCGGCTTTGAAGAAACCGCTGACCAACGCGCCGCCATCCACGCCGTGATTCAAGACATGGTCGCGCCCAAGCCGATGGACCGGCTGGTGTGCTGCGACGTGGGCTTTGGCAAGACCGAAGTCGCCTTGCGCGCCGCATTCGTGGCCGTGCATGGCGGCAAACAGGTGGCGTTTCTGGCGCCCACCACGCTGCTGGCCGAGCAGCATTACCAGACGCTGGTGGATCGTTTCGGCAAGTGGCCGGTGAAGGTGGCCGAGATGTCGCGCTTTCGCAGCCCCAAGGAAGTGGCCGCGGCGATGGCGGGGCTCGAAGACGGCACGGTCGACATCGTGGTGGGCACGCACAAGCTGCTGTCGGGCACGGTGAAGTTCAAGCGCCTGGGGCTGCTGATCGTGGATGAAGAACACCGCTTCGGTGTGCGCCACAAAGAAGCCATGAAAGCCTTGCGCGCTGAAGTGGATGTGCTCACGCTCACCGCCACGCCCATTCCGCGCACGCTGGGCATGGCACTGGAAGGCCTGCGCGACTTGAGCGTGATCGCCACCGCGCCGCAGCGCCGCCTGTCGATCAAGACCTTTGTGCGCAGCGAGGGCAACTCGATCATCCGCGAAGCCGTGCTGCGCGAATTGAAGCGCGGTGGCCAGGTCTACTTCCTGCACAACGAAGTCGAGACGATTGAAAACCGGCGTGCCGCGCTGGCCGAGCTGCTGCCCGAGGCGCGCATTGCCGTGGCCCATGGCCAGTTGCCCGAGCGCCAGTTGGAACACGTGATGCGCGACTTCGTGGCGCAGCGCTTCAATCTGCTGCTGTGTTCCACCATCATCGAAACCGGCATCGACGTGGCCACCGCCAACACCATCGTCATGAGCCGGGCCGACAAGTTCGGCCTGGCGCAACTGCACCAACTGCGTGGCCGCGTCGGCCGTTCGCACCACCAGGCCTATGCCTACTTGCTGGTGCCCGATGTGCAAGGCCTGACCAAGCAGGCCGCGCAGCGCTTGCAGGCGATTCAAGACATGGAAGAGCTGGGCTCGGGCTTCTACCTGGCCATGCACGACCTGGAAATCCGCGGTGCCGGCGAGGTGCTGGGTGAGGCGCAAAGCGGCAACATGATGGAAGTGGGCTTCCAGCTCTACAACGACATGCTCGGCGCCGCTGTGCGTTCACTGAAAGCCGGCAAGGAACCCGACTTGACAAGCCCGTTCGGCGTGACCACCGAAATCAACCTGCATGCCCCCGCACTGCTGCCCACCGCCTATTGCGGTGACGTGCACACCCGGCTGAACCTGTACAAGCGCCTGGCCATGGCGCAGCAGACCTCGCAGATCGACACCTTGCTGGAAGAGATCACCGACCGTTTCGGCAAGCTGCCCGCCCAAGGCCAGACGCTGTTCGACACGCACCGGCTGCGTGTGCAGGCCCTGCCCTATGGCGTGCACAAGATCGACGCCAGCGCCAAGCAGATGAGCATCACCTTCAGGCCCAACCCGCCGATCGACGCGGCGCGCATCATCAAGCTGGTGCAACAGAACCGCCACATCAAGCTCGCCGGTAATGACAAGCTGCGCATCGAGCGCGAGTTGCCGCTGGCCGCCGAGCGCGCGCACTATTTGCGCGACGTGCTGCGTTCGCTGGGTGAACCCTTGAAGGTGGCGGCATGACGGCGCACGAGCATTCAGCCGGCTTGTTCGTGCGCGGCTTCACGCCGCCGCTGCGCCTGGCCGACTTCAAGCTGGTGGCCTTCGACATGGACTCCACGCTGATCAACATTGAATGCGTTGACGAGATTGCCGACATGGCGGGCCGCCGCGCCGAAGTGGCCGAGATCACCGAAGCCGCAATGCGCGGTGAGATTGCCGACTACAAAGACAGCCTGCGCCGCCGCGTGGCACTGCTGGCCGGCGTACCGCAGACGGCCCTGGAGCGTGTCTACAACGAGCGCCTGCAACTCAACCCGGGCGTTGAAACCTTTGTGGCGGCTTGCCGCGCCGCGGGCTTGAAAACGCTGCTCATCTCGGGCGGCTTCACATTCTTCAGCGAGCGCATCCGCCAGCGCCTGCAACTCGATTTCGCGCGCGCCAACACGCTGGGCGTGGCCAACGGCAAGCTCACCGGCACGCTGTTCGACAGGCCCTGGGGCGACATTGTTGACGGCGCTGAAAAGCGCCGCGTGCTGCTCGAAGTGATCGAACTGATGGGCATCAGCCCCACACAAGCCATAGCCGTGGGTGATGGCGCGAACGACTTGCCGATGATGAAGGCGGCCGGGCTGTCGATCGCCTACCACCCCAAGCCGGCGGTGGCCGAACAGGCGATGGTGGCCATTGCCAGCGGTGGCTTGGATCGAACGTTAGAAGTCCTGCTCCCTTGAAGGTTCGGCAGCGTTCGGCTCAGCGCGACATCTGTTCCCAGGCCTTGTCCAAGCGCTTGGCGCTCACCGGTTGCGGCGTGCGCAGCTCTTGCGCGAAATAACTCACGCGCAGTTCTTCGAGCAGCCAGCGGTATTCGTCCAGCCGGGCATCGGCGCTGCCGCGCCGCTCGGCCAGGCGGCGCAAGTAGCGTTGTTCCAAGGGGCGCAGCTCGGCCAGCCGGGTGGCGTCGCGCGCCGGGTCGGCACGCTGTTTTTCCAGCCGCAGGATGATCGCTTTCAGGTAACGCGGCAGGTGCAGCAGCGCGGCCCACGGCGTGTTGGCGATGAAGCGCTTGCCGCACAGGCCGTGCAGTTGCGCGGCCACGTCGGCCGCCATCTCGGGCGGGCAGCGGCTGTCTTTGAGCTTGCGCCCGGCGGCTGCAAATTCCATCAGCACGGTGCCAGACAGGCGCGCCACTTCTTGCGCGATCAACACCAGGCGCGGGCGGCCTTCTTCAAGCCTGGCTTTGAATGCCGCCTCGGTGGTGGGCAAGGGTTCGCCGAGAAAGGCGCGATCCAGCGCCACATCAATGATCTGGGCGCGCAACTCCTCCAGGGTGCCCAAGGGCATGAAGGCGCTGGCCATTTTTTGCAGCTCGGGAATGTTTCTTTCAAGGTGGCGCAGAGGCTCCCTGATCTGCAGGGCGACCAAGCGGCGCAGGCCTTCGCGGTGGCGCGCCGCGGCGGTGTCGGGCTCGTCGAAGACTTCGATCTCAACGTGCGCGCCTTTGTCGATCAGCGCCGGAAACCCAATCAGCGTTTGCTGGCCCTTGCGCAGTTCGAGCAGTTCGGGCAGTTCACCAAACGTCCAGCTTGCATAGGCCTGCGCCACCGCAGCGGGTGCAGCCTTGGCGCTGACTTGCGCCGCAACGCCGCGCGCGGCCTGTGTCGGCACCGATGGCTGCGCCGGCGGCACCGGTGCCGCAGCACTGAGCTTCAGGCTGGCCAAGGCCTGGAACGCGCTGCGCGCCTGGCTGCCCCACTCTGCCTTCAACGTGGCCAGGTGGCGGCCCATGGCGAGCTGGCGGCCGTGCTCGTCGACCACACGGAAGTTCATGAACAGGTGCGCCGGCACAGTGTCGAGCTTGAAGTCGTTGCGCTGCACGGCCAACTGTGTGCGCTCGCGCACCGCCTTGAGCAAGGTGTCGATCAACTCAGCGCCGGCAAACGCGGTGCTGGCGCAAAACTCGGCCACGTATTCCGGCAAGGGCAGCAGGCGCGAACGAGGCCGCTGGTGCAGGCTTTTCACCAGCGCCAGCACCTTGTCGCGCAACATGCCGGGCACCAGCCAGTCGCAACGTTCCTCGTTCACCTGGTTCAGCGCGTAGATGGGCACGGTGACGGTGATGCCGTCACGCGCATCGCCAGGCTCGTGCAGATACTCGGCGGTGCAATCGATGCCGCCCAGCCGCACCGTCTTGGGGAAGCTGGCGGTGGTGATGCCGGCGGCCTCGTGGCGCATCAACTCGTCGCGCGTGAGCTGCAACAGCGTGGGCTGGCGCTTGATTTCGTCGCGGTACCAGCGCTCCATGCTCGCACCCGAGCACACGTCGCCGGGCAGTTGCTGGTCGTAGAACGCGAAGATGAGTTCATCGTCCACCAGCACGTCTTGCCGGCGCGCCTTGTGTTCGAGTTCCTCCACCTGCCGGATCAACTTTTCGTTGTGCGCCAGGAAGGGCAGCTTGGTCTCCCACTCGCCGTGCACCAGCGCCTCGCGGATGAAGATTTGGCGCGCCGCCTTGGCATCCACCTGGCCGAAGTTGACCCGTTTATTGTTGTAGATGACGATGCCGTACAGCGTGGCGCGCTCCAGCGCCACCACCTCGGCAGCCTTCTTTTCCCAGTGCGGTTCGAGCATCTGCTTTTTCAGCAGGTGACCGGCAACGTTAGGAATCCAGGTCGGCTCGATGGCCGCCAGGCCGCGGCCGAACAGCCTGGAGGTTTCCACCAGTTCAGCCGTCACCAGCCAGCGCCCGGGCTTCTTGCTCAGGTGCGCGCCGGGGTGGCGCCAGAACTTGATGCCGCGCGCCCCGAGGTACCAGTCTTCATCGTCCGACTTGCAGCCGATGTTGCCCAGCAAGCCGGCCAGCATCGACAAATGCAGTTGCTCGTAGGTGGCCGGCGCCGCGTTCAGCCGCCAGCCCTGCTCGGCCACCACGGTGTGAAGCTGGGTGTAGATGTCGCGCCACTCGCGCACGCGCCGCGGGCTGACGAAGCTGTCGCGCAGGCGCTGCTCTTGCTGGCGGTTGCTGAGCTTGTGGCTGTCGGTGGCGGCACCGGCGTGGCCGTGCGTGCCGCGGCCTTCTTCGATCCACTGCCACAGCTTCAGGTAACCGTTGAATTCAGACTTCTCGTCGTCGAACTTCTTGTGCTTTTCATCGGCCGCCTGGGCTGCTTCTTGCGGCCGGTCGCGCACGTCTTGCACGCTCAAGGCGGCGGCGATGATCAGCACCTCAGTCAAAGCCTGGCGCTCGCGCGCTTCCAGGATCATGCGGCCCACGCGCGGGTCGAGCGGCAACTTGGCCAGTTCACGGCCAATGGGCGTGAGGTCGTTGTCGTCGTCCACCGCGCCCAGTTCGCCCAGCAGGTCGTAGCCATCGGCCACGGCCTTGCGCGGCGGGGCTTCGAGGAATTCAAACGCCTCCACCGAGCCCAGGCGCAAGGCTTTCATGCGCAGGATCACGCCGGCCAGCGACGAACGCATGATCTCGGGGTCGGTGAAGCGCGGCCGGCCGGCAAAGTCCTTCTCGTCGTACAGCCGAATGCACACGCCGTCGGCCACGCGGCCGCAACGCCCGGCGCGCTGTTGCGCGGCGGCCTGCGAGATCGGTTCCACCAGCAACTGCTCGACCTTGCTGCGGTAGCTGTAACGTTTGACACGAGCCAGCCCGCTGTCAATCACAAAGCGAATGCCCGGCACGGTGAGGGAGGTTTCAGCCACGTTGGTGGCCAGCACAATGCGCCGGCCGTTGCCGGCCTGGAACACGCGGTCCTGCTCGGCCGGTGACAGGCGGGCGAACAGCGGCAGCACTTCGGCCGGCGGGCCGCCTTTCAATGCGCTGGCCAAGTGCTTGCGCAAGTGGTCCGCCGCTTCGCGGATCTCGCGCTCGCCGGGCAGAAAAATCAGGATGTCGCCGCTCTGACCACCGCGCCACAGCTCGTCTACCGCGTCAGCCATGGCGTGGTTCAGGTCGTGCTCACGGCTTTCCACAAACGGCCGCCAGCGCTGCTCCACCGGGAACAAGCGGCCCGAAACTTGAATGACCGGCGCCGGGCCTTGTTTCGATTCGAAGTGGCGCGCAAAGCGGTCGGCGTCGATGGTGGCCGAGGTGACCACCACTTTCAGGTCGGGCCGGCGCGGCAGGATGCGGCGCAGATAGCCGAGCAGGAAGTCGATGTTCAGGCTGCGCTCGTGGGCCTCGTCGACGATGATGGTGTCGTAGGCCTTGAGCAGCGGGTCGGTTTGCGTTTCGGCCAGCAAGATGCCGTCGGTCATCAGCTTCACCGAGGCGCCGCGCTGCAAGCGGTCTTGAAACCGCACCTTGAAGCCGACCACTTCACCCAGCGGTGAATTCAACTCTTCGGCTATGCGCTTGGCCACGCTGGAAGCGGCAATGCGCCGCGGCTGCGTGTGGCCGATCAAGCCCTTGCCGCCGGCACCCCAGCCGCGGCCAAGTTCGAGCGCGATCTTGGGCAATTGCGTGGTCTTGCCCGAACCGGTTTCACCGCACACGATGACGACTTGGTGCGATGAAATCGCACGCGCGATTTCATCGCGCCGGGCACTCACCGGCAGCGATTCAGGGTATCGGATGGGGGGCACCGGGTTCGCTGCAGGCGCAGTGCGCGCGGCGCGACGCTCGGGTGGGTTGGGGGCTGAACTCACGGGGGCGCGATTATCAAGCGGCCCGTCATGGCCACGCAAAGGCCTGCGGCACAATCGCCGCCCACTATGAGCGCGGTCTTCCCCCACACATTCGTTCCCTGGTTCCGCGCGGTGGCGCCGTACATGCACGCCTACCGCGGCAAGACCTTCGTGGTGGCGATGGCGGGCGAGCTGATTGCCGCGGGCAAGCTCAATGCCTTCGTGCAAGACCTGGCGATCCTGCATTCCATGGGCATCAAGCTGGTGCTGGTGCATGGCTTTCGCCCACAGGTGACCGAACAACTCGCCGCCAAGGGGCAGGTGTCACGTTTCAGCCACGGCCTGCGCATCACCGACGCTGTGGCGTTGGATTGCGCGCAAGAAGCCGCTGGCCAGTTGCGCTTTGAAATCGAAGCCGCGTTCTCGCAAGGCCTGCCCAACACGCCAATGGCCAACTCCACCGTGCGCATGGTGTCGGGCAACTTTCTCACCGCGCGGCCAGTGGGCATCATTGACGGCGTGGACTTCGGCCACAGCGGTGTGGTGCGCCGGGTAGACGCCGCGGCCGTGCGCCGGGCGATGGACATCGGGGCGCTGGTGTTGCTCAGCCCATTCGGCTTTTCACCCACCGGCGAAGCCTTCAACCTGACGATGGAAGACGTGGCCACCAGCACCGCCACCGCCTTGCAAGCCGACAAGCTGATCTTTCTGACGGAGGTGGACGGCATTCGCGAGGACGTGAACGACGCGGCCAGCGGCATCGACACCGAACTCGCGCTGGCCGACGCCAAGAAGCTGCTCGATCGCCTGCCGCGCCCCACCCAGCCCAACGACACGGCGTTTTATTTGCAGCATTGCGTGCGTGCCTGTGAAGGCGGCGTGGAGCGCTCGCACATCCTGCCCTTCGCGGTAGACGGCGCGTTGTTGATGGAGGTCTTCACGCACGACGGCATCGGCACCATGGTGGTCGATGAAAAACTCGAAAGCCTGCGCGAGGCCACGCCTGATGATGTGGGCGGCATCCTGCAATTGATCGAGCCGTTTGAGCGCGACGGCACCCTGGTGCGGCGCGAACGCACCGAGATCGAGCGCGACATCGGCAACTACACCGTCATCGAACACGACGGTGTGATCTTCGGCTGCGCCGCGCTGTACCCCTACCCGGAAGCGCGCACCGGAGAGATGGCCGCGCTCACCGTGAGCCCGCATGTGCAGGGCCAGGGCGACGGTGAACGCATCTTGAAGCGCATCGAGCAGCGCGCCAAGGCCGCCGGGCTTGAAAGCATCTTCGTGCTCACCACGCGCACCATGCACTGGTTCATCAAACGCGGCTTCGCGCCGGCTGACGCGGAACGTTTGCCCGACGCGCGCAAGAAAAAATACAACTGGGATCGGCGCTCGCAGGTGCTGGTCAAGAAACTGAGTTAAGGCAATGCTGAACAAGTCCCTCGCGGCGTGCGCGCCGTGCCTAATGCAGGCGGCCTGGCCTTCGGTAGGCGTGGCTCGCCTGTGGGCGAGCCACGTCCGGCCTCAGTCCTCGCTTTGGGCGCCCTGCGGCGTTGCATATCCTCGCCATAGCGCCGGCTATGGCTGTGGCTTGCGCCTTGCAGGCCATCCCAAATCGAGGCGCGCCCATCCGCGGGGACTTGTTCAGCATTGCCGCGGCGCTCCGCCGCCTGTTCATCAAGGAGTTAAAGCATGACCCGAATGGTGCAGTGCGTACATCTGAAAAAGGAAGCGCCGGGCCTGAGCTTCGCGCCCTACCCCGGCGAACTGGGCAAACGCATCTACGACAACGTCTGTGCCGAAGCGTTTGAGTTGTGGAAGAAGCACCAGACCATGCTGGTCAACGAAAACCGCTTGAACCTGGCCGACTTGCGCGCGCGCCAATACCTGGCACGGCAGATGGAGCAGTTCTTCTTTGGCGGCGGGGTGGATCAGCCCACCGGATATGTGCCGCCAACGACCTGAAGGCGCCGCACATTCGCGGCGCTGAGCTGGGCTGACCGCGCTGACTGTGCACGCCTGCCGGCTGCGCACAGCGCCGGTTGCCATCAACGTTATTGCGAATAATTCTCATTTGCATGTATGATTCTGGCCAGATCGACGACCAGGATTGCCCATGTCCACATTGCTGCCGCAACCACTTGCCGTACTGCGCCGGCTGTTTCTAGCCGCATGTTTGTTCAGCGCAGCGGCGCAGGCCCAAGATCAGGTTTTGAACCTGTACTCAGCCCGTCACTATCAAACTGATGAGGCGCTGTACGCCGATTTCACCCGCGCCACGGGCATCGGCATCAACCGCATTGACGCTGACGACGCCGGGCTGCTGGCGCGCCTGAAAAGCGAGGGCTCGGCCAGCCCGGCCGATGTGATCTTGCTGGTGGATGCGGCCAGGCTCTGGCGTGCCCAGGTTGACGGGTTATTTCTCCCCATCCGCAGCAAGCTGCTTGAAACCCGCATTCCGGCGGCATTGCGCAGCAAGCAAGAGGCTGACGGGTCGAGCTGGTTTGGGTTTTCAACCCGGGCCCGGGTGATCGTTTATGACAACACCCGCGTCGCGCCCGCAGACGTGGATACCTACGAGAAACTGGCCGCACCCATCAACAAGGGGCGGCTGTGCACGCGCTCGGGGTCGCACCCGTACAACCTGTCGCTGTTCGGTGCGATGGCCGAACACCTCGGGCCGGCCGCCACGCAAACCTGGTTGGCCGGCTTGGTGGCCAACATGGCGCGCGCGCCCAAGGGTGGCGACACCGATCAACTTCAAGGCGTGGCCAGTGGCGAGTGCGCCGTGGCGCTGGTCAACACCTATTACCTGGCGCGCAAGATGCGGTCAATCAAACCGCAGGATCAACAGGATATGCAGCGCCTGGGCGTGCTGTTCCCCGACCAGCGTGGCGCCGGTGCGCATGTGAATATCGCGGGCGGCGCGGTGGCCCGTTATTCACGCCAGCCGCAGCAGGCGCTGAGGTTCCTGGAATACCTGGCCAGCGATTCGGCCCAGCGCTACTTCGCCGAGGGCAACAACGAATGGCCTGCGGTGCCGGCGTTGACCGTCAACAATCCGGCGTTGCAGCAGTTGGGAAAATTCAAAGCCGACAACGTGCCGGTTGCCGTGATCGGCATGAACCAGGTCAAGGTGCAGCAAATGCTCGACCGGGTGGGTTATCGATAATCCCAGTATCAAACAGCGTTGGCGCGACATGTGCGTGGTTAAACTCGGGGCTCCCAACTACTCAAAATCGGAGCCCTTCCATGGAATCAGTCAAGGACTTGCTGGCACAACGCGCGGCCATCGACAAGAAAATTCAAACCGCCCAGCGCGCGCAGAAACACGACGCGATCGGCCAAATCCGTGAACTGATGGCCGCCCATGGTTTGGTGGTTTCAGACCTCAGCGCACGCGCCGCTGGTACGGTGGCCGCTCCCAAGCGCACCAATGCCGGCAAGAAGGTGGCGGCCAAATACAGGCACCCCAAGAGTGGTGAAACCTGGAGCGGCCGGGGCCTGCAGCCCAAATGGTTGCGCGCCGAATTGGCCGCAGGCAAGAAGCTGGCCGATTTCACGGTTTGATTGGCTTCTGGCCGCGCAACGCTGCACCGTGCAGCGCAAACGCTGGCGCCGCATCGGGCCTGTTGCGCCTGGCCTTGCTGGCATGCAAGGGCCTGCAAGGCCCCCTCTGTTCAGGCGCTGCGCGGCCGCTGCGGGCCGCTAACATCGGCGCCCATGCGCGCATTTGATCGCTCACTGCCTGATCGCGCCACCTCGCAAGGCGCCTGACTTGCCCAAACCCCCCGCTTTCCTGCCAAGCCTGCGCGCCACCCTTGATTGGCGCTGGTTGTGCCTGAACGCCGGCGTCGTGCTCGTGGTGTTCGCGGTGGCTGTGGCCAGCCCGCATTGGCCGGTCTTTCACCCGCAAACCGCGCCGCTGTGGGCGGCCATGGGGGTGGGGCTGGCCGCCCTCGTGCGCGGCGGTCTGGGCTTGGTGCCGGCCGTCTTTCTGGGTTTGTTCTTGGCACTGTGGCAGGGCGCAATGGCGCTCAACCTGAGTTTGGCGCTGGCCCTGGGCGCCAGCGCTGGCCTGGCCTTGGCTGCGCGAACCCTGCAACTCACGGCCTTCGACCCTGCCCTGCTGCGCCGGCGCGACGTGCACCGCTTGCTGGGCGCCGTGGTGGGCGGCGCGTTCGTCGCCGCTGTCGCGGGTGAAGCCGGGTTGTGGCTATGGGGCAGTGAGGTGCGCCCGGCGCCACTGGCCATGTTCCTGCAGTGGTGGGCTGCCGATGCGGTGGGCCTGCTGCTGGTAGCGGTGCCGCTGCTGACCCTTCTCCTGCCCAATACGCGCCTGGCTCGCCTGGCTCGGCCCGGCCGTGACGCCGTGGTGCTGGCGCTGATCGCCTTGGCCTGTGGTGGCCTGGCCTTCGCCGCCCGGCGCAGTGGGCACGAAACCCTCTGGCTGGCCCTGGCTTACGTGCCTCATTTGTTGCTGGCTGGCCTGGTGCGCCGAGTCGGCATCGCCATTGCCTCTTGGGCCACCTGTGCCTTGGGCTTGGCCGCCATCGTGGCTACGGGCTATTCGTTCGGTCCCTTTGCGGCATTGGCGCCTGAATCGGCGTTCCCGCTGTTGTGGGGTTATGTCGTGACCTTGCTCGCCATCACCTTGCTCGTGCATGCGCTGGCCAGCGAATTGCGCTTGCTCGAGGCACGCTGGCGGCTGGCGCTGGATGGCACCGGCTTGGGTGTGGCCGAGTGGCGCTTGGACCGCCATGACAACGAGGCCACCGCACAGTGGCAGGCCTTGCTGGGCAGCGAATCGGGCGCCCCTGAACGTTGGTTGAGCCAGGTGTACCCCGATGACCACCCGGCCCTGTTGCGTGCACTGGAGCAATTGCGCGCGGGCCAGGTGCAAAGCGTGCAGCAAGAGTTGCGTGTGCGCGGCGACGAAGGCTGGCGCTGGCTCGAACTGCGCCTGCTCACTGCCGAGCGCGATGCCAAGGGCCGGGCGGTGCGCCTGGTGGCCACGGCCGAGGAAACCTCGTCACGCCGTGATGCGCTGGAACGCGAGCGGCTCTCCGCCAGCCTGTTTCAGCACCTGCATGAAGGCTTGTTGATCACCGACGCTGAACTGCGCGTGCTCGACGCCAACCCGGCGTATTCGCAGATCCTGGGCGTGCCGCGGCATGAGTTGATGGGCACCGTGCCCTCGTTGCTGCGCCCCGCGCCGCCCGACCCCTTGGCGCGCCAGCAGCGCAGCGCGATGTGGGACAGCCTGCGCGCCACGGGCGGCTGGCGCGGCGAATTCGTTGAACGCCGGCGCAGCGGCGAGGCGTGCACACTGGCCGCCACCATCTCCACGGTGAAGGGGCCTGACGGTGCCCTGAAGTACCACGTGCTCGTCATTTCAGACATCACCGAATCACGCCTGCAACGCGACCGGCTGGAGCGCCAGGCTCACTTCGATGAACTCACCCGCTTGCCCAATCGCGCGCGCTTGCAAGAACTGTTGGCCGCGGCCATGCGCGCGGCCGACGGCGATGGCTATTTGCTGGTCGTGTGCTACATCGACCTCGACCGCTTCAAGCCTGTGAACGACCGCTTCGGCCATGCAGCCGGTGACCGCCTGTTGGTTGAACTGGCCGGGCGGCTGCGCGGCACGCTGCGCAGCAACGAGATCTGGTCTGATGCCGCCGGGCGCATCGGTGGCGACGAATTCGTGTTGCTGCTGCGTGCGGCCACGATGGAAGAAGCGCGCCTGGCGGTGCAGCGCGTGCTGCGGGTGGTGACGCAGCCGTATGTGATCGACGTTGCACTCGACCCGGTGTTGGTGACCGCCAGCTTGGGCGCCACGGTGTATCCGCTCGACCACAGCGACGCCGACACCCTGCTGCGCCACGCCGACCATGCCATGTATGGCGCCAAACAGGCCGGGCGCAACGGCTACCAGTTCTTCGACCCCGAGCACCGGCGGCGCACTGAAGAGCGGGTGATGGCCATCGGGCGCGTGCAAGAGGCGCTGGACCGGGACGAATTCTTGCTTTACTACCAACCCAAGGTCGACATGCGCAGCGGCCGCGTGCTGGGCATGGAAGCCCTGCTGCGCTGGAACCACCCGCAGCATGGCCTGATCGCGCCGCTGCAGTTTGTGCCGCTGATCGAAAACACCGGGCTGTCGGCGCGCATCGGCGACTGGGTGATCGGCCAGGCGCTGGATCACCTGGCGCAGTGGCGGCGCGATGGGCTGGACCTGTCTGTCAGCGTCAACGTCACCGCACGGCACCTGCAAGAAACTGATTTCGCGCAGCGCTTGTCTGAATTGCTGGCGCGCCATGCCGAGCCGCTGGCCACGTCGCTGGAGCTGGAGATCTTGGAAACCGCGGCGCAGGCCGACATCGACGCCACGTCGGAGCTGCTCACGCGCTGCCGCAGCTTGGGCGTGCGCTTCGCGCTCGATGACTTCGGCACCGGGTATTCCACCCTGAGTTACCTGAAACGTTTACCGGTGGATGTGCTGAAGATTGACCGTTCCTTCGTGCACCACATGCTCGACGACGCGCAAGACCGCGCCATCGTTGAAGGCGTGATCGGCCTGGCGCGCACCTTCCAGTGCGTGGTGGTGGCCGAAGGCGTGGAGTCGCCCGCCCAAGCGCGCACCCTGCTCGACTTGGGCTGCAACATCGGCCAGGGCACCGGCATCGCCATGCCCATGCCCGCAGCCACAGTGGCCGGTTGGGTGCGCGAATACCGCGGCCTGTTTGCTTTGGCTGCGGCGGGCACCCCGGGGGCAACGGTGTACCGCATCGCAGGCCAACCCGGCGAGTAGCGGGCGCGCCCGCTGGCGAGCTGGTTGGGCCAGCGTGGCGGCGGCTTAGACTGCCCGCGTGATCCCACCCGCCTTTGTTGAAGAACTGCTTGCCCGCGTCGACATCGTCGAGATCGTCGGGCGCCAGGTGCAACTGCGCAAGGCCGGCGCCAACCACATGGGGCTGTGCCCCTTCCATGCTGAAAAAGGGCCGAGCTTCAGCGTCAGCGCGGCCAAACAGTTCTATCACTGCTTCGGCTGCGGCGCCCACGGCAACGCCATCGGTTTTCTCATGGAACAAGGCGGCCTGGGCTTCATCGAGGCGGTGAAAGAACTGGCTGGCACGGTGGGCATGAACGTGCCGCAGGAAGACGAAGACCCCGAGTCGCGCAACCGTGCGCAGCAGGCCCGCGCGCGCCAGGCGTCGCTGGGTGAAGTGCTGGAACACGCGGCCGGCTTTTATCGTGAACAGCTCAAGACCGGCAATGCCGCCGTGGCCTACCTCAAGCGCCGTGGCCTGAGCGGCGAGGTGACGCGCCAGTTCGGCATCGGCTACGCACCCGACAGCTGGCGCCCGCTGGCCACCACCTTTGCCCGTTATGACGACCCGCTGCTGGTGGAGTCGGGCCTGGTCATCCTCAGCGGTGATGTAGGCGATGAGCAAAAGCGCTACGACCGCTTTCGTGGCCGCATCATGTTCCCCATCCGCTCGGTCAAGGGCGAGGTCATCGGCTTTGGCGGCCGGGTGCTCGACCAGGGCGAGCCGAAATACCTGAACTCGCCCGAAACCCCGCTGTTCGTGAAGGGCCGCGAGCTGTACGGTTTGTTCGAGGCCCGGCAAGGCTTGCGTGCGCGCGGCCATGCACTGGTGGTCGAAGGCTACATGGACGTGGTGGCGCTGGCGCAACTGGGCATCAGCAACGCCGTGGCCACCTTGGGCACGGCGTGCACGGCCGAGCACATTCAGAAACTGCTGCGCTTCACCGACTCCATCGTCTTCAGTTTTGATGGCGATGCCGCCGGCCGCCGGGCGGCGGCGCGTGCCCTCGAAGCGGCCCTGCCCCATGCCAGCGACACGCGGCAATTCCGCTTCCTGTTTCTGCCGCCCGAGCATGACCCGGACTCGTTTGTGCGTGAACACGGCGCGCCGGCATTTGAGTTGCAGATCAAGCAGGCGCTGGCCCTGTCGCGCCAGCTCACCAACGTGGCCGGCGAGGGCTGCGACATGGCCACGCCGGAAGGCCGCGCGCGGCTACTGGCCAATGCGCGCCCGCTGTGGCAGGCCTTGCCGGATGCCGGCGTGCTCAAGCGCCAGGTGCTGGCCGAGTTGGCCAGCCTGGGCCAGATGGATGTGGCTGACCTGGCAGAAGCCTGGGGTGTCGGCCAGCGCACCACAGCGCCACGCGGGCGCGTGCCGCCCCAACGCACCGCCGTGCCAGCAACCAAGCTGCGCAGCCGCCCGGCCGGCCCGGCCGAGCATGCGCTGTGTTTGCTGCTGCAACACAACGAATGGTGGGATCGCCTCAGCCCGCAAGACCATGACCTGTTGCACCGGTTGCCCAGCAACGACGGCGAGCTGTGTGCCTGGCTGGAACGCCAGCTGCATGAGCACGGCCCGCAGCCCTGGGGCACGCTCGAAGCGGCCTTGCACGGGCATGCGTTGCAAGCCGCCGCCCAGCGTGTGATGGGCCGCATGGCGGCGCAAGACGAAGGCGCGTTTGAAGACCTGCGCAGCGTGGTCAACCTGTTGTGGCGCGAGCAGCTTGTGGCCCGCTCGCACGAGCTGGCAGCGCAGGCCGGCAGTGACCCTGCGGCGCGCGCCGAGTACAGCGCCGTGCTGGCGCGGCTGAACGCGCTGAAGACGGCCGCATCCTGAAGCTGCGCCACAGCCTGCACGCCGGTTCCAACGCAGGTTCTCTGAGGTTGGCACGTTATAATCCTTGGCTTACCGCAAGCGCAAGCGCAGGCTTTGCCGCATGTCCTCAGGTTCCCGGCCACCCTCGACAAGGGTTCCCCCAAACCGGCCAACACCCACCTCCAGGAATGCGGCGCCCGTGTCCAGCACAGGGCCTGTAAGCCCAAGCCGCACCCCCATGCCCGTTGCCCCGGGCAGTTCGTTCGCCTTGCCACAGCAGCCGCTGGCGGCACAGCGAACGCACTGCAACCCGCGGCATGCCCGGCGCTGCAAGGGTGGGCCTGCCAACCCGTGACGAGAGGAACTCCATGACTGCCAAGAAACCTGCACCGCCGCCCAAGGCCACACTCCCTGCGCCCGCGGCCAAAGGCAAGCCGGCAGCACCATCGAGCACCGAGAAGAAGGCCGGCGTATCGGCTGCGCCGGCCACGGTCAAGCCGGCAGCGCCCACCGCAGCCAAGCCGACGGCCAAACCCAGCACCGCGCTGGCGGTTGTGCCCGCGGCAGGCAAGGCCGCCGCGCCAAAACCTGCGGCCAAGCCGCCCGCCAAGGCGGCTGCTCCCGCCCCGGCCGCCAAAGGCAAGAAGGGCGCCAAGTCGCCTGAGCCCACCGCGCCCAAGCCTGAAATGACCGGCGACGATGACTTTGCCGACCTGGAAGCCGACGCCGAACCCGATGTCGACACCAAGTCCGGTTCCGAGACCGAGACCAAGGCCAAGCCGCTGCGCATGAAGGTCTCGCGCGCCAAGGAGCGCGCGTTGATGCGCGAGTTCGGCCTCGAAGAAGCCACCCTCACCGAAGAAGAGGTTGCCAAGCGGCGCCATGAGCTCAAGACGCTCATCAAGATGGGCAAGACGCGCGGCTTCCTCACGCACCAGGAAATCAACGACCACCTGCCTGAAAAGCTGGTCGACCCCGAAATCCTCGAAGCCATTGTGTCGATGCTCAATGACATGGGCATCGCGGTGTACGAACAGGCGCCCGACGCCGCCACGCTGCTGATTGCCGGCGGTGGCGCCACCACGGCCACCGAAGAAGAGGCCGAAGAAGCCGCCGAAGCCGCGTTGTCGACGGTGGACTCTGAATTCGGCCGCACCACCGACCCGGTGCGCATGTACATGCGCGAAATGGGCACGGTGGAGTTGCTCACGCGCGAGGGTGAAATCGAGATCGCCAAGCGCATCGAAGGCGGCTTGCAGTCGATGATGCTGGCCATCAGCGCCTCGCCCACCACGATTGCCGAGCTGCTGGCCATGTCGGTGCGCATTGGCGCGGGCGAGATGAAGATCTCTGAAGTCGTTGACGGGTTCGTCTCCGACGACGAGGCCGACGACTACGTGGCCGAAGAAGACTTCGACGAGTTCGACGAAGACGACGACGATGACGGCGCCGGTGGCAGCAAGGCGCTGACCAAGAAGCTCGAAGAGTTGAAGGTCGCCGCCCTGGTGCGCTTCGGTGAACTGCGCGCGCACTTCGAGCACATGCACAAGGCCTATGAACGCGACGGTTACCGTTCAGCGCCGTACAACAAGGCCCAGCAGCAAGTCAGCCAGACCTTGATGACGGTGCGCTTCACCGTCAAGACGATCGAGAAGCTGTGCAACATCCTGCGCAGCCAGGTCGATGACGTGCGCCGCTACGAGCGCGAGATCCGCAAGATCGTGGTCGACAAGTGCGGCATGCCGCAGTTGCACTTCATCCAGACCTTCCCGGCCAACGTGCTGAACCTGAAGTGGGCTGAGAAAGAAGCCGCGGGCAGCAAGCCCTACGCCACCGTGATGGCGCGCAACCTGCCCCCAATTCAGGAACTGCAGCAAAAGCTGATCGACCTGCAATCCAAGGCCGTGGTGCCGCTGGAAGACCTGAAGGAAATCAACCGCAAGATGAACGAGGGCGAGCGCGCCTCGCGCGAAGCCAAGAAGGAAATGATCGAGGCCAATTTGCGCCTGGTGATTTCCATCGCCAAGAAGTACACCAACCGCGGCTTGCAATTTCTTGACCTGATTCAAGAAGGCAACATCGGCCTGATGAAGGCGGTGGACAAGTTCGAATACCGGCGCGGCTACAAGTTCAGCACCTATGCCACCTGGTGGATTCGCCAGGCCATCACGAGGAGCATTGCCGACCAGGCGCGCACGATCCGCATTCCGGTGCACATGATCGAAACCATCAACAAGATGAATCGCCTGAGCCGCCAGCATTTGCAGGAATTCGGCTACGAGCCCGATGCGCCCACGCTGGCCGAGAAGATGGAGATGCCCGAGGACAAGATCCGCAAGATCATGAAGATCGCCAAGGAGCCGATCTCGATGGAAACGCCGATCGGCGACGACGACGATTCGCACCTGGGCGACTTCATCGAAGACACCAACAACGTGGCCCCGGTGGATGCCGCCATGCAGGCCGGCCTGCGCGACGTGGTGAAAGATATTCTCGACAGCCTCACGCCGCGCGAAGCCAAGGTGCTGCGCATGCGCTTCGGTATCGAGATGAGCACCGACCACACGCTCGAGGAAGTGGGCAAGCAATTCGACGTGACGCGCGAGCGCATCCGCCAGATCGAAGCCAAGGCGATCCGCAAGCTCAAACACCCGAGTCGATCGGACAAGCTGCGCACGTACCTGGACAATCTGTGAAGCCGCAGGCGCAACAGATTGGCCGGGGTCGTTGGGCCGCAGGCCCAGCGGTCGCGCAGCGAACGCTTCGCAGCCTGCGGCGCAGCCACAAGCTGCGCACGTACCTGGACAACCTCTGAGCGCAACACGGCCGCGCGTTCTGGCATGAATCAACTGGCTCAGCGTTGCGTGCTGTTCGCCGACATGCGCGGCAGCACCGCGCTGTACGAAACGCTCGGCAATGCGCAGGCCACGGCCGTGGTCACGCGCTGCATCGCCACCATGCAAGCGCTGGTGGCGCCGGCGCAGGGGCGCGTGGTCAAAACGTTGGGCGATGGCCTGATGGCCGTGTTCGAGCAAGCCAGCGACGCGGTGCGCGCCGGAATGCAGATGCGTGAGGCACTCGAACAAGGCACGCCCACCGGCGTGGCCGCCGCGGGCAGTGACGCGCTGCGCTTACAGATCGGTGTGGCGCGCGGCGAGGTGGTGGAGCAAGGGGGCGATTGCTATGGCGACGCCGTGAACGTTGCCGCCCGGTTGCTCGACCACGCCGGCGACAACGAAATCCTGATCACCGCCGATGTGCTGGCCGGCCTGCCCGAGCCGCTGGCGCAGCGTTTTCGCAGCCTCGACCGCATCGGCCTGCGTGGGCGCAGCGAGCCGGTGTTGGTCTATGCGCAAGGCCCCAAGCGCGCCAGCGACACGGCGGCCACCTTGTTCGGCGAACCCCCGGCAGCGGGCGTGGACCCGGACACCATCGCCCTGGCCTGGGCCGGCACGCGCATGCAGTTCGACGTCAGCCAGTTGCCGCTGGTCGTGGGTCGCAGCCCGCAGGCCGGTTTTCGGGTCGACGATTCGCGCGTGTCGCGCCTGCATGCACGGGTCGATTGGCACGGTGGCTGTTTTCAGCTCAGCGACCTCAGCTACAACGGCACCCATGTTCAGTTTGCCGATGGCGAAGTGGTGAGCCTGCGCCGCGGCAGTTGCTTGCTGCATGGTGCGGGTGCCATCGGCCTGGGCGGCTCGCCGGCCGAAGCCACGTCGGCGTTCGTCGGCTTCGAGGTCTATCGCTGCGCCGCAGCCTGATCTTGAACACCATGCGCCTGCTCTACGTTGACGACGACCGCATCAACACCTTGTTGTTCGAGGCCGCCTGCGCCGATGTGGCCGGTGTCGAATGGCGCTGCGCCGACGCGCCCGGGCCGGCTGTGACGCTGGCGCGCGAATGGGCAGCAACGCTTTGGGTGATCGACCTGAATTTGCCTGGCGCCGATGGCTTCGAGCTGCTGCGCCAACTGCGCGGCCTGCCCGGCCAGGCCGCCACACTGGCGGTGCTGTGCAGTGCCGATCTGAGCCCGGCGCTGCCGCAACAGGCGCACCAGGGCGGCTTCAGCGCGTGCTGGCCCAAGCCCGTCAATGCGGCCGGCCTGCGCGCCGGCTTGTCTGCGCTGGGCCTGCTGCCCTAGTACTCCAACCCACTTACCCATGCGCTGGCGCCCTGAACCGCCCCACCAACACGGCACACCGCAACGCACCGCGGTGCTGTTGGTCAACCTGGGCACACCGGCTGCGCCAACGGCCAGCGCCGTGCGCCGCTATTTGCGCGAGTTCTTGTGGGATCCGCGCGTGGTGGAGATCCCGCGCCCGTTGTGGTGGTTGATCCTGCACGGCGTGATCCTGCGCACCCGCCCGGCGCGCTCCGCGGCCAAGTACGCCAGCATCTGGCAACCCGAAGGCTCACCCCTGGCCCTGTGGACGCACAAGCAGGCCGCGCTGTTGCAGGGCTATCTGGGCGAGCGCGGCCATGCAGTACCCGTGCTGCCAGCCATGCGTTACGGGCAACCGGCCATTGGCGCGGCCTTGAGCGCATTGCGCGAACAAGGGGTGCAGCGCGTGCTGGTGCTGCCGCTGTACCCGCAATATGCCGCGGCCACCACGGCCAGCACCTTCGACGCCGTGGCCCGCTGGGCCGGCGCAGCAAGGGTGGTGCCCGAGTTCCGCTTCATCCAGCGGTTTGGGGCCGACCCGGGCTACATCCAGGCGCTGGCCAAACGCGTGCGAACGCATTGGCTCGACGCGGGCCGCGGCCCCATGCTGGTGATGAGCTTTCACGGCCTGCCCCAGCGCAGCCTTGAGTTGGGCGACCCCTACCACTGCGAATGCCTGCAAACCGCCCGCTTGCTGGCCCAGGCCTTGGGTCTGAAGGACAGCGAGTTCCGCGTCACCTTTCAAAGCCGGTTGGGGCGCGCCCAATGGTTGCAGCCCTACACCGAACCCACCTTGCAGCAGTTGGCGCGCGACGGCGTACACCGGGTTGACGTGGTCTGTCCGGGCTTCCCCGCAGACTGCCTGGAGACGCTGGAAGAGATCAACCAGGAAGCGCGCCATGCCTTCCTGGCCGCTGGCGGCAAGGCGTTCCACTACGTGCCCTGCCTGAACGACCAGCATGAATGGATCCAGGCCTTGGCTGACCTGGCGCAGCAGCACCTGCAAGGCTGGCCCACCGGCGCGCCGGATGCTGCGGCGCTGGCCGAGCAAGCGCGCCGCGCCCGCGCTCTGGGCGCGCCGCAGTAGGCCCCAATTCAAAGCACGCTGCCTCGCCGCCATGCCGCAAGCCCTTGACCGACTGCGCCTTGATAAATGGCTGTGGGCGGCGCGCTTCATGAAGACCCGCGCGCTGGCCGTGGAGCAAATCGACAAGGGCCGCGTCCAGGTCAACGGCCAGGCGGCAAAACCGGCGCGGGAACTGCGCGTGGGCGATGAACTGGAACTGCGTCACGGCAGCACGCCGCGCACCGTGATCGTGCGTGGCTTGAGCGCCTTGCGCGGCCCGGCGCCAGTGGCCCAGGCCTTGTATGAAGAAACGCCTGAAAGCCTGCTGCGCGTCCAGGCCGCCGCGCAGGCGCGCGCCCAAGGCGTGGAGCCGGCGCAAACCCTGACCGATGGGCGGCCCACCAAGCGCGACCGCCGCGTGCTCGGTGACTGGCAACGCTGGAGCGCCAGCATCGACGACCCCGAATGAACGTAGCCGCCTGGCAGGGCCTGCCAAGTGTGAAAAATCCTGCTTGAAACATGGGGCATCGCCCTCAGGTGTTGGCCCAGGATCTGACTGAACCGAATTCGCCCAAACCATCATGACCGCAGACAACCCCAACGAAGACTCCAAAGCTGAACCCAACCCGGCCAGCGCCGCCAGCGACAACCCTTTTTCTGACCTGTCCCCCAGCGCCGAGGCCCGCCTGGTCGAGCTGGAGCAAAAGCACGCCCAGGTGTCTGACATGTACCTGCGTGCCAAGGCCGAGGCCGAGAACACGCGGCGCCGCGCTGAGGAAGAAACCAGCAAGGCGCGCAAGTTCGCCATCGACGCTTTTGCCGAGAGCCTGCTGCCGGTGAAAGACAGCCTCGAAGCCGCCATCGCGCGGCCCGACGCCACGCCCGAGCAGGTGCTTGAAGGCGTGCAGGCCACGCTGCGCCAGTTGAGCGCGGCGTTAGAGCGCAACAAGGTCTTGCCCATCAGCCCGCCCGCTGGCACCAAATTCGACCCGCACCAGCACCAGGCCATCAGCGTGGTGCCGGCCGAGCAAGACGCCAACACGGTGGTCAGCGTGCTGCAAAAGGGCTACCTCATCGCCGAGCGCGTGTTGCGCCCGGCGCTGGTCACAGTGGCGGCACCGAAGTAGCGCTGCATCGAGCACGCCTGGCTTGAAAGCCGGCGCCTCACCCACAACTCAAACACAGATTCAACCTTCACGGAGCACATCATGGGAAAGATCATCGGCATTGACCTGGGCACCACCAATTCGTGTGTGTCGGTCATGGAGGGCAACACGCCCAAGGTCATTGAAAACAGCGAAGGCGCGCGCACCACGCCGTCGGTCATCGCTTATCAAGAAGACGGCGAGATCCTCGTCGGCGCCTCGGCCAAGCGCCAGGCCGTGACCAACCCGCGCAACACGCTGTATGCCGTCAAGCGCCTGATCGGGCGCAAGTTCACCGAGAAAGAAGTGCAAAAGGACATCGACCTGATGCCCTACCGCATTGCCGCGGCCGAGAATGGCGACGCCTGGGTTGAAGTGCGCGGCAAGAAGCTCGCGCCGCCGCAGGTGAGCGCCGAGGTGCTGCGCAAGATGAAGAAGACGGCCGAAGACTATCTCGGCGAGGAAGTCACCGAAGCCGTGATCACGGTGCCCGCCTACTTCAACGACAGCCAGCGCCAGGCCACCAAAGACGCCGGGCGCATCGCCGGCCTGGACGTGAAGCGGATCATCAACGAACCCACCGCCGCGGCGCTGGCCTTCGGCCTGGACAAGCACGGCAAGGGCGACCGCAAGATCGCGGTCTACGACCTGGGCGGCGGCACGTTCGACATCTCGATCATCGAGATCGCCGACGTTGACGGCGAAAAGCAATTCGAGGTGCTGTCCACCAACGGCGACACCTTCCTGGGCGGCGAAGACTTCGACCAGCGCATCATCGACTTCATCGTGGCCGAGTTCAAGAAGGATCAGGGCGTGGACCTGACCAAGGACGTGCTGGCCTTGCAACGTTTGAAGGAAGCCGCTGAAAA
>JANOXU010000010.1:0-2602 GCA_031418595.1 Burkholderiales bacterium
ATCGGGTTGGCCTCTTCGGTCTTCGAGTAGCGCACGTTGGCACGGTGCGTGTCGCTGATGTTCCAGTCCAGCTTGAGCAGCGTGTCCTTCACGCTCAGGTCGCCCTGCGAGCTGAAGCTGCCGATGTCGAAGCCCTTGGCCCTCGCCGCCGCTTGCGCCGCAGCAATCTGCGCCTGCGTGATGCCGACGTCGGTCAAGCCCGCACCGATCGGCCCGAAGATAGGCGCGTTGCGGTTGCTCTTGAGCTCTTCGTAGCTGGCAAAGAAGAACAACTTGTCTTTGATGATCGGGCCGCCCAGCGTGAAGCCCGTGGTGGTGTCTTCAAACACCGGCGGCGCCACGTAGCGATCAGGCCGGCGGAAGAAGCGGTCGCCAGAAAGGCTGTCGTCACGGTAGACGTGATAGATGCTGCCCTTGAACTCGTTGGTGCCACTCTTGGTGACGGCGTTGATGTTGGCGCCGGTGTAGCCCTGCTGCGTCACGTCGTAGTTGGAGATGTTGACCTGTACCGCCTGGATGGCGTCGATCGAGATCGGCTGCTTGATGGTCGGCAGACCGTTGGCTTCCAGGCCGAACGAGTCGCTGATGCGCACGCCGTCGATGGTGATCGAGTTGTAGCGGCTGTTCTGGCCGGCTGCCGAGACCTCGCCGCGCTCTTTCTCAGTCTGCGACAGGCGTGGGTCGGCGCGCGCGTAGTCCTGAAGGCTGCGCTGAATCGACGCAAAGGTGCTGAGCTCACGCGTGCCGATGTTGGTGCCCGCACCCATGGCCGAGCGGTTGATGCGGTCGTTGCCAACACCTGCGCCTGTGATGGTGACGGTCTGCGCCGGCGGTGCACCCAGCACCAAGTCCAGCGACAGCGACTCGGCCAGCGAGAGGAACAGGTTGTCGCGCTTCTCGGTCACCCCACGGCCGGTGGCCGTGACGCTGTAGGGCCCGCCCGCACGCAGGCCGCGCACGCTGTAGCGGCCGTCGGCATCGGTCACCGCATTGCTGCTGGAGCCCGACTCGATGTGACGCACGTTGACGCTGGCGCCCGCCACGGCGCGGCCGTCGGCGCCGGTGATCTGCCCGCCCACCGCAGAGGTGGTGTTCTGCGCCAGCGCAGGTGCGGCCACAACCATGGCCACGGCGGCGCTCAAGGCGGTACGGGTGAAGCCCGTCCAAAACGGAGTGGGGTGATGCATGGTGTGGCCCTCGAAATGAATGGTGTCGGCCCAGAGCGGGCCGGTGCGGAAAACTCTAGCAGGCATGCAAGCCCTATGCCGCAGCGCAGGGGTGTTGCTCAGCCAGAGGAACTACGACTTGAAACGCAGCGCGGATTGTGTGTGGCGCCTCGATTCGTCAGACCACATGCTGGGTGCCAACCGATGTCGGTGGCGTGACAAACCCCTGCGCCCGGGTGCGGCGTCGCGGCCACACGACAGGCCTGCGCACCACCTTGGCACCGCGCGCACCGCAACATGGCGCGGCTGCGGCGCGGCGGTAGCCTGGCTCAGCGGCGCGCTGCTTTGGGTGCGGCTGCGCCGGCCGTTGTCGGCACATTGGGCACGATGAAGTCGCGCACCAGGCCCACGTAGAGCGGCGTGTCGCCAAATGGTCCACCCAGCACATACACGCCGTCCATCACATAGCCCGTGCCGCTGGTCACCACCACGCCCAGGTATACCCCCGTGGCCGGGTGGTAGCGGTAGACAAAGGGCTTGGAGAACTGCGTCGCCGGGCGCTGCGGAAAGTACTGCGGGTAGGCCCGCTCGCCGAAGTTCATAAGCTGGCGCGCCAGCTCCTCAGGCGCGTCCGGCGTGAGCACCGTTTGCACGGCGGCCAGCATGTCGAGCATGCCGGCGCCGCACAGGCCTTCGCGGCAATAACATTGAAACTGATCGGTGCCGTCCGGCGCGCGACACATCGGCACCACCGTGCCGTCGCCGCTGTCGGCGCCGCTGGTGGGGAAAGGCCGCGCGCTGCGCTGAAGTGCGTCGATCACCTGTGCGGGCGTCAAGTCGCTCCTGGCCGACAGCATCAGCGCCACGGTGGCGGCCACCAGCGGTGCGGCAAAGCTCGTGCCCAGGCTGATGTTGTAGCTGTCGGTCCAGCTCGACCCACCGGCCAACGGCGCGCGCGTGCCCAGGTTGCTGCTGGTGACGATGGGGTACAGGCAAGGCTCGCCGGCATTGATGTTGTTGACGCAGTTGCCGCCCGGTGCGCTGAGGGTGACTTCCGGCCCCAGACCGGAAGAGCCCACCTTGCTGCCGGCATGGCGCAGCCCCGCCACGGCAATCGCGCCCGGGCAATTGGCGGGCGAACCCACGGCGCGCCCGGCGCTGTTGCCGGCAGCCACCACCACCACCGCGCCGGCCTCGGTAACGGCCTGCATGGCTTCCAGGTAGAAGGCTTCGCAGGGGCCTTCGCCGCCCAGGCTCAAGTTGAGCACGCGTGCCGGCGTGTTGTTGCGCGGCAGGCCGGGCACATCAAGCCCCACGGCCCAAAGCATGCCGGCGGCGATGTCGGAATCAAACCCGCCGCCCTTGCCGATCACGCGCACGGGCAGGATGCGCACGCCCGACGCGGCGCCCGCAATGCCTTGGCCGTTGTCGGCGAT